>JBFRWB010000041.1:0-20273 GCA_051439375.1 Microcystaceae cyanobacterium
AATAATATAAAAAAGTGATTTTAATTGATCAATTAAGGTACAGGATTCCCCTAGCTTCAGCTATGGAGTCAAAAAAAGGATGAAATTCCTTATTTCAGGATTCCCCTAGCTTTAGCTATGGGGTAACGCGTGAATTTTGAATTCATAATTTTGAATTGGAGCGTAGCGACTGACTTCTCTTAGTGGGTTTAGCCGCTGCGTTAGGAGATTTAGACGGGACTTGATGATGAACTGGATTAGTTCGCATACTGACATTTACCCCTTCTTCCGATTGTTCAATCACTAATAGCGGGGTAGGTTTTGCCTTTTGATCCCAACTCATATAAACTACATGGCCTTGAATCGCCGGTTGCCAATTATGATGGTCTGCACTCGGTGCTAAAAAGGTTTCAATACAGCCAATAATTTGTTCAATGGTGACTTGAGTAGATTGGGTGGGTAATTTGGTTAATTTAATTTGAATGCGGAATAAAACCCCCTTATTCCATTTTCCCTCTTGGGTTTCTACTTCATAGGTAACATCAAAACTCTCGTCAATTTGCCGCCCCCCTGCTACAATTCCTGCTTGTACCTTATCAGTGCTTGGACGCAGTGCTGTCCCAATAATTTGAGTCACCTTCATTTTGATCTGATTGACAATCACATAATGGAATACCTCTTCATCCATTCTCATTCTTAAATAATCAAGGTTAAATCCTCGTGCATGGACTAAATCAGGATTCGCCTCCATTTTACGAATGGTAACAAGGGCAAGTTTTAGCTTTTTCTTTAAATCCCTAGTTTTATACTCTTCAAATTTTAGGGCTTTAGCCACCTTATGGTAACGATAGTAACTGATACCAGCAACAGCGATCGCAAGTAAAATAATAAATCCTGTTCCTAGGAATAACAATTTGCTATTAATTGGACTCGAATCACCTAAATCTAGAACAGAGGTAGAATCTTCTATCTCGGTGACTTGAGCGAGTATGGGTTGCTGAGATGACCAAAGAGATGACATAAGCCAATTCGCATTTAAAGCAGAGGTGGATAGGGGTTAGAGAATGACGGATAGAGGGGTTCAGTTTAGGTGAATACTAGGCTTATGAGTTAAAATGCCATTCCTTGTTCGCCATAATCCTAACCAAATCGATAAAATTGATATATATAGCGTTCCCAAAAAGGAAGATGAATTTTACACCTATGAAGAAATATTTTCGTCAGTCTGACTACTGGCCGCAATCCATAATCCCACACCAAAGGGGAATTCTCTGTTTACTCCTTTTGGGTTTATTCTGGGGGAATGGTCAACCAGCTTGTGCGACGCTCCTCTATCATCAGTCTAACTCTATTAGTTCAATTCAGCCTCTTTTAATCAGCCAGTCATCCCTTCCTCCATCGGTTGAAGCTGCTATTCGCCAAGATTTATCCCGTCGTACAAGTCTTAAGGAAGGTCAATTTATCCTACAACAATCAAGTCGTCAAACTTGGCCAGATGGATGTTTAGGGTTAGGGGGTAATGATGAACTGTGTACCCAAGCTTTTGTTAATGGTTGGCGTGTGGTGATGGAATATCAAGATAAAATGTGGGTTTATCGGACAGATGACACAGGAATGGCTGTTCGCTTAGAACAATGATTCATCTCTCTTTACCCAAAAATAAACCTGTTTCCAACTCTTCTCTGTTTACTCTTTAGGAGGAAGCTTACGAATTTCTGAGTAGAAAGCAGTTCGATTAAACCCATTGTCTCCTTTAATAAGACTGGTACGGAATCTTAAATTGGGACTGACAAACCAAATCCGTTCTTGAAGATACATATCAGTCTTAGATAGGGTCAAATGAAGGGATTCATCATTATGTAGCTTATAACTGCCCATAGTGTCTTCAGAATCACTTAATAGACTTCCCTCTACAGAGTTTGCAGAATTAGGGACAAATACAGTTAACCCAGATCCCATTTTTTTCGGTTTTCCCCAATCACAAGAGGTATCCCAACTTACTTTGTAACCCCCTAAACAAGTTTTTGGGTCGATATTATAAGTTTGACAGCGTTTAATCACGGTAGCATCGTCCGAAGTTAGCCATTCAATGACTAATTCTGATTTATCGCTTGTTCCTTTTTGTGCTTCAAAGTGATAGCTACTACGTTGTGAGAACCAATTACCAGCGCAATGTTCGAGAAATTCCTGAATATCCATGAATGGGGTACAACTAAAGAAGGTTTAACCTGACAAGGTGATACGATATCCCTTATTTTAGGAAATTAGGGGACAGCCGTTAACCATTCTCCCATGTTTTTAGGGAAAATTGTGCGGCTTCTCTGACGGTGGAATGTTCATCTTTTGCTAGAAATTTCAGCGCAGAGAGACTTTTATCTGTTTTCAGTTTACCCAATGCTTCTGCGAGTCTTTGACGAATCAGCCAATCAGAATCATCAACGAATTGTAAAATTTTATCTACCGTATCAATGGCTTGAATTTCTCCTAAAGCAGCGATCGCAGCCTGTTTGATAACGGTTTCATCACTACTTAATGCTTCTAGGAGAGCATTTTTTGCCCGAATATCTCCTAAATTTCCCAAAGATACTGCTGCACTAAAGCGCACTAACCATTCTGTATCTTCATAAAATGCTCTAATAAGGGGTTCAAATCCACGGGGATCTTCTAAATAGCCTAATGCGCCCGCAGCATCGGCTCTTATGCCGTAATCAGAGTCAGTTTCTAGCAATTTAACCAAAATATCATAACATTCTTCCGTTGGCTTAACGCCTAATGCAAAAACAGCCATTGATCTGACTTGTAAAACCTCATCATTAAGGACTTTTTTAATCAGGGGAACGGCCGTTTCATTAGGAACCGTGCGTAAAGAAGCTAAGGCCAACATCCGATCTTTTGAGTTGGTACTTTCGAGTTGTTGGGAAATCTGAGTTAGGTTCATAGATCGTTTTAATATTGTTAACATTACTTTACGCTTTATGATAACAAGATTTCCCTAAGCAGGTGGGTCGTTAACCTTTTTAAGTAAGATTTAAAGATTTAACTCGATTAAATGGCCAATAAATCTTGTAAGCTTTGCCAAAAATCAATTCCTCCTTTAAAAACCCCCAAAAATGAGAATCAATACTATTGTTACGGTTATCCCCTAACACAAAATAGTGGTGGGGAGGAATCGTAATTGTTTTGACTTCGTAATTGGGAATTTCTGCGATATAGGGTTCATTCAAAGGATTACCATTGATATAGACTTGACCCTGATGAACCTCAACGGTATCGTTAGGAAGACCAATCACTCGCTTGATGAAGAAGTCAGATGCCGTTATGTCGAATTCCTGAAGTGCTTCGGGTGGTTGGAAAACAACAATATCCCCTCGTTTAGCTTTATAGTTCTTATTTTCTGATACAAAGATGCGATCGCCGCTTTGTAAGGTTGGCACCATTGAAGGACTGGGGATGATAAACTGCTCAAAATGCTGATTAAGCCAATTAGGCAAGTAAACACTAATTAAGCCACTAAAAAAGACAAAACCTGCCATCATCGCCACAAAAGAGCGTTGAGAAGTGGGTGTTTTCCGAGAAGCGGTACAAAAGGTACAATAGGTATCGTAAGTTGCGATCGCAGCTAACAAAGGAACAACAAACAGTAACGCTTGAAAAAAGTTATTTAGTTGCAGAAAAACAAGACTTAGTGTCAGAAAAATCAGGCCGAGAAAGGAACGTTTCAAATAAAAATGGCCTAACCCCGGTAAAATGCGGGAAGCAAACACAGCAAACCAAGGATTTTTATGTTTACGGGGAATTTTTTCCTTAATTTCGTGTTTTTGATCGTGATAAACACTCAAATGAGCATCTAAGACATTAAACAGGTACAAGACACCCGCCAATAGTAAAGTAATTAAACCTGATAATGGATGTCCATTGGCAGCAAAAATAGACCAAAATCCTGCTATTAATAAGATGATTTGAGCAATGAGAAAAATAAATCCCTTAGAAGACTTTCCCGCATAGAATTGACCAATACCGGGGAAAAACATCGAGAGATTAGCAGCTAACCAAGGATCTTTATTCACTGATAAATTATCCTCTAAAGAGTGAAAAAAAGGATTCTGTTCCGATGGTAACGGAGGAATATGGGTCATACCTACAGGGAAATTACTAAAATTTTGCCCCATTATCTTCGATCAATTTGCATTTGGCAATGATCTCGATCTGGTTTTCCTGATCGCCCTAAATAAACGCTACCATAAGGAAAATTTGAGTAGAGTCTGCTATTTCTTTTACAACCCATAAGGGAACAATGCTAATTAGTGAGGAATGATTATGAAAGCAACCTTAATAACAGTAACAACACTCCTTGGTCTTTTCAGTCTGCCAACAGCAGTAATGGCTGAAAATTTTAACCATCTCAGTCAATTACTCTCAACGAAGCAATGTGAATACTGTGATCTGACTGGATCGGGTTTAGTGATGGCTGATCTCCAAGGTGCGAATTTGCGTAATGCGAATTTGGTTGGTGCAAATTTGAGTCAAGCGAATTTAACGGGAGCTAACCTAAGCGGTGCAAATTTAAGTGGAGCTTCGTTACATGGTGCAAACTTAACGGGAGCTAACCTAAGCGGTGCAATTCTTAATGGGACAGACTTAAGAGGATCTTATTTGTATAATGCGATCGCAAATGATACCACGTTTGATAGAGCTTATATGCAGGGTGCTGTGGGAATTCCCCAAACCGCAGGAACACCTGAGTTATTTTATGGTTGGGGACTCTTAGAAACACAAAAAGGCAATTATCAAGAGGCCTTGAGACATTATGATAAAGCGTTGGGAATTGATCCTGATTTTGCACCGGCTTATTTAGCGCGGGGGTTGGCTTTATTTCGTTTAGGGAATGAGATGGGGGCCAAGCAAAATGCGGAAAAAGCGGCCGCATTATTTGAAGAGCAAGAGGATGAACAAGGACAAGCGACTTCTCAAGCTTTTGTTAACAATATTGATGCTTTACAAGCGGCTAGAGCCGAAGGACAACGGCAAAATCAATTAGATGGTATCGTACGAGGGGTTGCTTCTATTGTTTTTCAGTTGTTGTTACCTTAGCGTTTTTATGTTTATAGTTAATTCAAATAAGAATGAGACACCATCACCTAGTCTTGTTGTAAGTGTAGTGAGCGAGACAGTCAGGCTTCGCCTGTGCTTTGCAGCACACTCCTCTGTCTCAAACTTATTTGAAACGATATATATCTAAGCCGTTCCCACTAAATGGTAAGGGTGGGTTAACTTATCTAATTGTTGCACCAATAAACTGAGGAATAATCCCACATCGGTGACAACACCAACAGACTCAACCGAACCGCGATCGCTTAACTTTGTTACCACAGAGGGATTAATATCGACACAGACCATTTTCACCCCTGCAGGGGTCATATTTCCGACCCCAATGGAGTGCAACATAGTAGATAGCATCAAAATCATGTCTGCATCTTTGATTAATTCAGCATAATGGGATTGTGCTTTAATTAAATCCATTTCTGTATCGGGTAAGGGGCCATCATCCCGAATTGAACCCGCTAAAGCAAAAGGAATATTATTCTGCACACATTCGTACATAATTCCCTTACTGATTGCCCCTTGCTCTACTGCGTTGGCAATGCTACCATAACGGCGAACCGTGTTAATAACCTTTAGATGGTGACGATGACCGCCACGGACAGGGACACCTCGCTGCATATCTACCCCTAAAGATGTTCCCATCATGGCCTGTTCAATA
This sequence comes from Microcystaceae cyanobacterium, assembly GCA_051439375.1. Lineage (GTDB taxonomy): Bacteria > Cyanobacteriota > Cyanobacteriia > Cyanobacteriales > Microcystaceae > JBGTGT01. The sequence goes on from JBFRWB010000041.1 coordinate 5,741, forward strand.
TCATGAACGGCGATCGCATTTCCCCCTAATAACCCATGAACATATCCTTCCCGAATTAAATGGGAGAGATGTTGGGCGCCTCCCGTATGAATAACCACAGGACCCGCCGTTACTAGGACTTTACCCGCTTGATCTCGTATTTGGCGCATTTCCCAAGCAATTTGTTCCACAACTAATTCTACCCGTCGCTCACTAGACACTCCTGCACCCATAAAGGTAAATTCTTGGGACTGGTTGCGCTGTTCTCGTGATTCGGTTTGTCGTACTGTACGAATGCCTTCTACCCCGACCATAACGCGATCGCCTGCTTTTAAGTCTCGTAATAAGCTACAGGTAGCCGTTACTTCGTCAGAGGTGGTTTGAACAACAATTGCGCCATCCATGCGTTGATTTTGTACTTTTACCCATTGACCCTTAACCCTTACTTCTGTGGGATAAATAGTCGTTACATAAAAGTCGTCTGGTGCAACCCCGTCTTTTTCTACTATCTCTGTATTAACATCACAAATTTCTTGAGGTCTGGTGGTTGCACCGAGATCAATGAGTTCCATCATCATCTCTTCCATGATCTCATGGGAGGGGGCAGAGATACGAACATCTGCTGCGGAGGTACTTTCCCGTTCAACCCCTAAGTCAAAGTTTAAAACGCGGAAGCTACCGCCATTATCCACCACTAAGTCTAGGGCTTTATTCATAATTCCTGCGTCTAATAGGTGGCCTTTCATTTGCACCACCCGACTTTCTACAGGGATGTTAGCGTGAACATCTTTCATGATGGGTTCTGTCACCCGTAAGGTTAGACATTTCGCTGCACCGCCTGCTTTTAGGAATTCTGATAAGGGGGTTTCTACCACTTCAAAGCCTTTATCAGCAATTTTTTGGCGTAACTCATCACTAATTTCGCTCATAATGATGGTTCGACCCACATTAACCGCATTACACGCAAAAGTAACTGCATCGGGTTCATGGACAACAATGCGTTTTTCTGCAGGAACACGCATTTCAATTAAGCGATTAGAATAAGCATCAAAGGCTGGGGGATAGTAGAGTAAATAACCATCAGTTAGGGGACAAAAACAGGTATCTAAATGATAGAACCGTTCATCAATTAATCGTAGGGATAAAACTTCTATATCGAGCCATTCAGCAATAGAATTATGGGAATACAGTTCAGAACGAAAGCCGTAACCTGCCCATAACCAACGACCTTCACGGTCAAAAAGGGCATCTCCTGCCCCTTCAAAGGGTAAATCCTTGGGTAATTCAAAGACAGTGAATCCATTCTCCTCGAACCACGCTTTAAAGTAGGGTTCTTCTCCTTGACGCTCTTTATGGAAGAAACGACTTAATACGACTTTATCATCTAAGACTAACCCTGAGTTTGCGGTAAAGACCATATCTGGCCAACCTTTTTGTGGGGTTACTAAATCTACGATCACCCGATCTTTGATAGCATAGTAAAGCTTTTGCCATTGCTCAATGGCACGCTCTTTGGAAGATTTATGAATATTGCCCTCCATCCAAGGATTAATCACATAGTCAACGTCGTAGTGGTCAGGAGCGCACATTAGGAAACGAATAGATTCTGTCATAATTAAGCTTAAAGGTTCACTAAACAATAAAATCTCAATGATTTAATGGATTTAACCATTGCTAACTTCTTTCTCGTTTACGTCTCAGCCATGAGTGAGTTATCAACAAACCAACTTTTTATCGTATCATCTTTTGGCAATTGAAACTCTTACTGTCAAGGGATTTCAATCAAGGCAAAAGTAGGCTATAACTGGTTTTCAGAGAGTTCTCATGTCCTCAGCTTAATGGGGAAAACTATATAAGTTGGATTTGGTATAACACCTCACACCTAAAACACAGAAGCTAGTAAAGTAGAGAGAAGTGATTTTTGCCGAAATGATGGCTATTGAAACTATTTGGATGAATAACTTGAATCATACCGTTTTCGATTCTCTCCTGTCTTGGACAGCTTCCCCTCTCTTAGCTGCTGAGACGGCTTCCTCTGCTGAAACCAGTTCCCTTGTGCTGGTCAGTGTCTTACTTAGCTTAGTGGTGGTTTACTTAGCCAGTAAGCTAGGAGGGGAAATTTGTTTTCGTCTTAACCTTCCCCCCGTACTCGGTGAATTAGTTGGTGGGGTTGTGGTTGGGGTATCTGTAGCCCAACTGTTGCTATTTCCTGAAAGTGGCGCAACGGCGGAACAGTCAATGATTATGCAGTTCTTAGAGTTAACAGCCGGACTTTCCCCTAATGTAGCCGAAGGGGTATTTGAAGCCCAAAGTGAGGTAATTTCTGTTCTCTCAGAATTAGGCGTTATTATCTTACTATTTGAAATTGGCTTAGAGTCTGACCTCAAAGAACTGATTCGAGTCGGCCCTCAAGCGGCGGTTGTCGCCGTCGTTGGGGTGGTTGTTCCCTTTGCCCTTGGTACGGTGGGATTAGTTTATCTGTTTAATTTACCGTTAATTCCTTCTATTTTCGCAGGGGCTGCCCTGACGGCTACCAGTATTGGTATTACTGCTAAGGTGTTGGCAGAAATTGGTAAATTAAGTGGTCAAGAAGGTCAAATTATTATTGGGGCTGCGGTTCTAGATGATATTTTAGGGATTATCGTGTTAGCGGTGGTTGCTAGTCTGGTGAAAACCGGTGAGGTGCAAGTCACCAATATTTTGATTTTAATTATTAGTGCTGGTACATTCCTCATTGGGACAATTCTTATCGGACGGTTGCTGGGTCCCTATTTTGTTAAGTTGGTCAATGGCATGAAGACCAGAGGACAATTACTATTGGTTTCTCTGAGTATTGCTTTTATTCTTGCTTACATTGCCCAAATTATTCAACTAGAAGCCATTTTAGGCTCATTTGCTGCTGGTCTAGTCCTTGCTGAAACAGAAAAACGTAAGGAGTTGGAAGAGCAAATTGTGCCTGTGGCTGATATTTTCGTTCCCATTTTCTTTGTCTGTGTGGGGGCGAAAACCGATTTAAGTGTGCTAAACCCCGCGATTCCCAGTAACCGAGAAGGCTTAGTAATTGCTGCATTTCTGATTGTGGTGGCTATCTTCGGTAAGGTGGTAACGGGCTTTACCCTTGTCAACCGTCCAGAGATTAATAAACTTGCCATTGGTGTTGGTATGATTCCCAGAGGGGAAGTTGGCTTAGTCTTTGCAGGGGTTGGTGCAGCCAGTGGTGCATTAACCGATTCAACAGAAGCAGCCATTATTATGATGGTGATTTTAACCACCTTTGTCGCACCCCCTTGGTTACGAGTCGTATTCAAAGAAGACGCTACTCAAGTGGCCGAAGAAAAACCCTCTGCATAAGATGAGTTATATCCGACTTATCAATGGGTAATGGGTAATTGACTGAGGAAAAGGATGGGGAGGAAAATCAATTAGCTTCTCCCATCCCCTAGAGTGCAACCCACAATTAAAAATTAAAAAGCAATCCCTGACGTTTGTTTCAGGGATTTCTAATGTCCTCAGCTTAATGCGTATGGTTATAGTGCTACGCACAAGGCAAAAGTCACAAGTAAGCTGCATAAGGGTTTCAGAAATCACGAATGTCCTAACAGTTTTGCGTAAGGCTATATATGAATCATTTTTTAGAGGCTTAAACTGCTTAAATCCTTTATTTTCTCGATTTTGTTGAAAATAACGACGGTTAAGCAAGATGTTTCCTTCTCTCAATTAGAGAGCAAATCAACAGAGATCACTTATGTCAAACACTGATTGGGACATAGGGGGATAATTACCTAATATCCAGCTATAATAAAAAAAATTTTTCAGCTATACTCATTCTTAAATCTGCTTATCTACATTAATAATATGTCATTAGTTTTAGAAAATATCCATAAATCCTACGGAAAACGAAAAATCGTCAAGCGAGTGAACATTAGTGTTGCCCCCGGTGAAATTGTCGGGTTACTTGGCCCTAATGGTGCAGGGAAAACCACTACCTTTTATATTGCGACGGGACTGATTAAACCGAATGAGGGACGAGTTTGGTTGCATAATAACGATGTTACCTCCCTTCCTCTCCATAAACGAGCGCGGTTAGGTATTGGGTATCTAACCCAACAAGTCAGTACCTTTCGTAATTTAACCGTCGAAGAAAATATTTGGTTTGCTTTAGAACAAACAGGCGTTCCCCTTCCCATGAGGGAAAAACGAGCAGCACAACTCTTACACGAATTTGGGTTAGAAAAAATTGCCCGTACTAGAGGTGCGTTTGCATCGGGGGGAGAAAAACGACGGACTGAATTAGCTCGTGCTTTAGCAGTTGGGTTAGAAGGCCCTCAATTTTTACTGCTAGATGAGCCGTTTGCAGGGGTTGACCCCATTACTGTCTCAGAAATTCAGGGCATGGTGCAGCGATTACGCGATCGCTCAATGGGAATTCTGATTACTGACCATAATGTTAGGGAAACCTTGGCAATTACGGATCGAGCTTATATTATGCGAGATGGGGAAATTTTTGCTTTTGGTTCAGAAGAAGAACTTTATAACAATGCTGATGTCTATAAATATTATCTGGGAGAACGGTTTCAACGGTAAACGAGGTGTCAGGTTTCGGGTGTCAGGTATCAGGTGTCGGGTATCAGGTATCAGGTATCAGGTATCGGGTATCAGGTGTCAGGTATCAGTAAATAGTTAACAGTTAGCCTTATTCATTACCTATTACTATTTATTTCCCCAACTTCTAGCTTTTAAAGTCTAAAGTCTAAATTCTAAATTTGCGCATTCTAACTTATGAACCTAAAATTTACTTCTCCTTTCTCTTTTTCAATATTATCCTTAATGGATCGTTATCTTTTAATGGAATTGCTTTTGCCTTTTATCTTTGGCATGGGAATCTTCACTTCTTTGGGGCTATCCATTGGTATTTTATTTGATTTAGTACGAAGAGTCACAGAATCAGGATTATTGTTAGGAGTAGCTGTACAAGTCTTTATCCTGAAAATGCCGAGTTTTATCGTCTTGGCCTTTCCTATGTCCATGTTATTAGCGGCATTAATGGCGTATAGTCGCTTATCCAGTGATAGCGAACTCATTGCTATGCAAAGTATTGGGGTTAGCATTTATCGTCTTATTATTCCGGGGATTATTTTTAGTTTCTTTGTTACTGGGTTAGCTTTCTTTTTTAATGATACCGTTGCCCCTGCTGCTAATTATCAAGCCTCTGTTACCTTAGAAAAGGCAGTTAATCAAGATAGACCTAATTTTAAAGAAAGGAATATTATCTATCCTGAATATGGCAGAATTAGGCGAGAGGATGGCAGTGAACAAACGTCCCTGACTCGTTTATTTTACGCCGAAGAATTTAACGGGAAAGAAATGCAGCAGTTAACTATCTTAGATCGCTCTCAAACAGAAGTGAACCAAATTGTCACCGCTCAGTCTGCAACATGGAATATTGCTCAAAATACATGGGACTTTTTTAATGGAACGATTTATTTAATTGCACCGGATGGCTCTTATCGTAATATTGTCCGTTTTCAGCACCAGCAACTTGATTTACCGAAAGCTCCCCTTGATTTAGCCCAAAGAGGGAGAGATTATGGGGAAATGAGCATTCGTCAAGCCTATGAATATTTAGAAATTGTCAAATTAAGCAGTGATGAGAAAAAAATTCGTAAATTGAGAGTTCGTATCCAAGAAAAATATGCGCTTCCCTTTGTCTGTTTAGTGTTTGGTATCATTGGTGCAGCCTTGGGGGTAAGACCTCAAAATACCAATAAAGCCACCAGTTTTGGTATCTGTGTGGGCTTAATTTTTACCTATTATCTCCTGTCTTTCATGACAAGTTCCATGGGAATTTGGGGTATTTTAACCCCTTTTATGGCAGCATGGTTACCTAACTTATTGGGATTAGGGGCAGGTGGATTATTATTGGTGCAGTCAGCCCGATTACGATAAAATAGCTTCTAATGCTTTTAGTTACATGACTTTACGCTGATATCATTTTATTTCCTCACTGTAGGCTAACCGAGTTAATGCGACAAGGCCATTAACAATGGCTACTGCTACGACTGCACCCCCTTTACATCCCTGAGTGGTGATAAGTGGAATATCTGTATCGTGTAATCGTTCTTTCGCCACATCCATCCCAATTAAACCAGCCGGTGTACCAATCACTAAAGTCGGTTTAATGATCTCTTCTTCAATGAGTTCAATTAAAGCAATTAAAGCGATTTCTGATTGGCCAATGACAAAAATGCCTTCAGGATAGCGTCGTGCGATGGTTTGCATCTCCCATGTGCTTCCCATTGTGCTTTTATACGGATGAGTTAAGGTTTCACTGGCGCAATAGATAGGATTGACAAAGGAGGTTTGCAGACTAGGGATAATTCCTGCTTTGACCATTGAAACATCTACAATAATGGTACTACGAGATGCGATCGCTGCTCCTCCCGTCGTTAAGGCTGTTTCAGAAAAGTAGAGGAGAGATTGATAGTCAAAGTCCGCAGTTGCATAAATTACGCGACGGACAATTTCATATTCGGCGGGAAAATAAGGGTGTTCTCCGATTGTTTGATCAATTAAGGCTAAACTTTGAGCAGTGGTTAAGTGCCATTCCAGCATTAGAATCACCGGATTAGGTGTGTAAGTTATAAAACAGAAGCATTAATAGGGGCGTAACAAAAGTCAGAATTAAATTTAAAGGCGCACCTACCCTAGTAAAATCTAAAAATCGATAGCCCCCCGGACTATAAACCATTGTATTCGTTTGATAGCCAATGGGAGTCATAAAACTATTAGAGGATGCAAACATCACGGTTAGAATAAAAGCCAAGGGATTTAAACTTAAGCTTTTGGCGACTTCTGCTGCAACTGGCAACATTAAAACAACTGAAGCATTATTGGATAAAATTTCAGTAAGAATGGAGGTTGCGATATAAAACAATAATAAGATTCCATAATTGGATAAATTTCCACCGACTGCAATAATTTGTTGTGCTAACCATTCGTTCGTTCCTGTGTTGTCCATGGCAATTCCTAATGGAATTAATCCAGCGAGTAAGAAGATAATATCCCATCGGACTGCACCGTAAATTTCCCCCGGTTTCATGCAGCCTGTTATCACCATTGCAATTACCCCGACTAAACTACTCACTAAAATGGGAAGAATCTTAAAAGCTGCAAGTAAAACAACCCCTAAAATAATAGCAACTGCTAGGAAGGCTTTACTTTGTCGTAATGATTCTATGTCTTTTTCTTCAAGTACTAGTAATTCTCTGGTGGTTTGTAATCCGATAAAGCTTTCTTTTGGTCCTTGAACTAAGAGTAAATCTCCGAATCTAAGTTTAACTTTACCCAAGGTTTCTCGAATGACTTCTTGACCACGACGAACGGCTAATACTGTCACATTATACCGTTGTCTGAACCGTAAGTCTTTGAAGGTTGTGCCAATCAGACGAGAGTTAGAAAGGATTAACACCTCAGCAATTTTTTCCTCTCCTGTCGTTAAATCGGCTTGAATTTGAGTTTGATTAAATTTAACATCTGCCAGAATATCCACGCCTTTTTCTTCTCGAATACTCAATAGACCATCTTTACTTCCTCTAATAATTAAAATGTCTCCTAATGATAAGACTTTATCGGCTAAAGGTTGGGGAAAATGGGTATCATTGTGAATAATTTCTAGCACATCAATGTCAAATTTTCGTTGAATATTTGATTTTCGTAAGGTTTGTCCGATCAAATCAGAGCGAGGGGTAATAATCACTTCACTGACATAATCATCCAGACCATATTGACGGTTCAAAGATGGATTCTCATTATTCTGACGGGAGGGAAGTAAACGGTTGCCAATAAAGGCGAGATATAAAGTGCCAATTCCAAATGTAATTAAGCCAATGGGTGCAAATTCAAATAAACTGAACGAGCCATAACCTAGTTTTTCTGATAAACCACTGGCTAAGAGATTGGTAGAAGTGCCAATCACTGTAATCATTCCGCCTAAAATAGATAAGTACGAAAGAGGAATTAACAACTTAGAAATCGCAATTTTATTTTTTCGTCCCCATTCTTCGACAATGGGTAAAAAGACAGCAACAACGGCAGTATTGTTAATAAAGGCACTAATCGGCCCCACAATTGTCCCTAATAAGAGAATCTGTTGGGTTGAACCTTTTCCTCCCCATTTAACTAGCCAATCTCTAACCATCTGAATTGCCCCAGTTTTGCTAATTCCCGAACTGAGAATAAACATAGCCATCACCGTAATAGTAGCTGGGTTACTAAAGCCAGAAATACCTTCTTCTGGGGTGATTAATTGAAGCAACATCAAGATAATAGTAATGGTTAAAGCAGTTAAGTCAATGGGTAACCATTCTGCCATAAAAGCAACGAGCGAACCAATTAAAATAGCAAGAGTTAAATAAATTTCCATAGAATCTCAGTTGACAATAGGCGATCGCAGATGGGAGAATCGTGTCTTTTAAATTACCACACTCAGTTGAAAAATAATCTTCTTAATGGATAAAATGTCGTTTTTTACATTTCTCTTGTAAAATCCCCTTGAAAACTGCTAAAGTGTCAACTATCCTAGTCAATAGCTCATGACCAAAATCTTGATAAATATTCACTAAAGTCAGTTTATTGAAGATATTATGATGCAAATTAACCACCGATGATTAATTTTCTCAAGAAAACAAGTATTCGCTCTAAATTGCAAACAATTCTTATTTTAGTTTGCTTAATCTCCATTTTAATCACAGGATATATTGGTTACACCTCAGCCCGTGAAGCCCTCAATGCTAGTATTTACGAGGGTTTAACCGCCCTTAGAGTAAGGCAAGCAAACTCAATTGAGGCTTACTATGATCGAGTACAACAGGAAGTCCTTAACCTCAGTGAATCTCCTGTGGTGGTGGAAGCCTTTCGTGCTTTCAAACCTGCCTTCCAACAACTCAATGAGCAAACGATCACACCAGCGCAACTAGATAAGTTAAGAGACTTTTACGAAGAGGAAGCTTTTCCTCGGTTGGGGAATACAAGCGAAGCTAAACCCCTCGTTGATACTTATCTTCCCCAAAGCAATGCAGGCCGTTATCTACAATACGAGTTTATTGCCGATAATCCTTTTCCCCTTGGGTCTAAATATCAATTGAACAATTCGGGGGATGGCAGCGATTATAGTAAAGCCCACGCTCTCTACAATCCTAGATTTAAGCGAATTGTCCAGTTATTTGACTATTATGATATTTTTCTCATTGATGGGGAAACGGGCAATGTTATTTACAATGTCTCCAAAGAACTCGACTTTGGCACGAATTTAAGAACTGGGATCTATGCCGATAGTAACTTAGGGAATGCCTTTAAACAGGTTTTAAAATCCAGAGATCCTAACTTTACCACTGCTGTTGACTTTGAAACCTATCGACCCTCCTATGATCGCCCTGCTGCTTTTATTGCCACTACGATTTTTGATGGGACTCAATTTTTAGGCTCTTTAATCTTTCAGATTTCCATTGACCGTATTAATCAAAATATGACCGTTGATGGTCAGTGGCGTGAGGTGGGTTTACAAGAAACAGGGGAAAGCATATTAGTGGGACGGGATTACACCTTAAGATCAGAACCCCGTGATTATATTGAAAATCCTGATAAATACTTTCAATATTTGCGAAGCATTGGGGTAACCGAAGAGACGATCGACAAAATTAACCATTCTCGTACCCCCATCTTATTTCAAAAAGTAGAACATCCGCTGGTGGAAAAAGCCTTAAATGGACAAGAAGGCACCGAACGCTCACAAGATTTAGACAAAAAACCCATTTTAGCCTCCTATCAACCCGTACAGGTTGGCCCCTTTAGTTGGGCATTAGTCACAGTAATGGATGAAGCCGAAGCCTTTGCTCCGATTAATCGCTTTGCCCGTCGCTTGTTAGTGACGGCGGCTATTCTCTTACCGACGGTTGCTTTGTTGTCCAATTGGCTGTCGGGACTGTTTACCCGTCCCATTGCTCGTTTAGTGCTAGGTACTCAAAGTATTGCTGAGGGAGAAACCGATGTACAGGTGAATATTACTTCAAAGGATGAATTGGGGGAACTCGGTCAATCTTTTAACCTGATGTCCCAAAAACTCCACGAAAAAGAAACCCGTTTGCAAGAACAACTCAAAGAAAACGAAAAACTCTTGCTGAATGTGTTACCCCCTGCGGCGGTAAAACGGGTGCAACAAGGAGAACGGGACTTTGCCGATAGTTATACCGACCTTACCTTAATTTATGCAGAAATTGAAGGATTTACCGAGTTAGCCGATACAATTACCCCAGAAGAGTCGGTTCAATTGCTCAATCAACTGATTGGGGCTTTTGATGAAACGGCGGAAACCTACGGAATTGATAAATTGAAAACCATTGGCACAGCTTATGTTGCCGTCTCTGGTTTATCCACACCACGAATTGATCATGGCAAACAAGCGGTGGATTTTGCGATCGCTATGCTGAAAACCATTCAACGCTTTAGTCAAGCCAATCAAATTAATCTCACCTTAGATATTGGCATTCATTCTGGAGAAGTGGTGGGTGGTATTGTCGGTAAATCTAAATTTATTTATGAGGTTTGGGGCAGCACCATGCAAATTGTCCATGCCATTCATAGTTCCCCAGAGCGAGATGTGATTCAAGTAACCGAACCTGTCTTTTTAGCTTTGCAAAAAACCTATTCCTTTGTTTCTCTTACGCCTATCATGGTTAAGGGAATTGGGGCAATTCCCATCTGGAGTTTGGAAATTCCTGATGATTTTACCGAAAAAGTAAAATCCCCAAGACAACAAGCGAACGTTGTTGATGTCTCTTTAGATGATAACGATGAAGCTGAAGATTAAGAAATCGGTTTTAAGCTTCAGAGCTTTAGGTTTTAGGTTCTAGGTTTTAGGTTCTAGGTTTTAGAGATTTAAACTTCGTACCTCATACCTGACACATAATCAATACCCGATACCCGATACCTGACACCTAACACCCAATACCTGACACCTAACACCCAATACCTCATGATTAATTCCAGTTGGCTGACACCTACTTTACTACTGACCTTTGGCTTTCCCCTCTTAATGGTAGGGTTAGGGGAAGTTATTTTCATTTTAGAACGGCGCAACAGTCCTTTCACCCAGTTAGTTGGGATCTTGCGTAATCTGGTGATTCCCTTTTGGGGGATCTATTTTTTATTATCGGTAGTGGTTGCTCTACCCAAGGACAATCTTTGGATTAAACTAAGCGAAACCTGCTTTTGGATTGCCTTAATTTATTGGGGAATTAGCCTTGTTAATCAATATCTCTTTGCGACTGCTCAAGAAGGAACATGGCAAGCCAATATTCCTAAATTATTACTCGATTTAATCCGTACCTTTGTGGTTTTAGTGGGATCAGCTATCGTTTTATCGAGGGTTTGGGGGGCAGATTTAGGGGGCTTAATTACCGCTTTAGGCGTGGGTTCTCTGGTCATTGGTTTAGCCTTACAAGATAGTTTAGGGAATGTTTTTTCTGGGGTCACACTCTTGTTTGAAAGACCCGTTAAAATCGGTGATTGGATTGAAATTGATGGCTATCAAGGTCAAGTGGTAGAAATTACTTGGCGATCGGTTCATTTAGCAACCTTTGATAAAAGCTTAGTGGTGATTCCCAATGCACAGTTAGCCAAGGGAAGTTTTATTAATTTTAATCGTCCTGAACCGATGTATGGGGAAAGCGTTGAGTTAGGATATTCCTACGATGATCCTCCCTATAAAGTGATCCAAGTGTTGCAAGAAACGGCGTTAGAAATTGATGGAGTTTTAAGCGATCCACCTCCTGTTATTACTATTACGACCTACGGAGACTGTGGTATAAACTATAAAATTCGTCTTTATGGCGTGGATTTTTCAGCCGCCCTTGCTAATGCCCGTATTTTTAAAAATAGGATTTGGTATGCAAGTAAACGGATGGGATTAACCATTCCTTATCCTATTGAAGCCCACTACCCTTATGAATCTACCGCCCCGAAATTAGTTGATCTTCAAAATAAAGCTGTTCAAGTCTTGCAACAAGTTTCAGGTTGGGAAACCATTCCACCGAATGCTTTGCAAGAAATTTGCCAAACAGCAGATATTAAGGACTATAGCGAAGGGGAAATTATTGTTAAAGTGGATGCACCTTTACCGGGTTTATTTGTCATCTTAGAAGGATCGGTTACTTCATCGATTCTTGATAATGAGACTAATGGTGATGGAAAGAGTGCACCTAAGGAATTTCGTGTCATTGATACCCTCTATCAAGGGGATATTTTTGGCATCCAAGCTATTTTAATCTCTGGACAAGTGTCCGATGCTACTGTAACCGCAATGGAAGATGTGGAACTGTTAGTGATTAGTAGTAATAAACTACAAAACATTATGCAGCAATTCCCCTATCTCTCTAACATGATGGGAGAAATGATGGAATTGCGACAGCAACAAATTGCTGCAACGGATTTAGCCGCTTAACTATAAAACCCAAAACCTAACACCTCATACCGAACCCCTAAAATCATGTCTAAACTCCGAACCCTCAGTATCGCCCTCACCTGTTGTAGCCTTAGTCTAATTGCCAGTTGCGCCCCTGCACCTCCTCCAGATTCCAGTCTTGAAGAAGGCTTAAAACTAGGTACGGTTTTACCCTCAAGTGGAGAGATTACCAGTGGTCGGGATTTGCCTCAAGCTGCCGCTTTAGCGGTTGAAGAAGTCAACGCCTGTGGCGGTGTCAATGGTCAACCCGTTACCCTCATTCAAGAAGACAGTCACGCTGATGGTATTGAAGGTGCCCATGCTATCACTAAACTTGCTGAAGAAGATCGAGTCGCAGGGGTTGTCGGGGCAAGATTTAGCGGTGTATCCAATATTGTTGTTGATGTAGCAGTTCGCAATCGGGTCATGTTAATTTCCCCTGCAAGTACCAGTCCAGTCTTTACCAATCGCTCAAGAATGGGAGATTTTCAAGGGTTTTGGGCAAGAACTGTCCCTTCTGATGTATATCAAGCTAGAGCATTAGCTTCATTAGCGAATAAACGAGGGCTTAATACTTTAAGCACTATTGCTGTTAATAATGCCTATGGTATTGGCTTTGAACGACAATTGGTCAATGCTTTTGATAAGTTGGGGGGAAAAGTATTAGGAGATCAAACTCCTATTCGTTATGCTGCCCATGGCGAAGATTTTAGCGAAGAAGCAGTTTCGGTTTTAGACAACAAAGCTCAAGCGATCGCTGGAATTTTCTATGTACAACAGGGAAAAGTAATCCTTCAATCTATTTATGAGCAGAGTCCTAACAAGAAGAGTCAATGGCTATTAACAGATGCCCTATATTCAGAGGAATTTGTCCAGCAAGTGGGCAAAAATGCAGAAGGACGCTTTGTTTTAGCCGGTGCATTAGGCACTGTAGCTGGTAATACTCTTGATAATGCTGCCATCATTGCTAAATGGGAAGAAAAAATGGGGACAGCAGAGGTTTCGACTTATTTTCCCCATACATGGGATGCTACGGTCTTGTTGATGTTAGCGGCACAAGCAGCCCAAAATAACACAGGAAAAGGCATTAAAAGCCAAATTCAACAAATCTCTAATGCCCCCGGGGTAGAAGTCACTGATCCCTGTCGAGGACTACAATTGCTACGTCAAGGGAAAGAAATCAATTATCAAGGCGTTAGTGGTAAGGTAGATATTGACGAAAATGGAGATGTAATTAGTCCCTATCGGGTTTGGCAAGTCAAGGAAGATGGCACGTTAGAGATTATTGATAAAGTTGATCCTTATCCTTAGAGTTTAATCCCTTGCTCAAGTCCTATCGCCATTCGTCCCAAGTATTATTGAAAATAGAGGTATCAGGAAAGGCCGTCGGGTTTCCTTGTTCATCTAATTTTTTGCGTAACTCAAATAATTTTTCCTCGCGGGTTAACATGGGACTATCCACCAGTTGATAGGGTAAAATAGCTTCATCAATGGCAAAGGCTGCAACGACTCCTGCTGCTGCACCTGATGACCATTCAAAGGAATGTACCCGATAAGCTGCGGCCGCAATGTGGCTCACTGCGATACTCTTACCAGCAACCAATAAATTATCGATTTTCTGGGGAATCATGGCTCTTAAAGGAACTTGGAAGGGATAAGCTTGACCTTGACCCTCTCTTTCCCCTGCTCGTTCCGTATTACCGGGTTTTTCGTGGGGATACTCCGTCATGCAAGGATGAAAATCGATCGCATAATGACCAATTCCTACAGAGTCAGCATAAACCGTCGAACGCTTGCGTCTTGTTACTTGATCAGGCGAAACTTCGTTATCTAAGACTTTTAATCCTTCTAATCCTGCTAAGGTAGCCTGTAACCGTCGATATTGATCAGGTGATAGGTTTTGACGATAGACATCATCTTGATAGTTGCGGCGAGAAATATCAATTTCATTAATCATAAAGCCTTGAGGCGAAAAGAAGGAAGGACGACCAATAATGCGTCTGGCTTCTCGCATATAAGGATATTTAGATAAACCATGTACTGTCCCCATTGGAGAGT
>JBFRWB010000042.1:0-17839 GCA_051439375.1 Microcystaceae cyanobacterium
CTTTTACTGATCGTAACATTCTTAATGCTCATTTGTTACCAAAAGTCTTGACAGTTGGGGTAATTTCAGTGATCAGTTAGCAGTGATAGCATGATCAGCACCTCGCACTCTGTTGCAAGAGGCTTACAATAGTTCATCTTCTTTTTTTATCCTCTTAAAAGAGGAGGCTTTAAATATTTGCTATAATTTTGGCCATCAAGAGCTATCAAAATGGAATTTATGCTAACCCAAATTTACGCTTTATTATTTGCCCTTTATCTCGTTTTAGGAATGTCTATTTCTCCTGTTCTTGCCTCAGAAACTGTCTATGCTGCTAAAATTTTTGAAACAAATTGTGCGGGTTGTCATGTCAACGGTGGTAATATTATTCGACGGGGTAAAACCTTAAAAACAAAAGCCTTAAAAAGATATAAGATGGACTCTTTGGATGCTGTGATTAATATTGTTACCAATGGCAAAGGCGTGATGTCTGCTTACAGCGATCGCTTAACCCAAACCGAAATTAAAGCAGTATCTAACTATGTTTTAACTCAAGCAGAAAATGATTGGAAATAATTATAAATTATGAATTATAAATTATGAATTATGAATTTAGACTCTAGTTTTCAACCGTTAGCTGATCACTGGTCACTGGTTACTGATCACTGCTATGATAGCTGCTTGACCCTTTAAGCTAACCTATTTGTCCTGCAATTATGATGAAACGTCGCCATTTTATTAGTAATAGTGCAGTTGGCGTTACCAGTGCGATCGCCCTTAACGCCTGTAGTCAACCCCAGACAAACACCACCAGCGACACTTTACCTACTCTTAAATGGAATATGGCTACCAGTTGGCCAGAGTCCTTGGATACCATCTATGGTGGGGCAAAAATCATCTGCGATCGCGTGAAACAGCTTACTGGGGGGAAGTTCACCATTGAACCCTATCCGGCTGGCGCATTAGTCCCTGCGTTGGGAATTCTTGATGCAGTGCAACAGGGGACAGTGGAGTGTGGACATACGGCAAGTTATTATTATATCGGCAAAAATCCTGCTCTTGGGTTCGGAACTGCTATCCCTTTTGGACTAACAGCGCAACAACAGAACGCATGGTTTTATCATGGAGGGGGGTTAGAAACCATGCACAAACTCTACAGTGATTTTAATGTCATTAATTTTCCAGCAGGTAATACAGGGGTGCAAATGGGGGGTTGGTTTAAGCAAGAAATTAAGGGTTTAAGTGATTTAAAAGGGTTAAAAATGCGAATTCCGGGGACAGGGGGAGAAGTGATGTCCCGTTTAGGGGTTAATGTGCAGGTTTTACCGGGGGGAGATACCTTTTTTGCTTTAAATACGGGGGCTATTGATGCGGCGGAATGGGTGGGTCCCTATGATGATGAAAAGTTAGGCTTTAATAAAATTGCCCAATATTATTACTATCCCGGTTGGTGGGAACCGGGGGCAACTTTAGAGGTACAAATTAATAAAACTCAGTGGGATCAATTACCTGAACCTTATCAAGCAGCTTTACAAACTGCTGCAATGGAAGCTAACTTGAATATGTTGGCACAGTATGATGCCTTAAATCAAGAGGTTTTACAAAGATTAATTGAGGGAGGAACACAGTTAACACCCTATCCACAAGATATTTTGGACGCAGCGAAAAAGGTATCTTTTGAACTGTTAGAAGAGAATGCAAGTAAAGATGCTACCTTCAAAGAGGTTTACGATAGTTGGCAACAATTTCGTCAACAAATCTATCAATGGCATAGTATTAATGAGTTAAGTTTTGCTTCTTTTTCTTTTAAAAATCCTTAGTTTGTTCTACAGTTATAGTGCTATGTACTTGGTTAATAGGCAATAGTAAGCTGTAAAAAGGTTTCAGAGTTTTAAAATATCCTAACCTTAATCTTATTACCTAGTGCTGCATTGTAGGGCAGGTTAAGTGCATAGATGATTATGACTGAACTAGAGTAAATAGGAGTGATTCTTATTTTTATGAATTTTGTTGTCATTGATACCGAAGGAAAAAATATCTTGAGAGAAATTGCTATTATTAATGAGCAAGGAGAATTAATTTATGAAGCGTTTGCACTGGAAGAAATAGAAAGCAATAACATTCGTTTAAATGTCAAACCTTTAACAGAAATTTTGCGTGATTTCTCCCATCTTACTCAAGATAAATTGATGGTTTTTCATTCAGCCAATCATGATCTTAAAATCTTAAAAAATAGTTATCAGCAAGTAGGATTAACATGGAAACCTTTACAATCGACCTGTACCTTTCTTTTAGCTCAACAATATTATCCTGATCTTCAGAGTTATTCTTTAGAATACTTAAGCCGTAAGCTCAATTTAAAGGTTAATAATCGTTATTTTAACCCTAATCAAGCCCATGCTGCTCGTTATGATGCAGCCTTTACTTACCAATTATACCAAGATATTCAACAGACCAGAGTAATGAACCTTCCCCAGACTTCTGTTAATCCCTTTAGTAGCAATCGAGTTGATACACCCTTTCAAGATCACATTGATTACACAACTCTTTATCAGACAGAATTTAATGATATACAGTCGATTCTTACTGCAATCAAAGCAGACCCTAATCATCAAAGTCAAGGGGTGATAATCATTGGGGAAGCTGGAAGCGGTAAAACCCATCTTATCATGCGTTTAGCCAAGGCGTTACTGAAAATTAATCGCCTATTATTTATTCGTCATCCTAATAATCCTGACACGATTCTCCATCATATTTATAGCCGTATTTTAGAATCATTTGTCCAAGAAGTTCCCGGTACAGGTTACACCCAATTAGAACATTTAATCGCTCATAGTTTTGTCAAACTCATCAGTCAAAGTAACTTTATTCGCCTCACTCAAAAAGATAGAGATATTCAAGCAATTACTCAAAATAACCCCTTAGATTTATATCAAAAGTTAGGAAAAGAAGATAGTCAAAAAAAGCGAGATTATTGGCAACATATTGACAAAAGAGCCAGTGAATGGTGGATGAATGAATACAGCATGGGTGGATACTCTTCACAAATTATTAAAGGAATTATCAAGTTTTGTAGTTATAGTCGGCGTAAAGAAAAAAGTTTAGTTTCTCGCTGGTTAGCCGCAGAAGAATTGAGTCAAGAAGATATGAATACCATTGGTTTAAGTCCTTGGGATGAAGGAATGAGTCAAGAAGATTTCTCTTTAGAAGCGATCTCTGTATTTAGTAAATTGTCTTTATTAGATGAGCCTTTAATCATTGTTTTTGATCAACTAGAATCATTAGGTTTAAAACAGAAAGAAACTTTATTACTTAGTTTTGGAGAAGCTGTTAAGGAAATATTTACCCATGTTCCTAATAGCTTAATTATTTTAAACCTTTTCCCAGATCGCTGGCAACAATTCCAATCCCTTTTTGACTCTTCTATTATTGATCGAGTGTCTCAGCATCAAGTAGTTTTAAATACTCCTTCAAAAGAACAATTATTATCAATTTTAACCTTGAAGTCAAAGCAGGTTGATCTCGACTTAAATCAAATTTTTGCTGCTCAAGAATTAGCAGAAATTCTCCAAGGAAAATCAATTCGTTCGGTGATTAATAATGCTGCTAAACTGTTTCGTCAAAAAACAAAAAAATCTTCCCCAGATAAAGCTAATGATAGTAAGATTGAAACTGAAGAATTAACCCTCTTGAATCGCTTAGAGAAAGTAGAAAAAGATGTTACTCAACTGCATGAATTATTACAAGCAATTGGTGAAACAATTGTTAAATTTGCTTCTCCATCTTTATCTTCTCCTCCTCCCGCTATTGTAAATGAAGAGATTAAACAATATCTACAAGAAACTCGTCAGTTGCTAGAACAAGATTATCAAGAATTGCAAATCATAACCGATGCAGATGACATCGGAAAATTAATTACCATTGCTGAAGCATTTAAAACCCTATATTCTCTAGAAATTGATCATTTAAGACTGGGGAAAAGAAAATTACCTGAGCATCTTTTGATTCAAACGACTCAACAGAGTCGGGTAATTGCTTTTTTGCAAGTGGATGGAAGTGGATTTACTTCTCGAATCAAAAATTTTAATGAGTTGGTAATAACCTATAAAAATCATCAATTTCAATTATGGCGAGATCAGAGAAAATCTATGATTACGGGAAAAATTGGTTGTGAAAATATAACAATGTTAGATAATGCAGCCAATGGAGAGTTCTGTGTAATGGAACAAGAAGAAAGACTAGACTTTGAATTAATTTATAAGTTAATTACGGATATTTATAATAAAGATTTAGAGTTGACTATCAAAGAAGCATTAACCTTTATTAGCTTAGAAATGAAGGAAAGCTGGTTAATTAAACTTTTTCAATAATTTGTAGAAGTTCAGAAGTAAAAATTTATCCCCCTTCTCTCCCATCCTATCCCTTTCATAATTTATAATTCATAAGATATTATTTTCCCTTATTCCAGACCTCGACTAAGATATGTAAAGAAGTACAAATAACCAGCCTTACGAAAACAGTATGGATTCACTTTATCAATATGCTTGGCTGATTCCCGTTCTCCCCTTAATTGGGGCAATGGTAGTCGGATCTGGGCTAATTTCATTTAATGAAGCAACAAACCGCCTCAGACAAGTTAATGCGGTATTTATCGTCTCCCTTGTCGGTGCAGCAATGGTTCTTTCCTTTGCTCTGTTGTGGAGTCAACTGCAAGGCCACACCCCCTATCAACAGATGTTTGAATGGGCCTCAGCAGGGAATTTTCACCTACAAATGGGCTATTCCATTGACCAACTCAGTGCGCTAATGTGTGTCATTGTTACCACGGTAGCCTTTTTGGTGATGATTTACACCGATGGTTACATGGCGCATGATGACAGTTATGTGCGATTTTACGCTTATCTAAGCATTTTCAGTTCCTCCATGTTGGGCTTAGTCATCAGCCCCAATTTAGTGCAGGTTTACGTTTTCTGGGAATTAGTAGGGATGTGTTCCTATCTCCTGATTGGTTTCTGGTTTGATCGCCCTGCGGCGGCTGAAGCTTGCCAAAAAGCCTTTGTAACAAACCGTGTCGGTGATTTTGGCTTACTTTTGGGGATGCTTGGCTTATATTGGGCTACTGGAAGCTTTGAATTCGATGTGATGGGTGAAAGACTCGAAGAGTTAGTTACCTCTGGTGCGATCGCTCCTATCTTAGCCATCATCTTTGCTATCTTAGTCTTTTTGGGTCCTGTCGCCAAATCTGCCCAATTTCCCCTTCATGTCTGGCTACCTGATGCGATGGAAGGTCCTACGCCTATTTCTGCCCTTATTCACGCAGCAACGATGGTTGCAGCAGGGGTATTCTTAGTGGCGAGAATGTACCCTGTTTTTGAGCCTATTCCCTCAGTAATGACGGTTATTGCATGGACAGGGGCATTTACCTCCTTCTTAGGGGCAACTATCGCTTTAACCCAGAATGACATTAAGAAGGGGTTAGCTTATTCTACCATTTCCCAATTAGGATATATGGTGATGGCTATGGGAATTGGGGCATATACAGCAGGATTATTCCACCTAATGACCCATGCTTACTTTAAAGCCATGTTATTCCTTTGTTCAGGTTCTGTCATTCATGGCATGGAAGATGTTGTCGGACATAACCCTGATTTAGCTCAAGATATGCGCTTAATGGGAGGTTTACGCAAATATATGCCCATTACCTCTTTCTGTTTCCTTGTAGGAACATTAGCCATCTGTGGGATTCCTCCCTTTGCTGGTTTCTGGTCAAAAGATGAGATATTAGGGTTAGCATTCCAAGCAAATCCTTTATTATGGGTCGTAGGCTGGGGAACAGCAGGGTTAACTGCTTTTTATATGTTCCGAATGTACTTTATGACCTTTGAAGGGGAATTTAAAGGGAATGACACAGAGATTCAGAAACAACTCCTTTCCTTTGGCCCCGGCGCAATGGATGTCCAAGAATTAGATCATGATACATCAGATCACGGTCATAGTAGCGAACCCCATGAGTCTCCCATTACCATGACGCTACCCTTGCTGGTTTTAGCTATTCCTTCTACTTTAATTGGTTTGGTAGGAATGCCTTGGAATAACCGCTTTGAAGGGTTAATTTATGCCCCGAATGAGGTTTTAGAAGAAGTTGCTCACTTTGACTGGACAGAATTCTTAATTATGGCCGGTAATTCAGTGGGGATTGCCTTAATCGGTATTACCATCGCTTCTTTAATGTATCTGAGTCGTAAAATCGACCCCAAAGCGATCGCAGATAAGTTCCCTGTACTCTATCAATTCTCCCTCAATAAGTGGTATTTCGATGACGTTTACAACAGTGTTTTTGTAATGGGATGTCGTCGGTTAGCCCGTCAAATTATGGAGGTTGACTACCGTGTGATTGATGGGGCGGTGAATTTAACAGGGTTAGCCACCATTGTCAGTGGAGAAGGCTTAAAATATCTTGAAAACGGACGAGCGCAGTTTTATGCCCTGATTGTCTTTGCGGCGGTGTTAGGGTTTGTTATTGTCTTTAGCGTCGTTTAATTGATTCGTAGGGTGGGCTTTTATGTCCACCTTCCCTACAGTTATCTAAGATTTTCTGAGAAACTTTCTCAGATTTTCTGAGAAAAATGGTAAATGTAGGTTGGGTTGAGGTACGAAACCAAACATCAATAAGGATAAGAGTTTTGTTAGGTTTCACGCTTCGTTCAACTACGACTACTCAAGAGGTATTCTTATTCCCATTAGTTCAAAACAAATTAAAGAAATTCAAGCGATCGCCTCTAACTATAAAAACTTTGAATGTGTTGAATGTGCTAACGCTTTACAAAATTATCTAATTTCCCAAAACATCGCAGGAAAACGGATTAAACTTTATACTGGAACTGCTGTAGGATGGGATGCAAATATTTATGATGATTTAAGACAGGAAACGATTGCCCTCAATGGTCGCCATGAAGGAATAGAGGTTATAATTGAGGAAGTAGCCATCATCTATGATAATCTTCATCCTGAAGGGCTTCCTAAAACCCAATGGTTAGACAATCTTCAATTTGACGGCAAACTCTATCTAGACCGATCATTTCAAATTACAGAACAATCTTTTTAAGAAATAAGAAACAACCATGATAACTATATATCAACTGCTTGACAGAATCCAAAAAAGACCGGGAATGTATTTAGGAAAACCTTCAATTACTCGTCTTAAATCATTTTTAGATGGTTATATGGGGGCTAGACAAGATTTAGGATTTCCACTCACAGAAGAAGAGGAAAAATTTAATCGTTTCACAGAGTGGATACAAATTCGTTTTAAAATTACATCTTCCCATTCTTGGGCTGATATTATTCTCTTTTATTCTGCTGATGAAAAAGAAGCTCTCAATCAGTTTTTTGAATTATTTGCTCAATTTATGACAATAGAAAATCCTATTTTAAATTCACAAAACCGAACCAACAAAACAATGGGTTTAAGGTAAGGTTTCTAGTTAATGAAGCAGAATAAAAAATAATCAACCAAACCTACAACTACTGCCAAAATGATACTCGCTTTCGATGCGTTAGGAACGCATCCTACTTGCAATATCCTATAGTATAACCTACACACCAAACACTTAATCCTAAATCTGCTTGCAAAACCCTTCTTATCTATTTCATCAAAACCCCGTAGAGACGTTGCATGCAACATCTCTACAAAAGGGGGGATTTGGTTTAAAGAAGATAAGATGAGCAAAACCCACCTTATTACCTTAATTTATTTTATTTTTGTTTTTTACGACGAGATAATAGTCCTAAACCGCCTAATCCCAATAAAGCAATGAGAGAAGAGGGTTCAGGGGTAGATTGGACAGCACCGCCATAAATAACATTATCAGCCCCCCAAGCACCATCAGTACCTTCGAGGGTAATTGTAGTAAAGGTTTCTAAATCTGTGTTAATCACACCAAAGAAGCCATCAGCAGATGGATAGTTGACGGTTTGACCCAAAATTGTCCAACTTTCACCAGTCCCCTTACTGGTAAAATCCCAACCAAAACCAATGGTAGGAGTCACAGTTACCGTAACAACAGTGCCAGAAGTGTCCCCTGAATAGTAGGTTGTTCCATCAATCTGACGAGAAAAACCATTAATGTCAGTATCATTAGGGTCAAAGGCTTCAATTCCATTCTGATTTGCGAAATTACCAACGGCTGAAAAGCTTAAATCCCCTACACTAGCAGGTTGGATTATATCACTGGTGATAGTATTAAAATCCTCAGTCAAAATCGTGGTTAACGCAGATAAATCGTTAATAAAAGCAGTTCTATCGGAGTAGGTGACTAAATTTACTGCTTGTGCTTTCTCCACTGCAACACACAGAACGGAAGTGGCTACAGCAAAAGAGAGGAAACTGAAAGAGGAAAGACTAGAGGCTACCCCCCCCGATTTTTAGTGAGATTGTTGTTTTTTTTTGACCATTTTTTTGATTTTACGATTAGTTTGTTGGTTAAACTTGAGGAATAAGCAATTTAAGTATTTAGACTGAAAAAGCTTTCTCGCTGTAGATTAATCAAAGGCGACACCCTTGTCAATAGGAATTTAGAATTTTGTTAAAGTAATATTCGTAGGGTGGGAAAGAGAGAAGATTTTAAGATTAATTCGGGAATTTTCTAGACTTGCCCACCACAAAGACTGATCTACATGATTAAGAGAGGGATGGTGGGCAACTATTATGGGTTAGGTATCATCACTCTTGCTTATGAAGTATTTTGCCCACCCTACACCTGACAAATATTATCTAAGATTTTCTGAGAAACTTTCTCAGATTTTCTAAGAAAAATGGTAAATGTAGGTTGGGTTGAGATACGAAACCCAACACCCATAAGGATAAGAGTTTTGTTAGGTTGCACTCCCGTTTAATCCAACTTATGACTACTGCAACCTATATGATATATTTGGCGAAAGCAAAAATATAAGCCACAATACAATAATTTATGACAATTCCCCCAGAGATATCGGCAAATCTCCATACATTGAATCAGGAGTTAAACGAAATTGAAAATGAAGCAACCAGAGGACTTGAGATAATAAGGGAGTTTTTGCCTCTTTTTTCTAATAATCTTGTCCTAATTCAGTTGTTATCAACGCTCAATAATTCATTGTTATTTCGAGATAACGCAAGACGGCGTATTCAGATAACAGTGGATAGTATCTCACCCCCTCATGTGAAAAGTGAAGTTATTCAAGAAGCAGGGGAAGATTTGGGGGAATTGCTAGGTCGGGTGATAGAGACTAAGATGTTAGTGGTTAGGGCTGTTAGAATTTTAGAGGATTTATCATGACACGGCTATCATTAACTCCACAACAACAAGAAAAATTAGCAGAAGCGTTAGAAGTTGCTAAACTAGCTGAGGAAAAAGCATCACAAATGAGCGAGTTCGCCACGAAAATTGCTGATAAATATCAACAGTATCTTTATGATTCGGCAGAATCAGCCTTGAAATCGTCTAAATTACGTTAATTTTCTAATATATCTAACAAATTTGCCTGTTTTAGTAAATATTTGAGCAATCCAATCTTAATATCCTTGTTACCATGTATCGGAACGGATATTTTTTGTGCTATGTCAGGTTTACCATAAATATGATGACTTCCTTTAACTCTTAATAAGATCCAGCCATTCTTTTCTAATAACTTAGCCAATTCTTTTCCTGACATTGATTTCATATCGCAATCTCTACTATTCTAGCGTCAGATTGAATGTCTATAGTATCTAAGTCAACAGACAAATAACCCTCTATCGCTTCATACAAATTTTGCAGCAATTCCTCAAAATCATCGCCCTGCGTCGCACAACCGGGTAAAGAAGGAACTTCTGCCCAATATCCGCCTTCCTCTGCTTGATGAACAATAATCTGAAGTTTCATATTTGTGAGTTGATCATAGTTAAGGTATTGTTAATGATGATAACTGAAAAATTAAAATTATTCTGAATTTTCTCATAACTCGGTAATTTGTCTGTGATAACTATCTATCAACTGATTGATAGAATCCAAAAAAGACTGGGAATGTATTTAGGAAAACCTTCAATTACTCGTCTTAAATCATTTTTAGATGGTTATATGGGGGCTAGACAAGATTTAGGATTTCCACGCTTCAGAGGATTAGGACTAATGGTAGATGAAGTGAAAGCTGCTCCGTTATTCAGTTCATTTCAAACAGGAAGCCAACTTTTATCGAATCCTAATATTTCTTTCCCCACAACTTCACCTATTCTTAATGGTAACTCTATTGATTTTTTGGCTGGTGGAAATCCTTAAGACGCATTATTAATATGGAATTTATTACCTGCTGGCTCTCGTGGTTCACTAGATATTTTTCTTGCAATTGATTTTACTCCTATAAGTAATGATAGTGATCCTTATGCAACTATTATTGATGGTATTAACGGTCAAGGAATTGCAAGGGCTGAAAATAACGGAGGTAGGGCAATTCGAGTTAACCTAGAGGACATTACTAATACTGGTTTTGGAAGTGTTTTACAAGAAGATAATGATGAAATTGTTGGTTTAGGAGTAGTTGAACCTTTCTCTTTTATTTTATCGGTTAATGACAATATTCTTTCATCTGCTTCAATTAGAAACTATACAGAAGGCTATCAAACTTTTCCAGATCCAATTGTATTAAATGGAACACCAATTGATCCTGATTTACCATTAAGCTTTGGTTTATATCGTGATAGAATAAATGGTCAAGCAGAATCTTACACTATTAATTCAATTGAAGTTATCATCAATAGTGTAGAGCAACAGCAAGTCCCTGAACCTACCTCGATTATTGCACTTTTAATGGTTGCAGGTGTTGGAAGCTTATTAACTATCAATCAAAGATAAGTGTAGTAATTCGTAGGGTGGGCAAGAAGAAAGATTTTAAGATTAATTCAGGAATTTTCCAGACTTGCTTACCACAAAGACTAAATCTACAGGATCAAGAGAGAAATGGTAGGCAATTATTATGGGTTAGGTATCATCACTCTTGCTTATGAAGGATTTGCTCACCCTACAGGCTTACTCCTAATATTTCTATTTGGCAAAAAAAGTCGAGGAAATATATCTAATATTTTCTGAGAAACTTTCTCAGATTTTCTAAGAAAAATAGCTGCAAGCATTGATATATCTAGGTTGGGTTAGGGCTTTACCCGTAAAAAAAATACCAGCCTTTTTCAATTAGCTTGATAGGACTGATAAATCTATGTACTCAGGAAGGCTGAAAGCCGATATTTTGGTATGATGCTCCTCCCTGATTGAGAGAAGCAATTCTCAGACAGAACAAAGTCTCGTGCAAAATCTTGAAAGAACTTTAGGTTATGCTACAGTCAAGCTTAATCTTTGTTTAATCAGGATTATGCTTAAAAGATTAGCGATCGCCTGATAGGTACAACAGATCCTAAATGGGTTCTATAAGCTGCTTAAGACTTCCCTCGCTGCATTAATTGTCTGTTGAATGTCCTCCTCAGTATGTGCTAAGGACGTGAAACCAGCTTCAAATTGGGAAGGTGCAAGATAAATCCCTCTTTCTAACATTCCTCGGTGAAAGCGACCAAACTTAGCTAAATCTGATGTTTTCGCTTCTTCGTAATTGTGAACAGGATCTTTCGTAAAGAACATACCGAACATCGCACTCAAGCTACCCCCCACCACATCGTGTCCTGTTTCTTGGGCGACTTTTAACAAGCCACTACTCAATGTTTCAGTAATATTACCCAATTTATCATAAACCCCCGGTTTTCGTAATAATTCCAAGGTTTTAATCCCTGCTGTCATCGCTAAAGGATTACCTGATAAAGTGCCAGCTTGATACATTGGGCCGGCGGGTGCAACCATAGACATAATATCCTTGCGACCACCATAAGCACCTACAGGAAGGCCACCACCAATGACTTTACCCAAGGTGGTTAGATCGGGGGTTACGCCAAATTTAGCTTGTGCGCCACCATAGGAAATTCGAAATCCCGTCATTACTTCATCAAAGACTAATAATGCACCATTTTCTTGAGTGAGTAGCCGTAAGCCTTCTAAAAATCCCCCATCAGGTAAAATAAAGCCTGAATTTCCCACCACGGGTTCTAAGATTACCCCAGCAATTTGATCCCGATTTTCAGCGAAAAGGGCTTTAACCGCTTCTAAATCGTTGTAAGGAGCAGTCAAAGTATTGACAGTCGTGGTTTTTGGCACACCAGGGGAATCCGGCAATCCCAAGGTGGCGACACCTGAACCTGCTTTGACCAGAAACATATCAGCATGGCCGTGATAGCATCCTTCAAACTTAATGATTTTTTCCCGTCCTGTAAAGGCACGCATTAAGCGCAGAACAGACATACAGGCTTCTGTCCCTGAGTTAACAAATCTGACCATTTCAATGCTAGGAACGGCATCAATGACCATTTCAGCCAGAATATTTTCCTGTAACGAGGGCGCACCAAAACTTGTTCCCTTATCTAAGGCTTCATGAAGGGCTTTAATAACCTCTGGATGGGCGTGGCCACAGATAGCCGGTCCCCATGTTCCCACATAATCAATATACTGATTACCATCTACATCCCAAATATGAGATCCCTTGACATGATCAAAAACAATGGGTTGGCCGCCAACGGATTTAAAGGCTCTTACGGGGGAACTAACCCCTCCCGGCATTAATTTTTGGGCAGAAGCAAAGATTTCTTCTGATTTACTGGTTTTTAAAGCTGTTGTGTTAACCAAACTTATCTCCTTTATCCAATGTGTTAGAGGGTTAGCGTGATGTTTTTGGTTGCATCGGTCTGCCTACTTATTATCCTATGGATGGGGAGATCAATGAGGAAAACGTAAGGATATGTTAAGAAGGGTTTAGGCGTAGAGATGATTTTGATCATTAACTTTCAGTTTAATTTTATTTATTACCTGTTACTTACTCATTTATTACTTTAACCCGAAGAGTTGTAATCACTCGATTTCTTCAGGGACTCGAATACTGATTCCACCATCGGGAAGTATGGTAATCTCGCCCCCTAACGCTTGAATTTCCTCTAAAGCTCGTTTAACGGTGCGTTCATCCGAGGTAGAAGACAGTACCATCGTCCATGCACCAATTTGGGGAATTTTACTACTGGGATTCGCTTCTAAAAATTTAGCCGTCTGACTCACCCTGTTTGCAGTACGTTGAGCATTAGGATCATCATATAATGAAGCTAACTCTGCTGCCGTTTCGTAGGATTTTTGTGCTGCTTCAGGATCACCTAAAAAGAGCAACTCATTCACCCCTTTAGTAATCCACAGGTGATAAGGGGGGAAAAAGTTTGCTTTTAAATGGGTAGGCATCTCTTCTAGGCTTTTTTCTAAAGCAGCCACCGATCTTTCTGGATGTCCTGCAAAAATGGACGTTCCTGAATCTAATTTGATTAGCGCATCCACAAACCGAGGATCCAGCGCAGCGACACCTTCCATATAGTTTGGTGACAAGACATAACCGATACTTTCTCTTGCGTTACTATCGCCAAAATATTGAACATATTGCAAATATAGCCAATCTGCCATCAAGTTATCGAATCCAAAGGTAGGAAGTTGCTTAAGGATTTGTAAACGCAGCCTTTCGGCTTCTTCCTGCGCTAGATAGTCCGCTGAAGTTAAGATTCTCTCTGTAGTGTCAATTCTATTCTGCTGTAATTTTATCACTGCCAATAAACAAGCGATAATTAATCCAATACTACCGAGAAGTTGATAGAGATCAGGGGTAGGTTTCTTCATGGTGCAAGGCAAAATTGAGAGCTACTATAGATATTATGCCCAAATTGTCCGCTTAATTTTCAGTCCTATCCTTAAATCTTGTAGCTATGGCAAACTCTGAGCATTTAGCTCTACTTCAGCAAGGTGTCCAAGTATGGAATGCTTATAAACAGCATCATACTTATATTTCTGTTGATTTAACTGATATACAACTCAAAGGTGTTAATCTGGAAGGATTTAACTTAGAGGGAGTAAATTTTAGCGGGAGTGATCTCAGTGGTGCGAATTTGAGACAGGCAATTCTTAATGGTGTTAGTTGCTATCAAACAGACTTTAGAGGTGCGAATTTCAGAGGCGCAATTATTCAATATGGTGATTTTTATTTAGCTGATCTTTACCATGCTTATCTCAAGGAGGCGGAAATTAATGGGGTTTATTTTTATCGAACTAAGTTAGGAAAAGCGTTATTAAGCGGGATTAAATTACATAATAGTTATTTAGCAGGCGTTGATTTAACTGAAGCTGATTTAACTGACAGTGATCTATCAAAGGTTAATTTACAAGGCGCAAATTTAACTAAAACCAAGTTAAGGAGGGGGAATTTAGCTCAAGTAAATTTACAGTCTGCTTGTTTAATAAGTGCTGATTTATCTGAGACGAATTTACAACAAATAGATTTAACCAACTCAGATTTAAGTCAGACCAATTTGCAAAAAGCAGATTTTAAAAAAGCGAATTTATCTTCAGCAAATCTCAAAAAAGCGAATCTCCATCTTGCCAACCTAGAAGAAGCAAATTTATCTAATGCTAACTTAAGTCAGGTTAACCTGAGCCAAACTAATTTAAGTCAAACTAATTTTCAAGCTGCTAACTTAGAAGAAGCAAATTTAGCACAATCTCAACTACAAAATACTAATTTTAGTGAAACCAACTTAAACAATATTTGTATCGAAAATTGGCATTTAGATGATATGACTCAGTTTGAAAAGGCGACTTGTCAAATCATTTACTTTAATTATGGGTTACAGAACAATCTTGATTTAATTGAAATTTCTTTGCCCATTGAAGATAACATTAATTGGAATGCGCTTTTATCAGTTTGTAAAAGTTTAAAATTTCGAGAACAACAAAATGAACTAAATTTAATTAGTATTAAATGTAACGCTTCATCTTCAGTTATTTTAAAAATTAAGCCAACAGAAAACCTAGATATTTCTGCGTTAAAAATGAGTTTAGAACAAAAATATAAAAGACAAGGTAGCTTAAGAAAAGTGCAAACTAAAAGAAAGTCTGTTCAGCCCAATACAGAGGAACAATCAGAGATGAATAGCTTAATAGATGTGATTAGAAAAATGAGTTTAAGTGTTTAAAATAGTTCAATGATATACAATAAGTAATAAGTAAAAATTGGTTGCAGGAACAATTCATGAATTGTTCCTACTGGATGTAGCGGTTTACTTATCAGCCAGAGAAATATTTATTCCCCAGTGACTGATAAACTCTCAACCCAAACATGAGGACAAATTCCTCTGGGGGTTACTTCCGCTTCTTTTTCTAAGTAAACAATAGAGTTTAGCACCTCTCGAATATCTCCTGCTACGGTTGCTGCATCAATACTTTGATAGTCACCCTTATTAACTAACCAACCCTCAAAAGGAAGAGAAAATGAACCTTGCAAACTATTGACACCTGCATGAAGGGCTTGTAATTCATCAATAAGAATCACATTGTCAGCCTCTGCTAAAGAATAGGTTTCTTTCGCTTCTTCTCCAGAAAAGATATGATAAAAATGAGATCCAATGCTTACTTTTGCCCCAATATTAGCGTTACCTGTTGGCTGCATTCCCATACGTTTTGCTGTTCCTGAACTATGTAATAGTCCTGTTAACACACCATTGCGAATTAATTCTACCCGACGAGTCGGTGTTCCTTCCCCATCAAAAGTATCAATGGCAATATTATCAGGGTGTAGGGCATCATCACAAAGACACAGAAGAGGAGACGCAAGGGGTTTTCCCAAGGAATCAGGGGTAGAAAGACTTTGCTTATCAAGGATGCTTTGGGCGTTAAATAAATTGGAGAAAGCCCGAATTAAGCTTAAAAAGGCTTTGGGCGAAAAGACAACTCGATATTTCCCCGTTTTAATCGATTTATAATCTAAATGACTGATGGTCTTGTCTGTCACTTCTTTTAAACAACCATCAATATCTAATTGTGTCAAGGAATGACTAATTTTCATTGACCCAGCACTACGGGGTTTTTTGCCTTCTTGCTCTGTTTTACTATAAAGATAGATAGAAGTATAGGAACGTTCTTCTTGGCGTATTGCCCCATCGCTATTAAGATAAAAATGCGCTATGGTTTGTTGTCCTAAGCCATTATAAGGAACGCCCACAATGGCAGGATGAGCGTCTAAGAGGATTTTCTCTGCATCTGTTAATTTTTCTAATAATTCAGCCGCAGCAACGGGTTCAGACGGGTTAATAGAAATATCCTTTGTGGGAAGCGTTGCTTCAGGGCTAAAATCGGGAATATTCTCTTTTACGCCAAAAAAGCTGGCTTCCTGAGCCGTTTTTAAGGCTAACTCGATTCCATTGTCATCTAAGTCCGTGGTAGTGGTTACTCCCATTGTTTGCTGGTCATTCCACACCCTAACAATAATACTAGACCGTTGAGAGGCTTCTACTTGTTTGGGTTCACCAAAAGAAACTTCGACGCTAGTTTCATCAACAGATGATCCATAAAGGTCAAATTTTTGGATACCAAGGCTTTTTGCTTTATTTTGGGCAGTATTGGCAATCTCTTGGATTTTAGTCATGTTATGTTTTTTGTAATAGAATACTTTTGATAATCATAGCAAGGTTTTTATTCAGTTAACAGTAATCAGCCTATTGGTCGTTAGTTAAGTTTGTCTTGTAATGCTTGATCTGTACTATGAAACTGATTTTTAAAAGCGGTATTAGATAGTCGGTGAGTCATATTCTTTGGGTAAGGTTAAAATGTTAATTTTATAGTTTATTTATTGTATAATGATTTTGGTGCGATCGCAACTATTTTTAACTGTTATTTTACCTTAACCTTCGAGATTTGATAAACATTAAAGAATCTTTGTCACAGTATAGTTCAAAAAATCTTCTGCTTGACTGATATATTTAAGATAATTCCTTCCTTTCTAATATTGCGGAAGAAAGCGTTATCATCCATATTCCATAAATCAGAAGCAGTTGTAATTTAATAGGAGATTGAATCATTTTACTTAATGTTAATTCTTAATTTATAGCAGTAATAATTGTAATTGTTAAGAAGGGATAATTCTCTAATATCTCTTCATCTCTCATACCTTCAGCATACATTCCAATAATAGTGGCGACTGGAATTCTCAGAGAACGAATGCAGGGGACCCCTCCCATTTTATCTGGATTGACGGTAATTCGATTAAATCTCATGGTCTAATTAACGACTGAAATGGGGTTTATTTTACCAATAACTTTGGGAACAGTATCGAGCTTAACAATGTATCAGGTAATATTGTTGCCTCTAACTGGACAATTGAACCTGCGGAAACTCCTTCTACTCCCGAACCTAGCACCTTGTTAGGCTTATTAGTCATCGGTGGTGCAGGGTTATTAACTAAGCGTCAAAAACAAAACTAATCGTTATCATTCAATTAATTTTGAATCTGTATCTAACAACGCATTCGTAGGGGCATAATACTATTATGCCCTATTAATTTAATAAAGTTGATGAGGATTTCGCTTAACTCAACCTACGGAACTACAGGTTATCTTCTGCCTTTAAAGTTTGTTGCAGCCGTTCCTGAATCGCTGTTTTCATAATACCTATATTTTCTTCGATTGGTAATCCATCTTTAGCAAGGGGGGGATAACGTTTGCTGTTTTCTTCAGTTTGACGACGACTAAATAAATGGCGAATGGCCTCCATATCATCTCGATGACTTAAAACATAGACTTTAAGGTCAGTTTTGCTCATCTTACTAAAATCAGGTTTCATAAAAAATACCAGCCTCCATCTGAGGGAACGATTATTTCAATGTCTCCTGTTGCTAAGATATAAACTTCCCCTGTTTCTTCATCAAAGCGAAAAAGTTGTACATCTCGGTAACA
>JBFRWB010000043.1:0-41760 GCA_051439375.1 Microcystaceae cyanobacterium
GGTGGGGGTGAGTAGCAAGCCAACTGGCACTTTTTCTTCAGAGTGAGATTCTCTGACCCTAGCAGACAAAGCTGTTCGGTCTGCGATTACTTAAATGAGTAAGTTTGAGTAAGTTTTTAGGAGCGGCAAGAATTCCCTGCTGTTGATAGGTATCGCCCCAATTACTAAAGTCCAGAGGCTGTCCATCAGCATCCATCGCCCCCACCGCTAAGACATGGGGTAAAGCCGCCGGGACATGAAGACAGTCGCAACCGTCATTTCCCGCCGCCGCTACAATCAGAATATTCTTCTCTTGGCACAGACGCACCGCATTTTCCAGCCAGCCTTCTGCTTCCCCAAAGTCTGTCAGTTGTCCCCCACTGATATTAATGACATGAACACCTGCATTGGCTGCTTGTTCAATGCCTCTAGCGAGATCAAGTTGGGTGACACTACAACGGTCATCGGCAAATATAGGTACAATTAATCCTTGACATTGGGGGGCAATTCCTTCCACTTCACTGTCAGGTTGACCAAAAATAATACTAGCCACATGAGTGCCATGACTAGACATATTGCCGTCACTGATGGCTGTATTAGGAACAAGGGTGGAGAGTGCGCTGAGGGATGCCCCTTGAAAACAAGCATGGCTCAGATCGACCGGCCCATCGAGTACGGCGACACGGATGCTGGCATCACCTTTTAAATGACTGAGTTCTAAGTTAGGAATACTTTTGATGATGATACTCCTTTTACCAAACCTTCACGGTTTGTATTTAAGCAAGTTCTGGCTCACAATGTCCATAACTTACCAAAAATTGACTTAGGGTTAACTGCACGGTTTACATAACTTCGTATATACATAGGATAGGTGTCTTATTTTTATTTGAATTAACCATCGTCTTAATTTAACCTTTTACATAAGTAGAATTTAAAGTGGGTGAGTACGCCTTAGCTGTTGGTAGGCATTCTTTAGTTGCTGGTGGATACCTCTTAGTTATTGACGAATTATCATTTATAATTTCCCATTCAGAATCTCCTAAGCTATGATAAAGTATCAAAAAAATATTACTGCGTAAATACCTATTCGTACCATGCAACGCTCCTCAAAACTCCCCTCTTGGTTAGAGCGAAACTGGCAGATAATCCTCTTAGGTGTCGTCATTGCCATCCTCTACCTACCCATGTTTAACTATTGGCTAGATGGTTGGCTCAATAAGACCATTGGTACTGAACATGAATACTTTAGCCATGCCCTCATTGGCTTTCCCTACGCAGCCTATGTTGTCTTCAAAAACCGCCAACAGTGGGCAAAACTTCCCGACACGGCTCACCCCTTGGGCATTGTTCTCTTAATAGTAAGTGCTATTTTTTATATTACGGGTGTTCCCGAATTTGCCTTTATCTCCTTTCCCCTCCTCCTCACCAGTCTTTGTCTCTGCTTCAAAGGAATAGAAGGACTAAGATTACAATGGTTTCCCCTAATTTTAGTCTTCTTAGGCACACCAAACTCCATTCCTTACCTAATTACCCCCTTTACCTTACCCTTACAGAAATTTATTGCCAATGTAGCGGGCTTTATCTTAATGCAGGCCGGCTTTAATGTTTCAGTAAGCGACATATACCTGCGAGTCAACGGACAATCCGTAGAAGTTGCCCCCTACTGTGCTGGATTAAAAATGCTCTTTACCAGCCTTTATGTCACCCTGATGCTTCTCCATTGGACAGGAACGGTAAAAAAGGTCAAAAAAGTGATCTTTATGCTGCTAGGGGCTATCTTTATCAGTGTAAGTGCCAATATTGTTCGCAATACCTTTCTAGCCATGTTTCATGGGTTAGGTAAACGAGGCGCATTTGATTCCCTCCACGAAGGAACAGGAGGAGACATTTACTCTGCCATTATGTTATTGTGTATCGTCGGCCTCAATCAGTGGGTCAATCGCAATGATTCTTCTGCAAAGCTTGCCAAGGAGACAGTGAACGATGATGAATAACCTCAAATCCAAACCTGAGCCAGTTTCTCCCCTTTCTGCTATGCCCCTGAAACGAAAATTTCCGTGGGTACGTCTCGCCTTCCTATTTGGATTAGCCCTAATGATGGCAGCAATGGCACTCCCGGGTTACTTTCAAGGTCAATGGAAATGGGAACAGTCCCCATCCGTCGCAGCTTATGATCGCTTATTAGAGCTAAGAACCACAGGACTTGATATTCCCCCGTGGCAATCCCTTTTTCAGCGAGAAATGCGCCTTGATAGTTCCAAATGGTCTGTGCAATCCCTAACCAACGACGAAGGGCAAGACATGATCTTAATGTTATTACCCCAAGGCGTAGAACGAGAGAAACCTTATGTGATGTGGAGTCGCCCTTATGTGGAATGGACAGGAATTGATGGACTAGAAAAGTGGAAAAAAGACACAGTTAAAACCATTAAGATAAAAACCGACCGTCAATCCTTAGTTAAAGCTCGTTTTTTCAAAGCGTGGAATCAGCAGACCTTTGCCGTTATTCAGTGGTACGCTTGGCCAGGGGGAGGACGCACCCATAACTCTGATTGGTTTTGGCGAGATCAATTGGCTCAATGGAAAGGTCACCGACTACCATGGATTGCTGTTAACGTTAAGCTTCCCATTAATCCCTTAAGCTCCCTAGATGACCAACAAACCTTAGCTGAATCAATTATCAATCAAATACAGACGACCTTAGAAACTCAAATTTTCCTTGAGCCAAATCTCAAAGACTAGAAGATATGATAGAGATTGTTAGTGCTAATGTGGTTATGGAGTGTGGTGTATGGAAAAGCCAATGAACGTGTGTCAACTTGGCCTACGAATTGGAATCAGTAGTCTTCTGATTGGGTCAATCAACAGTATCTGGTGGCTTCCAGTGGCCAGAAGCCAAGGAGTATCCAATCCAGAAGACAGGTTAATGTCCCCACAACCCCCCAATCCCACCTTTCGTCCTAGAGATGTTGTTCCTCAAACCCAATTTCCCCCTAATTTTGATCCCCTTACCTCCCAACAATTTAATCTCTATCGCTTAGATGTTGGGGATAGAATTCAAGTCAATGTCAGAAACTTTTCTGAATTTTCCTTCGGTGGACAAATTGATCCCGAAGGCAATCTTTTTGTTCCCATCCTAGGTCGTATCACTGTGGTAGGCATGACCTTAGATGAAGTAGAAACCAAAGTAGCTTACGAACTCGGTCAAAAATTTTTGCAGGAAGAACCAGAAGTGCTGGCTGTTTTGACTGGGGTACGTCCCGTAGGATTAACCGTCATTGGAGAAATTGTTCGTCCGGGGTACTATGCTTTTGCCCAAGGGGTCGGTTTAAACAATATCATTACCACAGCCGGGGGAGGGACCGAACAAGCAGATTTACGCTCAGTCGTTGTTCGTCGCACCTTAATAGATGGAACAGTTCTTGAAGAAACCATCGACCTTTATACGCCCCTAATCAGAGGTAGAAGTCTTCCTAATATACGCCTTCAAGGCGGAGATACCATTATTGTAAAGCGACTCAATACAGAAACCGCTAGAGATTATGACCGAGCTTTAATTGCCAACACGAACCTAACCCAGCAAAGCATTGTCGTTCGTGTTCTGATTCAAAATCTTCCTTCAGGGGAACAATTACGCAACGTCGAGCTTCCCAGTGGCAGTAGCTTCCTTGATTTAGTTGGCTTATTACCCAGTGCAGATGCTCTAAGGATTAAACGCAATGAAGTCACCTTACTCAGATTTGATCCTGATGTGGGTCGAATCGTCACACAAAAACTTAATCCTCGCTCGTTAGTGTTAGACGGAGACTTTCCTCAAGCCGTCCTCCTACGGGATAATGATGTGATCGTGACCAGTCGAACCTTATTAGGGAAAATCTTAGCAGCCTTTAGGGTTTTAACCCAACCAATTCGGGATGTCTCCTCATTTTTCTTCTTTTTCGATAGACTATTTGATGGTAATAATAACAATCGAAACTAATCGAATATGACAATCTGTTACCGTAAAAACACTGATGGTCTGAAAACCGCTAGAATAATGTCAATCAGAATTGAGTAGTAGGTACTATGGCTCCACCCATCATAAAACGCTTTATTATCTCCCTTGAACAGAATCAACTCATTGGTTTTTTGGTCTTTTTGGCAGCTTTGGGAGCTTCCGTGGTAGTGGCCATGTTACCCGATCCTCCACCGCCTTCGGAGACCTTTAGAGCAAGAGGGGAACTCACGTTTCGTACCCCCCCACCCGCCTTTACCAGTACAGGTTCAACCCTTCAAGCGCAAGGACGTTCGATCAACAGAGAGATCCTCTTATCGGGAAGAGTTTTGCAGCAGAGCGCTCAACGCCTTAACTTTACCGGCAACCAGATTAGCGAAATCATAGAAAGAAATCGGCTGAAAATTACCCTTCCTAATCGGGGGACAGAGGAAAACGAACAAAGTGATGCCAACCCCAATAGACCTCAAACTATCACCCTAGAATATACGGATCCCGGCTCTAAGACCCAAGCCGAAGCAGTGCTGAGAACTTTTATGGAAGAAATGGTGGACTATAGCCGTTGGCTCAATACCTACCAATTACGGAGTAAAATTAGCGGTCTAGAAAAACGTTTAGGGGAGGTAAAAGTTGATTTAACAAAGGCAGAACGAAGATTTTATGACTACATCAGTCAGCAAGGAACTGAAATATTAGCGATTCAAGATGGGAGTCTCTTTAGTGGTATTACCAGTAGTCAACAAC
Source organism: Microcystaceae cyanobacterium (assembly GCA_051439375.1). Lineage (GTDB taxonomy): Bacteria > Cyanobacteriota > Cyanobacteriia > Cyanobacteriales > Microcystaceae > JBGTGT01. The sequence continues at coordinate 4,718 of JBFRWB010000043.1, forward strand.
AACAAAGGGAACTCAAGTTAGCCCTTGACGAAATTGAAGGACAAATCAATAGTTTAATCCAACAATTGGGCTTAAATCCTCAGCAAGCTTATACGGCTGTTGCCCTCAGTGCTGATCCCATTTTGGCCAACCTTAGAGCTGCTATTTTGGAGACTGAACTCCAACTAGAACGCGTCAGGCTAGATTTAAAGGAAGAACATCCAACGATTAAACAGTTAGTTAAAGAAAAGCAAGTTAATGAGCTACTCTTGCAACAAAGGGCAGAAGAACTCATTGGGGAAAGAGAGTTTGCCCCTGTTCCCAGTGAGATCAGAAAAGAAGCCAGCCTTGATCCCAACCGACAACAACTGGCCAGTCAATTATTAGTCTTGGAAACGCAACAGGCGGGTTTAAGGGAACAGTTAGCCTCTAGTATTCAAACCGAACAGGAATTGCGAGATCAATACAATCGCTTTCCTGATCAACAGCTACAACAGGCTCAATTGGTACAAGAGGTGGAATTCCAACGGGTTGTCTATCAAAATATTCTGACTGCTTTGGTGGATGCTCAAGCGGCTGAAGCGGAAACGGTGGGAAGTTTGACCATTGCGACTGAGGCAGCCTATATTCCTCGACCTGCACCAACGGTTCAAAGCAAAAATCGCTACCTTATCATAACAATAGGGGGTGGCGTCGGCATATTAGGTGGATTAGGGGTGATCTTCCTCCTTGCAATGATCGATGATCGCCTACACACCGTCCAAGAGTTACGCAGTGCTTTAAGCGATCGCGACTTAACCGTTTTAGGGGAATTTCCTGAAATTCTGACCCTCTCACAAGAGGACGAGCCACCCATTATTGATGACTTGGATTCTCCTTATTTACCTTTCTATGAGCGATGTCGTAGTAGTTTACGCCGCTTAGGGACGGAATTATCTAAGGTGATGGTAGTAACGAGCATTAGCAATGGGGCAGGAAAAACCATTACAGCTTACAATTTAGCGGTTGCTTCTGCCTTTGCGGGTAAACGAACCCTTCTTATCGAAGCAGATTTACGAATGCCTTCCCAATCCTCTTTGCTAGGGGTAAATCCAGATCGGGTAGCCAATATCGAACCGTTAAAATACTATGCAGCCCGCAGTGAAGCGATTCAGTTAGTACCGGGGATTGCTAACTTGTATATTTTGCCGAGTTCGGGGCCACAACGGCAAGCGTCCGCCATTTTAGAGTCGAGTGAGTTTCAACTCTTCCTCAAGGATGCACGGGGCCGCTTTGATGTCGTTATCTTAGATGCGCCTTCCCTATCCCGTTGTAATGATGCTCTATTACTCGAACCCTTTAGCGATGGCTTACTGTTGGTAACTTGTCCCGGTATTACTCGCTCTAGCTTACTCGAAGAAGCAAGCGATCAATTTGCTGAAGCCGAAATATCGGTGTTAGGAGCAGTTATTAACCGTAGCACTGATAGTCCAGAGGCTTCTATTACTGAAACAGTCCTTACAACAGACACGCCGAGTGAGGAAGCAGAAGTAAACGCAGAAGGGGAGAAAGTAGAGGTATAGTGCTACACGCACAATTAAACAAGGAAAAAGGCAAAAATCAAACATTTTGTTTAGACTTTTGCCTGTATCAAGAAGCAGTATCGGTGGGATAAGCTCACCATTAAAAAGCATCTAAATCGATCGCTTTTGAGCCACCGGCTTTAAGTTGTTGTAAGAGTTGTCCCAATTGTTGCCAAACGAGAGCCGCAGTAAAAATGGTAATGGGAAGGGCGACGGCATAGGAAACCCAACGATTGAGGATGAAAATTTCTAATCCTGCCGAGAGAAAGACACAAATCCCGACACATATTCCGAAAAAGGGTAATAATAACGGACTATCAATTAATTTTTGTTCCTCTTCTTTACTTGATTTGAGCCAAATCTTCACCCATTCTTTGAGGGTAGCCTCAAACGCTAACCCGCAGGTAATGCCTATGAATAAACCCACTGCTAAGAAAAAATAGGGGGGTTGGGGCAAAAAGTAATAATATGTATCCAGACTATCCATAAAGTTTGATTCAAGAAAAAATATCCTTATAAATTATAGATTATGAGTGATAAGTTAGGAAATAAATCTCCTCTGAAGCTATTATTTGAAGTCTGAGTGAGCCGAATGTTAAAGTTTGTTTGGCTGTTTGGCTCTCCCGACTGTATGGTGTTAAAGAAGTCGGAAGTATGAAGTCGGAAGTCGGAAGTTGTTTTTGTAACGAGGATTTATACCTCGCTCCAAAAACGTTCCGTCTTAAAAGACGGGGTTTTAGACCTAGTTATTGCGATAAGCACGCACAAGCACGTTCTTAGGGTTTCATTCAATACAACTCCGACAATTGCTTAATAACCCAGTCCAATTGGGGTTGACTAAGGTGAGGAAACATCGGTAAAGAAAGAATTTGTCCGCATAAGGCTTCTGCGTGGGGAAAATCACCAATCTGATAACCTAAGTAACGATAGGCAGGTTGTAAATGACAGGGAAGGGGATAATGAATACCTGTTTGAATACCTTTTTCTTGTAGGGTTTTTTGTATCGTTTCCCGTTCACTGGCCTTATCAGACGGCAATTTAACTACATATAAATGATAAACATGACCCTTTCCTACCCGATTTTTCATCGGAATGATGCCCAATTCCCCTAAACTTTCTAATTGCTGATCATAATAGGATGCTGCTTGATTGCGTAATTGATTCCATTGGGCTAAGTAGGGTAATTTAACGTTTAAAATCGCCGCTTGAATGGTATCTAAGCGACTATTTGAGCCAATATCTGTATGATAATACTTCTGGGGCGCACCATAATTTCTGAGCGATCGCATTTTAGCCGCCACTGTTTCATCATCCGTTACTAAAATGCCCCCATTTCCCATTGCACCAAGGTTTTTACTCGGATAAAAGCTAAACGCCGCCGCTTTCCCTACAGAACCAGCGATTACTCCTTCTGCTGTCCCTAAATGGGCTTGGGCTGCATCTTCAAAAATCATCAATTGATGGGTATCCGCAAAGGTTCGTAAAGCGGAAGGGGACACCATTTGTCCATAGAGGTGAACGGGGATAATGGCTTTTGTAGAAGGGGTAATGGCTTTTTTAGCCGCCGCTAAATCAATTAAAGCCGTATCAGGGCAACAATCCACCAAAATAGGGGTAAATCCCCCTTGAATCACTCCCATTAAGGTAGCGACAAAGGTATTAGCGGGAACTAAGATTTCGTCTCCTGCTTGGAGGCCACAAGCTTGTAACCCCAAAGCGATCGCTGCTGTCCCCGATGCGACACCTACCCCATACTTCACCCCACTAGCTTGTGCAAAGGCGGTTTCAAAGTCTTTTACCGCTTGGCCAAGGATAAAATCACCTTTTTCTATCACCTGATGAATGGCTTGTTGAATAGTAGGTTCAAGGGGGTTGTGAAGTTGGGGTAAATCGACGAAAGGGACACAGAGAGGAGAAACAGTCATTGTTAAATCGATTAATGTAAATTTAAGGCAGTTTAAAGGATAATTCTCTAAATATAAGTTAGGAGTTTAGCATACTTATAATGCTACCTACAATAGCAATCCCTGACCCTTGTTTCAAGGTTTTATAGCAGTAAAAAATAAATTTAGGACAGTCTTCTCAGCTTGAAATCCTTGAACAGCCTATTTTTGACTTCATAGGGTTAAACTGAATCAGGTAGTTCACCAAATATTCCCTATCTCTCTCTTAGGAAACAAAAATGACAGGAAAAACCGTATTAATTACAGGTGCTTCATCAGGTATTGGCAAAGCCACTGCTAAAACGCTGATTCGTGCTAATTATACCGTTTATACGGCGGCTAGACGCATCGACAAAATGAGCGATCTTCAAGCATTAGGGGCTATCCCAATTAAGATGGATATTACCAAAGAAGAAGAGTTAAAAGCAGCGATTAGAAAAATGGAAGAAGAACAGGGAGGTGTCGATATTCTCGTAAATAATGCGGGTTTTGGGATGTATGGTGCAATGGAAGATACCACCCTAGAGGATGCAAGGTATCAATTTGAGGTTAACTTATTTGGTTTAGCGCGATTAACTCAATTGGTTTTACCTTATATGCGATCGCAAAAAAGCGGCACAATCATTAATCTATCTTCTATGGGTGGCAAAATGTACACTCCTTTGGGAAGTTGGTATCATGCAACAAAACACGCATTGGAAGGGTGGTCTGATTGTTTACGAATTGAACTTGCACCCTTTAACATTGATGTGGTTATTATTGAGCCGGGTGTGATTAAAACCGAATTCGGTGATGTGATGATTCAACCTATGCTAGAACGGTCAGGATCGGGTGCATACAAGGATTTAGCCCAAGGTTTAGCCAAAGCATCTCGAAATTCCTATGAGTCTGGCAACTCCTCTAGTCCTGATTTGATTGCTGACTTAATTCTCCAAGCGATACAGGCCAAGAAACCCAAAACTCGCTATGTAGGAGGGAAATTAGCTAAACCAATGATGTTTATCCGACAATGGTTTGGCGATCGCTTTTTCGATTGGTTATTAAATAAAATGATGGCTTAATGTTAGTTGTGGTAGGAATAATTGACTTAAAAGAATTGATCATTACTGATAGAGTTTTTATTAATGCTATTAACTGATCGCTGATAATTGATAACTGATCACTGATCACTGATAACCCTTAATTTCTATGCTAAAAGCTATCATCTTTGACTTAGACGGAACACTGACTCATACCGATCCTATCCACTTCTCTATTTGGCAATCTTGGCTACAAGATTACGGATTAGACATTGATCTGTCTTTCTATCAAGAACATATTAGCGGAAAACACACCCCTGATTTTGTTCGTCAATGGTTACCCCAACTTTCCCCTGAGCAAGTGGAGCAATTAAGTGAGGATAAAGAAGCCCATTTTCGCAACGTTGCTCAAAACCAGTTAAAGCCTCTCCCCGGCTTACTCACCTTATTAGATTGGATTAAAGCGCAACAACTTAAATCAGCCATTGTTACCAATGCTCCTCGTCCGAACGCTGAATTTATGCTCCACGCCCTTCAACTTCGTTCCTTTTGGGAGATAGTAATTGTAGCAGAGGAGTTACCTTGGGCTAAACCCCATCCCTTTCCTTATCAAGAAGCTTTACGTCGTCTCGAAGTTCTTCCTGATGAGGCTTTGGTGTTTGAAGACTCCCCTAGTGGTATTTGTTCGGCGGTAGAGGCAGGAATTTTTACCGTTGGTCTTACGACGACCCATTCTTCCGAAGTTCTCCGTCAACAGGGAGCTAAATTAGCCATTGATGACTTTAATAGCCCACTTTTAACAAGTATAGGAGTAGGGAGTAGGGAGTAGGGAGAAGGGAGTTGGGAGTTGGGAGTAGGGAGAGAATTAACTTCTTTGAGGGTGCTTTTACTTGATTTATTCTTAAATTGTGGGATAAAAATTCTCCTTACTCAAAAAATAACCCTGTAAGTTCCCCTATCCTCTACCATGAGGCTCTATCCAATCAAGCTCTGGTCCAACAGGGACAACACGGGTAGGATTAATAGTAGTATGACTCTGATAGTAGTGATTTTTAATGTGAAATAAGTTGACAGTTTCGGCAATACCGGGGATTTGATAAAGTTCCCTTACATAGCCCCAGAGATTCGGATAATCAACAATGGGGCGAATATTACACTTAAAATGACCCACATAAACCGAATCAAAACGTACCAGTGTGGTGAAAAGTCGCCAGTCAGCTTCGCTAAGGCGATCCCCTGTTAAATACCGAGACGCTGAAAGTCTTTCTTCTAGAAAATCAAGAGTATCGAATAAGGGTGTAATGGCTTCTTCATAAGCCGATTGAGTAGTAGCAAATCCACATTTATAAACGCCGTTATTGACGGTATTATAGATACGCTGATTGAGTGTATCAATTTCATTGCGGAGGGCTTCAGGATAATAATCTCCCGATTTAGCTCCCACTTCATCAAACGCACTGTTAAACATCCGAATAATTTCGGAAGATTCATTACTAACAATAGTTTGAGTCTGTTTATCCCACAAAACAGGCACAGTCACCCGTCCCGTGTATTGAGCATTGGCGTGAGTGTATATCTGATGCAAGTATTGAGCTTGCCAAATCGGATCTCTAATCACCCCATCATCAGGGGTAAAAGTCCAGCCATGTTCCCCCATAAACCAATGGACAACGGACAGGGAAATCATGGATTCTAGCCCCTTAAGCCGTCGAAAGATTAAAGTACGATGGGCCCAAGGACAAGCATAGGAAACATAGAGGTGATAGCGATCGCCTTCTGCCTTAAATCCCCCTTTTCCCGTGGGGCCAGGACTTCCATCTGGGGTAACCCAGTTACGAAACCCAGCGGCCTGACGGACAAATTTTCCCCCTGTACTTGCGGTGTCATACCATTTGTCTTGCCAAACTCCATCAACTAACAGACCCATAGTTTTTCCTCTAAGTGAGCATTATAACTTTATTATTGTGAAACAAAAGAGGTGAAGGGGAAAGACTTCTTTTTATGTATCGCACATTGGTATGTGAAGACGGTAAGGGAGTAGGGAGACAGTTTAAGGGTTTGTACCAAAATACCCAAGACCCAGTTTAAATGCGTTTTAGCTTACCCCAAAAGTTCACTAAGTCGGGTGAAGTATCGTCAGAAAAAATCACTCATACTGTAGGCATAAACAAATTAGTCAAAGCAAAAACTACTGAAAGAGTAGGTTAAACAATGACCAGCAAATTATCTGTAGATTCTGTTAGAGACTATTTACAGGAAATTGGTAGAATCCCGATGTTGACAGCTAACGAAGAAATAGAACTCGGAAGAAAAATCAAGGAATGGCAAGAGCTAGAAATCTTGAAAGAAGACCTAGAAAAAGAAATAGGGGCAAGTCTCAGTCGGGAACAATGGGCTGAAGAAGTGGGATTATCTCAACAAAAGTTAGAAAAAATTATTAACAGAGGAAAATGGGCTAAACAGAAAATGGTTAAGGCCAATTTACGCTTAGTGGTGTCGATCGCCAAAAAATATATGAATCGGGGATTAGAGTTTCAAGACTTAATCCAAGAGGGATCAATTGGGCTAACTAGAGGGGTAGAAAAATTCGATTATAGTAAGGGATATAAATTCTCAACCTATGCTTATTGGTGGATTAGACAAGGTATCACAAGAGCGATCGCAGAAAAAGGTCGAACCGTAAGATTGCCCATTCATATTAGTGAAAAGCTGCATAAAGTTAAAAAAGCTTACCGAATATTAATGTTAAAATACGGAAGAAAGCCAACAACAGAAGAACTTGGAAAGCACTTAGAAATGACTTCAGAAGCCGTAGAAGATTTGTTTAAAGTCAGTAAAACAACTTATTCCCTCGACCATAAAATAGGAGAAGAACAGGAGTTAACCATAGGAGACTTTCTAGAAGATCCGAGTAATAATGGGGAAGTGGCGATGGAAAATTTATTTCATCATCATGAAGTGGAAAAATATTTAGGTCTCTTAAATGAGAAACAAAGGAAAGTTGTATATTTACGTTATATCAATAATTATAGTTTAGCAACCATAGGGGGACTCATGGATCTAAGTAGGGAAAGAGTTAGACAAATTGAAAAACAAGCTTTGCTGACTATCCGAAAGTCGATGAGAGCAAAAGCTTGACTGTATCGTTATTAGGGGAAGATACTAATTGTTTTCCCCTTGAGTTGAAGCTTGACTGGTTTGAGCTAAGTAAATTCCCCCTAAAATTAAAGCAAATCCTCCCCATGTTCCAGAACTTAACGCTTCAGCAAAAATAATCCATGCTAAGATAGCACTAATTAACGGTTCTAATAACAAAAAGATAGCAATAAAACTCGCGCTAAATTGTTTCATAGAATCTGCTAATAACCGTTGTCCTAATCCTTCAGAAATTAAACCTAGACCAATAACCGCTAACCAAGTAGTCCAGAGATGGGGAAAGAAGCTGTCCTTAGCTAAGATAATAACTGGAATTAATAACAATCCCCCAATTGATCCTCGCCATAGTAAAATAGTTGTTGCTGAGAATTTACTTCTTAACTGTTCAACAATTAGAAAATAAATCCCTAAGAAAACGGCTGATAACAAAGAATATAAATCTCCTCTTAAGTGTCCACTACTTCCGCCCAAATCACCAAAACACAATAACACAGCCCCTAAAAGCGCAATTAACATTCCTACAATAAACTTAAGATCAAAGCGTTTACCAAAACAGAGAAATGCACCTAAGCTAGTAAAGATTGGGGTTAAATTGTTCAATAACATACAATTGGCAACGCTAGTGTATTGTAAAGCAACTGCCCACAGTGCTAAAGAAGTAATTGAAGCAACCCCAACCCCAACTAAAAGGAGATTATTTTTCTCAAACAATGAAGACAATTCTCTCTCATTTTCTCCCTTTTCTTCTTTAGTATTTGCAGCAGAAACGGTTAACGAATGTCTGAGAAATTTAGTCAGTCCAAAAGCAATCACAAAGATCCAGAGGCGATTAAATACTGTTCCATAAGCCCCTAATTCAACCTCACTAAAACGAATAAAAATAGGGGCAAATGAGATAGAAAATAAAGCCAAAACCAGCTTTAAAAATGCTTTAACTTTCGAGACATCTTTGGGGGGTGCAGAAATTTCTAATTGAGTCATTTAAGTGTTTAAGGTGTCAGGTTTCGGGTGTCAGGTTTCGGGCTTCAGGTTTCGGGTTTCGGGTGTCAGGTGTGAGGTTTAAACATCTCAAACTTCACACCCTTTTGCTTTTTACCTTTTTCCTTTTGCCTTGTTATAGTGCCAACAATCTTTTGCGATCGCCCAATCTTCTTCGGTATGAATCACATAAATTTTCACCTTGGAGTCAGGGGTAGAAATTAACTCATCTATTGGTCTTTTGTTATTTTTCTCTTTGTCTAATTTTAAGCCTAAAAACTCAAATGCTTCACAGGCTTTTTCTCTGACAATGGCTGCATTTTCTCCCACACCTGCGGTGAAGACTAAGACATCTAATCCTTTCAAGGTTGCAATCATTGCACCCATAAGAGAATGTAACCGTTGAATATACATATCAAAGGCTAAAATTGCCCGTTCGTTACCCGCTTCTACGCCTTGCACAATCGTTCGCATATCGGCGGAAAGTCCCGAAACTCCTTTTAATCCTGCTTCTTTGTTGAGTAAACTGTTTAAATTATCCGCCGTTAACCCATGTTCTCGCATTAAATAGATGAGAATGGCAGGATCAACCGAACCACTGCGAGTCCCCATCATTAACCCTTCAAGGGGAGTAAAGCCCATTGTAGTATCAACACTCTGGCCGTCTTTAATGGCTGCGAGGGATGCGCCATTCCCTAAATGACAAGTGACTAATTTTATCCCGTTTAGGGGGGTTTCTAGCAATTCTGCGACCCGTTGCGTACAATATTTATGGCTTGTTCCATGGAAGCCGTAACGACGCACACCTTTTTCAGTCCATTCGTAAGGGATGGGATAGGTTGCTACTTCTGGGGGCATGGTTGCGTGGAAAGCGGTGTCAAACACTGCCATTTGGGGAACATCCCTTAATATCTTTTCAATGGCTTCAATTCCTTCTAAATGGGCGGGATTGTGTGTGGGTGCAAGGGGAATGAGATCAGCTATGGTTTGTTTAACTTCTGGTGTAATTAAGGTTGACTCCGAGTAATGTATTCCTCCGTGTACTACCCGATGTCCGACAATATTAATCTCGCTTAATTGGTCAATAACTTTCGTTTCCCCTTCAATCAGGGTATTTAAGAGGGTGGCAATGGCTTCGGTGCGCTTTTTGGGATCTACCTTAATTTCTTGTTTGCATTCGTTGGCTTTAACGGTTAAGCGTCCGTAGTCATTTGCCACTGTCCAGTCAATAGTAGCAGACCATATCGCTTCAGGGGGATGGGGCGGTAAGGTATCTTCGGGTAAGGTATAAAGGCAACTTTTCTGACTACTCGATCCAGCATTGAGAATTAAGACTTTCATAGGGATTAACGGGCTAAAGAGAAAGGTTGTTGGTGAATTAGTCTAAAATTGAGCCATCGTCTCACGATCTTTTCTCAATTTTATACAGAATCTTCTCTATTAATAGATTGCAGAGATTAAATCAAGTTAAAGTTATCTAAACTATGAATTATGAATTATAAATTATGAAAAGGAACTGATGCTGCTCACCTACTCTCAGCATTTGACAGTAAACTGAAAAGTAAGAATGTACACTTTTCTCACTAATCGGTAAAATGGCGAAGAATTGGGCAATTTGCATCGGAATTAATCAGTATCGGTTTCTGAAATCCCTTGATTGTGCGGTAAATGATGGGGATAAGATGGCTGAATGGTTAAATAATAGCCAGCAATTTGAAAAAATTTACCTATTTACCGATAATTCTGCCCCATTTACCGATATGAGTGAGGACTTTCCCTCTCAACCCATGTTTACCAATGTGAAATCTTGGATTAGAGAGCGATTTAATAAGGACAAAAATCAGCAAACCTCTGTGTTATCTCCCTCTGATAACCTGTGGTTCTTTTTTAGTGGTCATGGTTGGCGACATCAAGGGCAAGATTATCTTTTATTATCGGATAGTGACCCCCATCCTGATGAAATAGATAATTCTGCTATCAAAATTACTTGGTTGGTTGACTATTTACGGAATAGTGGAGCAGGGAATATTATGTTATTTATCGATGCTTGTCGGGATTCGGCTAAAAGTGGGTCAGGATTGGATTTATCGCAGCAACAAGGGGTTATTTCTTTAGCTTCATGCAGTCCCAATGAGAAATCTTATGAGATACCTGAGTTAAATCAAGGTTCATTTACTTATGCGTTGATTGAGTCTTTAACTATACAAGGGGAAAATAATTGTGCAACGGTAGAGAGATTGTGTAAACGGGTAAAACGTCGGGTGATGGCGTTAAATGAGCAATATAAACAACCGAAACAAACCCCTATTGCCACCATTGAACCTGAAAACAAGAATCGTCTTTTAATTTTACCTGAATATATTCGGCCAGATTTGGATGATATTAGGGAATTGAAGATACAGGCTTTGTATGCAGAAACGAAAAATGAGTTAAAATTGGCAGAAATGTTATGGACAAGGTTAGTTATACATGATACAGAGGAAGCATTAGCTAAGTTAAAAGAAATTTGGTCAAAGATAGCGATTCAGACAGATGTGGTGATTGATCAATCAGACACAAGTAATCAGGAAGTTGCGATCGCACAAGCTAAATTGGAAGAATATCAAAAGATGATGGCAGCGTTTCTCCAATCTCAGCCTAACTCTATCAATTACTTTAAGGATGTTCAATTTGGGGGAGGCTATGCTGAGGGAAATTATGCAGGAGATGTGGATAATAAAATTAATCAGCCATTAAGCAACCGTAGGGGCGCAAGGCTTGCGCCCGAAGCCAATTCTCTTGAGAATCAACCGTCATCGATACCTGTAGAGGAAGATGAATCAAATCCAAAAACCTTGGCTAAGACGTTTGGAAATGAAGATGAACCGATAACGGATACATCTAAACCAAACTTGGATATAAATGTAAACCCTGCAACAAACGTAAACCCTGCAATGGGCGCAAACCTTGCGCCCCTACAGAAAACCATTACAGAAGACTTAGGAAAGGGTGTCAGCTTAGAAATGGTGTTGATACCAGAGGGAAACTTTATGATGGGGAGTAATGAACGTAAAGAAGAACAACCGATACATGAAGTGGCGGCAGGACGTAACCCACCTTGAAATCAATTTCAAGGCTAATAGCTAAAGTCACCTAAAGTGACTCAATCTTCTCAGTGGTGAAAGCATGGAATTGTTCAGAATCTGTTATCAAATAGCCCCTTTAGTGGGCTTATTATGTTAGCCCTGAAATTTATTTCGGGGCGGTGGATGATGCTTACAGAGGTTAATTGAATGCTTAACCTAATTATTTCGGTGCTGTTTGCGATATTTACGGGGCTTAATTGATTGAATGCTTCAACCGTTAACTCGCCTTGAACTCAATTTCAAGGAACTAACAAAGGACGTTCAATAAATTGAACTAGAATTCCTCATTGTTAGTTGGCTATGTAAGTTATCTTTAGATAACGATACATATAAGCCAATAGCAATTTATTGCAGGGCGGTGGGTGATACTGACAGAGGTTAATTGAACGCTTAACCCAATTATTTCGGTGCGGTAGGTGATGTTTACAGGAGTTAATTGAACCCTTAAACTAATTGTTTCGGGCGGTGGGTGATGCTGACAGAGGTTAATTGAACCCTTAAACCAATTATTTCGGGACAATTAAGAAATCTCTATTAATGATAAACATCATCATGAGTCCCCACATTAATTAAAAAAATCATCATTTCTAACATTTTCTTATACTCTGAAAATTTAAAGACAATTCTACAATCATAACTAACTGAACAAACCCAGAGTCCCTTTAAATTGCCTGTCAATTTATGAGACTTTAACGAAGAAGTAAAAGGATCATCAGCTAATAGAGTTAAAACCTCAATGATTTTATTTTGTAAATGTGGATTTTTCCGAGTTACTTTTTTAAAAGAGCGTTTAAATCCTTTACTCCAAACAACTTTCATTTTCATCTCCTAGTAAATCGGCAATTAAATCATCAACCGTTCCAATTTTAGCCCTTCCTTCCTTAAAATCTTCCATTAGTTCTTCAGCACTTGCCAAAATTTCCACCTCTTGATCTTCAATTAATCGCTCTTTGAGAACCTTAAATAAATACTCCTTATCATCAACTGATAACTGGTCAACTGAACTGAGAATTTCCTGCAAACTTAACATAACTCTCCTTAAAGTTTTTGATATTAAATTCCTAATGACCACTATAGATCATCTCTTACAGTCTTTGCTCAAAAAATTATTTATTTAAAGACTTACAAGGGTGTCTAACCCAAAGCGAAACCTTAGAAGAAATCATCAATAATATTAATGAAGCTAAAGCATTATGGCTAGAAACTGCTTATGATGAAGGGGATCACATTCCCTTATCTAGCAGTGTAGGTTAGTCGGTTGAAAAGATTAAACCAAGTTAAAGTCATCTTAGTTGAACCCGCCGGATCTCGCAATGTCGGTTCAGTTGCGAGAGTTATGAAGAATATGGGGTTATTTTCCCTTATTTTAGTCAATCCTCACTGTGATCCCTACTGTGAAGAAGCCCAACACATGGCCGTTCATGCCAAAGATGTGTTGAACAATGCTAACATTGTCTCTAGTCTGCCAGAAGCCTTAAACGGATGCCATCGAGCGATCGCAACAACTGGCCGCACTTGTTCCCTACAAACCCCCTTAGAAACCCCCAAAAATGCTCTTCCTTGGTTATTAACCGATAACTTAACCTCAGCCTTAATTTTCGGTCCCGAAGATCGGGGGTTGAGCAATGAAGAGTTAAACTATGCTCAACGATTCGTCTGTATTCCAGCCAATCCTGATTATTCCTCTTTAAATCTTGCCCAAGCAGTAGCCATTTGTGTGTATGAATTATATCAGGTGAGTTTAGAAAATGTAGAGCGATCGCCTATAACAACTAATATAGCAACCTTGGATCAAATGGAAGGATATTATCAGCATTTAGAGAAAACCTTACTAGAAAGTGGCTATTTATATCCCCATACGGCTGCTTCAAGAATGGAAAAGTTTCGTCATTTATTTGGACGAATTGAATTAACTGAGGACGAAGTATTTATGTTAAGGGGAATTTTAAGACAATTTAATTGGATGTGGCAAAAAAAATAGGAATAACTTTTCTAAAGCATCTCTAATTCTTCTTTTTTCTATCCTTCCCCCCTTTATTTTTTTAAGATAAATTAGGCTAAGACGCATTTATAGTCGTTTCAAATAAGTTTGAGACAGATGCTTAACAGCTTATCGATTTCAGGGTATAATTACACCCAATATCATTTTTCTAGGGAGATATTGTCAAAGATGTCGATTTTTGTTGTTGGTGCGTACATTGGTTACTTAGTTGGCTTTTCCGTGGTTGCTTTAGGTCTTTACTTCGGTTTCCGAGCCATCAAACTGATCTAAGTTCCCTTTTATTGCAATTATGGTTCATTTTATTAATTTTTAAGCGATGGTTGACTGGATTAAGTCAATCATTTTTATTATTTGAGTTAGAATCTTAACCAAATGCTGGCAAAGTCCCAACCCTCCAACCCTAATTTTGAGGGGGTTTAGGTAGTTTACAGTTAAAAAACGAATGCTTGCTTAATTCTATGCGCTTTTTCCCTTCTCAAAAAATTCTGACTTATTCCTTACTAATGGTCTTTGGAGCTATCCTTACCCTAAGTATAGGACTCTTTTCTCTCAACCCGCCTGTTGTTGCCCAGAAAAGCATCCAACCTGAAGAAGTTGCAGAGATGATTTATGAAAAATTTCCCGAAATTCCCCTAGAAAATCAATATTCTCGCAAAGAATCAGGAGAGATTGATCTTGACCATACTTTAATGAGTCGTTTTGTTCGCTACCATCGGGATGTGCAGAAACGAATTATGCGTTATCGTTTTGATTGGAAATTAACCTTTGCTGATTATTTAGGGGCAAATGAGCCGATTAAACCCGAACGTTATCCGGGATACAATACATTAACAGAAAATCCGACAGAAAATGATATTAAAGCTATTCGTCAGTTAAATCGCCGTCAACGTCAAGCGATCGTGGACTTATTAGCAAGTATTTATGAAGTAGAATCATCAAGTTCTCAAGAAAAACCCCAAGAACCAGTTAATCCAACAAATATAGATAATAATAACCCTGAACCATCCCCTTCTCCTTCTCCCACTCAACCTTCTTTATCTCAACCGGGGGATGCTCAGTTATTAATGCCTTAATATCACTAAGATTAGATGTTAAGTGTTAGACTGCTCACTGATAACTGATAACTGTTTAAGCTATAACCGCCTAATGTTAGTGAAAAAGCGATCCTTTATTCTTCTGAGTCTAATTTTCTTACTATTGGTAGGAATCGGTGGATTTTTTCTCAATCGAACCCCAACTGTTACGTCCCGTCCCTCAGACTACAGTATTAGCTCTAAACTTGATTTTAATCAACCCGACTTTTACCCCATTCAACAAACCGTTGATACTTCCCTTTATCAACCCAATGGGGAATGGTTAGGCCGTTTAATTTTACCCACACCTGAAGAAATACAACAAGAATTTGACGAACAAGATGGTACATGGATTGAAATGTATAATGCACCAAATAAAGCTCTCATTGGTCAAAAAATTAGATTAAAGTGGATTAATAGCCCAGAAGCAAAAAATTATGTTAATTTAGTCACTACAGATATTAAGTTTACCGAAGCAGCTACAACCAGTCTGAATCGGGGAATTGTCCACCCTATCCGTCTCGATGGCCGTTCTAATGTCGGCCCTTTACAATCATTAGCAGGTGCAAGACCCAATGATGACGTGATAGTGCGCCTAGAAGGGGTCAATTTAAGTATTAATCAAGGAAAACCCCTTTTAACTATCAATCAAACCCCTGTAATGGTGTCAGGGCGATTTAAGGGGTTAGTCGGAATCGTGGGGCCAACGGATCAAGGAGAAATACCTACTGCTTGTCCAAGTGTCTCCCCTTGCAGCAAAGAATACTTTCAAGTGATTCACTATAATCGGGAAACGGGACGATTTGACGGAAAAGAAGAAATTGTTCGCATTCCCCAACAACCTCCCTCATTTAGCGGTCGTTTTTATTCTACTCCCTACCAATTAGAGTCTTCATTAATGGGTCGCAAAGGTTGGTATATTTATGGCGCAAAAGATAAAGAGGGGATCTTTACAGTTCAAGCCTTAAAACCTCGTGTATTGCTTCAAACCGACCCTGAACAGATGATTTCGGGTAACGAATTAGCTGTTCATTATCTTCAAGTACAAAATTGGCAAAATACACCCGATCAGAAAAGACTGGGAAGTACTCGCTTAGTTGATATAGAAAATCCTACCAATTTTGAAGAGTGGAAAGAAGGAGATAAAGCCCTTTTAATACATCTTTTTGGAGGAATCGGCGGTAAAAATGGAGATAAAGTTGCATTAGGGACAGTAACAGGTCATTTTTCCTATGGGATCGCAGAGGTAGTCAAAGATAATTTGACCGATGAATTGCAACTTAACCTTCTCTATGAACAAGTTTATGCCCATAACGCCAATGGGATTATTTCTGGGACTCATTCATGGGAAAGTTATATGGGGGATTTAGCAAGAGGGTGGGTTTTCTCCCGTCCTGTGTCTGATTTCATCATTAAATTGGATTTGCTCGAAGATTATAATTTTAATGGCGTTATCTTCTCTCCCCTTGACGAACTTATTTTGCAACTAAGAGTTATGGCCGCCCGTTATCGCACAGGAGATGGGACAGGCAGTGCAAGTGTTACGCCCGCTTCATCTTGTGTACAAGACTCCAACCAAGCACTATATATTGCCTTAGAAACTTTAAAGCAAAAGGTACAAAACTCACCAGATATTCAAACTTGGCTAGAAGATAATCCAAATGACCCTCAAACCCTAAGATTTAAGCAATTAGTGACTCTTTCCCAAGGGTTAGAACAAGAATTAACCCCAGAGGGTGTGGTGCGGCCAGACTGGAAATACAATGCAGTTTCCTTAGCAGGAATTGAGCAACGTCAAGCCTATCCTTTTGTCCAGAAAGATACTCTGTTAAATGGGTTATTAAGTTGGCGTTCCATGTTACCACGGGTTAGCCACGACCACATGGGTCGTATTTTCCTCAATTATGGAGCAAAACTTCATTTTATCCGTACCAATCAAATCGGAGGTCTAGATACAACCATTTTTCCCCTCGCCCCAACCCGTTTATTCGGTGAAACGCCGATTATCTCTTCAGTTGGGCGACGAATGTTGGCAGGACTTCTGACAATTCCAACGGGCAAAGACTGGATAATTAGTTTTGCTATTTTAGGAATTTATGCTGTAATTGCTTTACCTATTGGTTTCTTAGGTAAATTTTTACACTTTTCCCTACAATCATTAACCCTACCTCGGTTTATTTTCGGTTCTCTCTCTACCTTTTTTCTGCCTGCTTTGGTTGAAGAATGGATCATGCGAGTTGCATGGCTTCCCTATCCCAGTGAAGGGATCAATTGGGAAATATGGAATGGGTGGGCAGTTTTAGGGATTATTATTTTTATGCTTTATCATCCTTTAAATGCGATTACTTTCTACAAGCGAGGTTATCCTACATTTTTAAAGCCAATTTTTCTTATTTTGGCAGGATTACTTGGTGCAGCTTGCACATTTGCCTATAAATTTACGGGATCTTTATGGACAATTACGGTGATGCACTGGTTAACGGTGGTGGTTTGGTTATTTTTCTTAGGAGGGGATGATCACTTAAAAGGCGTTAAAGTGCGACGCACAAGGCACAAGGCAACAGTCAAAGGGTAAAAGTAAACTCTGACTGCGTTTCAAGGATAAGGATCTTTAATGTCAAACACCTTAAGGCGTAAAGCTATATATACAACTGGTTACCAAAAGTAAAAAAAAGATGGGGTTTATTACGCCCCATCCTCGTAATTTTTGAGTAGTTTAGATAATCTAGACTTTAGTAGTCAAAATCACCCGCACCTGCACCCGCACCAGATTTATCTTTCTCTGGCTTATCAACAACGATACATTCAGTGGTTAACACCATACCCGCAATAGATGCTGCATTTTGTAGTGCAGAACGAGTGACCTTAGCAGGGTCAACCACACCAACCGCTAACATATCGGCATATTCGTTAGTAGCAGCGTTAAAACCTGTGCTAAAGTCCTGTTCTTTCACCCGTTCAGCCACAACTGCTCCATTTTGTCCTGCATTTTCAGCAATACGTTGTAAAGGCGCAACTAATGCCCGTGCAACGATAGAAGCACCCGTTAATTCCTCAGCAGAAAGGCTACTGTTTGCCCATTCTTGGACTTGAGGAGCGAGATGAGCGAGGGTTGTACCGCCACCGGGGACAATTCCTTCTTCTACGGCTGCTTTGGTTGCGTTGATCGCATCTTCTAAGCGAAGTTTACGGTCTTTCATCTCAGTTTCAGTCGCCGCACCCACTTTGATAACCGCAACCCCACCAGACAGTTTCGCTAACCGTTCTTGTAGCTTCTCTTGGTCGTAAGAAGATTCAGTATCATCAATTTGACGACGAATCAGTTCGCAACGAGATTTAACCGCTTCTTCGTTCCCTTCTGCCACAATGGTAGTGTTATCCTTGGTAATCGTCATACGACGAGCCGTGCCTAAACTCTCAACTTGAGTGTTTTCTAGTTTTAGACCTGCATCTTCGCTAATGACCTGACCACCCGTTAAGGTAGCAATATCTTCCAACATTTGTTTACGGCGATCGCCAAAACCGGGGGCTTTAACCGCAGCCACATTTAACACACCCCGTAAACGGTTAACCACAAGGGTAGCGAGGGCTTCTTTTTCGATGTCTTCAGCCAAAATAACAAGGGGTTTGCCTTGACGAGCCACTTGCTCTAAGACAGGCACTAAATCTTGAACTAGGGTAATTTTTTTATCCGTAATCAAGATCATGGGTTCATCGTAAACCACTTCCATCCGTTCTGCATCGGTAACGAAGTAGGGAGAGATGTAACCCTTATCGAAGCGCATCCCTTCGGTGATCTCTAATTCTGTCACCATAGACTTGCCTTCTTCGAGGGAGATAACCCCTTCTTTACCAACCTTATCCATGGCATCGGCGATCATTTTACCCACTTCATTGTCGTTTCCGGCGGAAATTGTGCCGACTTGAGCGATCGCTTTAGAATCTTCAATCGGTTGGGCGTGTTCGGCGATTTTACCCACTAAAAATTCGGTGGCTTTGTCAATACCTCGTTTGAGGGCGATGGGGTTAGCACCTGCGGCGACGTTGCGTAACCCTTCTTTGACGATAGCATGGGCAAGAACGGTTGCAGTCGTTGTTCCGTCTCCTGCAACATCATTCGTTTTAGAAGCTGCTTGACGAATCAAGGAAACTCCTGTATTTTCAATGTGATCTTCTAATTCAATTTCTTTAGCAATGGTGATCCCGTCATTAATAATTTGCGGGGCACCAAATTTTTTTTCAAGGACAACATTACGACCTTTGGGACCGAGGGTAACGGCAACGGACTCAGCAAGGATGTCAATGCCTTTTTCTAATGCTCGACGGGCATCGTCGTTGTAGATAATGGATTTAGCCATGTTTGTCTGCTTTCTCGCTTAAAACGATAAGGTTTACTAGGATTAAAGGTAAATTGAGGAATTAAGCAACGGTTGCAAGGATGTCTTTTTCGGAGAGTAAGACAAAATCTTCGCCACCGAGTTTGATATCAGTTCCAGCATACTTAGAATAAAGCACTTGGTCGCCAACACCAATATCAAGAGCGGAACGACTACCATCATCGTTGCGTTTGCCGGGGCCAACTGCAACCACTTCTCCCACTTGGGGCTTTTCTTTGGCGGTATCGGGTAATAAAATACCCCCTGCGGTTTTTTCTTCGGCTTGGCTAACTTTGACAAAAACGCGATCGCCCAAGGGCTTTAGGGTAGAGACATTAATGCTAATGGCGGGCATATTTTTTGATCCTCCGTTTAGTTAGGTATGGGGTGAGTTAGCACTCTCACCTTCCGAGTGCTAATTTAGCGAACGAAGGATACCTCTTGCAACTCCCTTGTTAGTACGGGTTTCCGAACTACATTAGGTGTGAGGTTTTAGGTTTTTACAATTGATAATGCTTCTTACAAAATCTTGTGAGTATTGGGATGTTGTTTTACATTATCTTCTGCCTTAACTACATTCGTTGCGTTCAATACTCGTTTTTTCTCCAAAGAATAATTGAAGTCTTGATAAGTTGTATTAATAGGAATATGCTGAGTGGCTTCTGGCCGATTTTTGTAAGTTCTAACTGAGGCAATTAACCGTTCTTCAAAATTATCACAAACCTGAATATTAATATTAGCGGGAAATTCATCGGGAACTTTCACCCCATTATCTGAAACGACATCACCCACTGTTTTAGCTGTCGCTATTTTATAAGAGGTGGGAATTCCTTTTAAAATCGCTTCTAATGCAGCAGAAGGGATGGGTTCAATTACTTCAACTTGATAAAATTCCCCATCTTCTTTGAGAAAACAAGTGGCTAACCCAAAGACGCAATAATCTTTAAGTGTCACGTCTGCTGTATCGGATAAGAAAGAGGTAGAAGTCATGGAAAATTATGAATTATGAATTATGGATAATGAAACAAGGAGATATAGCAAGTTTGTAGTGAGGACTTTAGCCTTTTATTGTCGCACAAAAGAGACTACTACAAACTTTACCTGTCAATATCTTTGACTTCCGACTTTGTGACAAAAAATTGGTCGAAAAGCCTCCCCAGTAAGCGGGGAAAAATCAAAAACTTACTCCTTCTTCAATCCTCTCGATTCATCAAGAGGTAATACTTTTGACTTTTAACTTTCGACTTGTTACCCTCCTGCAACTGCGGGAACAATACTAACTTCATCCCCTTCATTTAAAGCGGTATCTGTACCCTCTAAAAAGCGAATATCCTCGCTATTAACGTAGAAATTGAGGAAGCGACGAGGTTGACCCGATTCATCGCACAAACGCTCTTTAATCCCCGGACAAGCCTTTTCAAGAGAATCAATTAAGCCACTAATTGTGGTCCCTTCACATTCAATTACCGCTTGATTATTAGTGAATTTTTGTAGCGGGGTAGGAACTAAAACTTTAATAGTCATCTTTTCAGTGAACAATTATCAGTGAACAGTTAACAATAGCCAGTTATTCGTAGTAAATCTAGGGAATAACTGGACATAACCCTAATTATACCAGAACTTGCTCCCAATCGAGACGTTCTAAGGTGCGAGAGCGTTCTAACGCCCGTTCAAAGCTATCTAAATTAGCATCAATGATAAAGGGTTCATTAATTGCTCCTTGCACCGCTTCTTGAGTTTTTAACCCGTTACCTGTGATGTAAACTACGGTGCTTTCTTCAGGATCAATTTTACCTGCTTCTACCAATTTTTTCAGAACTGCAACCGTTGTTCCTCCTGCGGTTTCTGTAAAAATGCCTTCGGTTTCTGCTAAAAGTTTAATCCCTTCAACAATTTCTGCATCGGTCACACTTTCAATGTTTCCATTAGTTTTACGAGCAATGTCAAGGGCATATACTCCATCAGCAGGATTACCAATTGCAATTGATTTAGCAATGGTATTGGGTTTTACTGGGGCAATAAAATCTCGTCCTTCTTTGAAAGCAGTGGCGATGGGAGAACACCCTTCTGCTTGTGCGCCACTAAAACGAACAGGTTTATCATCCACTAAACCTACTTTGACGAATTCTTGGAAACCTTTGTAAATTTTGGTGTAAAGTGACCCAGAAGCCAAAGGTGCAACGATATGGTCGGGTAATTTCCAGCCTAATTGTTCTGCTACCTCAAAACCAAGGGTTTTTGAGCCTTCAGAATAGTAAGGACGTAGATTAATGTTAACAAAACCCCATCCATAAGTGTTACCTACCTCAGAGCAAAGACGGTTTACTTGGTCGTAATTGCCTTTAACCGCCATTAAGGTAGGATTATAGATTAATGTTCCTAATATTTTGCCTTTTTCTAGGTCTGAAGGGATGAAAACACAACAATCTAACCCCGCTTTGGCTGCGATCGCTGCGGTAGAGTTCGCTAAATTACCCGTACTAGCGCAGGAAACCGTGGTAAATCCTAATTCTTTGGCGCGGGTTAAGGCGACTGATACCACCCGATCTTTAAAACTCAGCGTCGGCATATTTACCGCATCATTTTTGATGTAAAGATTTTTAAGGCCTAGACGACGGGCTAAACGATGAGATTTAACGAGGGGAGTCATGCCTGTGCCAACATCAATGGGATTTTCGCTTTCAACAGGTAAAAATGCACGATAACGCCAGATAGAGTTGGGTCCGGCGGCAATACTCTCCCGACTTACTTGGCGACGAATTTCATCATAATCATAAGCAACTTCAAGGGGGGCAAAGGTTTCCTCGCAGATGTGGAGGGCTTTCAAGGGATACTCTGTTCCCCCTTCTTTGGAGACTAATTTAGTGAAGGTGGGTTTTGTAGAAGTGCTATCTGGGGTAAGGGTTCGTTCTAATGCCTGAGTCATCGGGGGTTTCCTCATTTTTTCATCATCGTTAACAGGATACTAACACTGTCAAAAAGTGCCGTCAAATATACCCGACTTTTTTTATCGGGATTAAGAGAAAGTAGTTAACGGTTAACAGTTAACAACCCTGAAACCTGACACCAAAGGGTTTAAACTGTAGGTTAAGGTGAGTCCGTGAATTAAATAAAGGGTTTTATAAGTTAATCGCTTCTTAACCCAATCTTTATCTAAAACGGGATACCTAAATCACTTAAATAAGGAAAAAAAGATGCAAACCTTACCCAATCCTAATGCTGCTCCCTATTGTACGCCGAATGTAGAAGACGATCGCACAGGAATTGATGTGCAAACCCTCCGTCGTGCGATTTTAGATAATCTCCTCTATATTCAAGGAAAATATCCCGAAATTGCCACCCAAAACGACCTTTATATGGCTGTGGCTTATACGGTACGCGATCGCTTGTTAAACCGTTGGTTAAGTTCGGTTAAAAGCTATTTTACGGGTAACGTTAAAAAAGTTTGTTATTTCTCTGCTGAATTCCTAGAAGGCCCTCATTTAGGCAATAATCTCATTAATTTGGGCATTTTTGACCAAGTGCAACAAGCGGTCACTGAATCAGGGTTAGACTTAAAAACGATTATTGATACAGAAGAAGAACCGGGGTTAGGAAATGGAGGATTAGGTCGTTTAGCTGCTTGTTACTTAGATTCTCTTTCATCTTTGGAAATCCCTGCTATTGGTTATGGAATTCGCTATGAATTCGGTATTTTTGACCAAAAAATTAAAGATGGCTGGCAGGTTGAAATCACCGATAAATGGTTAAAATATGGTAATCCTTGGGAAATCGCCCGGCCAGAGTCAGAGGTATTTGTTAACTTTGGGGGACATACCGAATCTTATACCGATGATCAAGGGGTGTATCGAGTGCGTTGGGTACCGGGATATGTGGTCAAAGGAATTCCCTATGACACGCCTATTTTGGGCTATAAAGTTAATACTGCAAACACATTACGCTTATGGCGGTCAGAAGCCTGTGAATCTTTTGATTTTCAACGCTTTAATGTGGGAGACTACTACGGTGCAGTGGATGATAAAGTACGCTCAGAAAATATTTCTAAGGTGTTGTATCCTAATGATGAACCGATACAAGGAAAAGAATTACGTCTTGAACAACAATATTTCTTTGTCTCTGCATCCTTGCAAGACATGATCCGTATTCACCTTGGTGGTAATCCTAATTTAGATAATTTTGCTGATTATTGGGCAGTACAACTCAATGATACCCATCCTGCCGTGGGTGTTGCTGAATTAATGCGCTTATTGGTGGATGTCCACCATTATGACTGGGATAAAGCATGGACAATTACCAAAAACACTTTTGCTTATACCAATCATACCTTGTTACCCGAAGCCCTAGAAAAATGGCCGTTAAGCATCTTTGGTTCGCTGTTACCCCGTTTATTGGAGATCATTTACGAAATTAACAGCCGTTTTCTTGATCAGGTTCGTTTAAAATACCCCGGAGACAACTATAAATTATCCGTTCTCTCTCTTATTGATGATAGTGGAGAGAAATATGTGCGAATGGCTAACTTAGCAACCGTAGGATCTCATCACGTTAATGGTGTGGCTGCTTTACACTCAGAATTGGTCAAAGAAACTATTTTACGGGACTTTTATGAAATGTTCCCCGAAAAATTTACTAACGTGACGAATGGTGTAACCCCTCGTCGCTGGATGGCGTTGAGTAACCCCCGTTTAACCCAGTTAATTACTTCTAAAATTGGGGAGAATTGGCTAAAAAATCTCGATGAATTGCAGAAATTAGAAGGATATGTAGAAGATAGTGCCTTCCGTTCCGCTTGGCGTGAAACAAAACGGGCAATCAAGCAAGATTTAGCCACACATATCCAAGCAAAAGTCGGTGTTACGGTTGATCCTAACGCATTGTTTGATATTCAAGTCAAACGGATTCATGAGTATAAACGGCAGCATCTCAACGTTTTACACATCATTACCCTGTATCATCGGTTGAAAAACAATCCTAACCTCAATGCAGCCCCTCGTGTCTGTATTTTTGGCGGAAAAGCAGCCCCCGGTTACTTTATGGCCAAGCGCATGATTAAATTAATTACGGCTGTGGGAGATGTAGTAAATAATGATCCCGATATTGGCGATCGCTTAAAAGTTATTTTTCTCCCTGACTATAATGTTACCTTTGGTCAACGGGTTTATCCTGCGGCTGATTTATCGGAGCAAATTTCTACGGCTGGAAAAGAAGCAACTGGTACGGGTAATATGAAATTCTCCCTTAATGGTGCGTTAACCATTGGTACATTAGATGGCGCAAACGTAGAAATTCGAGAATGTGTGGGAGAGGAAAACTTCTTCCTCTTTGGGTTAACCACTCCTGAAGTGACGGAGTTAAAAGCATCAGGTTATCATCCTTATGGTTATTATGAAGGAAATGGGGAATTAAAAGCTATTTTGGACTTACTCAGTAGCGGTTTCTTCTCTCATGGAGATACGGAATTATTTAAACCCATTGTTGATAACTTAAAGTACGATGATTCTTATCTTCTTCTCGCTGATTATCAAGCTTATATAGAGGCACAGGATAAGGTTTCTCAAGCGTATCAAGATCAAGAACATTGGAGTCGAATGTCCATTTTAAATGTAGCGCGGATGGGTAAGTTTTCTAGCGATCGTTCTATTCAAGACTACTGCGATAAAATTTGGAATGTTAGCCCCGTTCCTGTTACCATTCAACCCTATCAACAAGAAAACGCCATGTTAAAAGTATAAGGGTTTAACCCCAATTTTGATTATTTTGCTCAGGACATAACAGCATTATGTCCTTTTTTTCATTTTCTTACCTTATGTTCCATTTCCAAGTTCTGAACTGCAACAACATCATCGAAAAATTGGGATCTGAAGTCGCTTCTTTTAAGACAATAAAAAAGAAGATTTCGTATTTCAAGCCTCTTGGTTGAGAAGCGAGGTACTGATGACTGATAACTGATAACTGAAATGACAATGCCACCTTGTTAGACTCACGCTAAGATAAAGAAATAATCATCCTTGTGATCAATGAGCGTGCAATGACTATTATTTCTCCTCTGTCCTCCCAAACGAGTGACCCTAACCATGAGATAATCTATCCTCAAGGTGAATTATGGAGTGATGAACCTCCCTTGGAAAGTAACTTACACATCCGTCAAATTTTGATTTTAATTCAATCCTTAGAATGGTTATGGCAAGATAGGGATGATTACTTTGTATCAGGGAATTTAACCATTTACTATAGTCCCAACCAGAAAAAATCAGAAGATTTCCGAGGACCCGATTTTTTTGTGGTGTTAGGAACAACCCGAAACCAAAATCGTAAGAGTTGGGTGGTGTGGGAAGAAGAGGGAAAATATCCCAATGTGATAGTAGAAATTTTATCCGACAGTACCGCTAAGACGGATAGGGGAGAAAAGAAACAAATCTATCAAGATATATTCCAAACACCTGATTATTTTTGGTTTGACCCTTATACTTTAGAGTTTAAAGGGTTTACTTTAATTAATAATAAATATCAACCCATTGCTCCCAATGAACAAGGATGGTTATGGAGTAGAGAATTGGGATTATATTTAGGAATTTATGAGAAAGAGTTAAGATACTTTACCTCTGATGGAGAAGTGGTAAAAAGACTAGAAGAATCTTTGATACAAGAACAACAACTTAAAGAATTAGCTTTACAACAAAAAGAAGAGGAACGCCAAGAGAAGGAATTAGCTTTGCAACGTGAAGCAGAGGAACGTCAAGAGAAGGAACTTGCACAGCAAAGATTGGCAGAAATGACGGCTAGATTAAAAGAATTAGGGATTGAATTAGATTAGTTCAGCGTTCAGGGTTCAGAGTTAAAAACGGCAACTTCCGAGTTCTGAACTCCATCTTCCCTATCAACAACGGCTAAACAAGCTTTAATATCTTCAGCAGTTAGTTCAGAAATAATAATATTAATATCAATTAACATTAAACACTACCCAGTTAAGCTATGTTATCCTCGATGGGAAGGATTCAGAAAAGAGAGCAATGGCTCAAAGAGTTCAAAAACTGTTGTCTCAATGGGGAATTGCTTCCCGACGGTCAGCAGAACAGATGATTGTTCAGCAACGGGTTAAAGTCAATGGCCAGATTGTCCAATTGGGCGATCGCGCTGACCCCTATTGCGATCGCATTGAAGTAGATGGTAAACCTTTAAACGCCATCAAGCGTCCTCAGTTGCGGTATATCCTGTTAAATAAGCCAATAGGCGTGATTTCTACCTGTGATGACCCCCAAGGTCGCCGTACGGTCTTAGACTTACTTCCCCCATCTTTAAAATCGGGTCAAGGGTTACATCCAGTCGGCCGATTAGATATTAATTCCAGTGGATTATTATTATTAACCAACGATGGGGACTTAACCCTAAAATTGACCCATCCTCGCTATCATTTACCAAAAACCTATCAAGTTATCCTTAAAGGTCAATTATCCCCTCAACATCTGCAACAATGGCGTAAAGGCGTTTTGCTAGATGGGGAACTAACTTTACCAGCACAGGTCAAAGTGCTTAAGGGGAATCAAGGGGAAACAAAAGTAGAAATCATCATTTCAGAGGGCAAAAATCGTCAGATTCGTAGAATTGCTGAAAAGTTCGGGCTTAAGGTTCTCAAACTTCACCGAACCCACCTCGGTCGTCTTAGTCTTCAGTCCCCCAAGGGAAACTATTTAGAAAGAGGTCAATATCGTTTGTTAAGTTCCTCGGAAATAAGGTCTTTAAAACAAGGAACAATTTCTTCTAAACTGAAAATGGTAGTGAGTGAGTGAGTGTGTTATGTCAACCCAATCGTCATCAGAAAGTACGCAAGAACAAGGACAAAATGCTTTCTTAAGCAAGCGACTGATGTTAGAAAAAGGAAAACTGTCAATTCAACGGTTTTACCACCAAATTAAGCAACAATTTTCCCTCAAACGAGAGAATCAAGCAGAAACGGTGGGAGAGATTACCGACCCACTGGTGGAAATTGGCCGTTATCTGCGTCAAACTCGCCTGAAGAAAGGATTATCGTTAACAGCGATCGCTGATCGCACCCAAATTCCTCTGCGCTTACTAGAAGCGTTAGAAGCAGGAGACCGTCAACCCTTACCAGAAGCCATATACATTCGAGGAATGATTAGACGGTTCGGCGATGTTTTGGGAATTGATGGGACAGAACTCTCCCATGACTTACCCATAGAAGAAAAAACAGCTCAAAAAGTTTCCTCTGTTAAGCTAAGAATTCCCTTACTACAACTGCGTCCCATACATCTTTACTTTCTCTATATCTTGTTAGTGGTGGTTTCTGTGCAAGGTCTTGCCCATTTACTACGACAAAATATGCTTGAGATACAAGGGGAACAACCCCTTCCTCAAGACTCTTCTCTGGTTCAAGAAAAAACCCCACCCCAAGTGGTGCAACCCATTGTTACCCCATCTCCCCTCGCAGAAGACACCTTAGTCGTAGAAATACAGGTTAAAGCAGATTGTCCCGTTAAGGTAGTTATAGACGGCAAAACCGCCTTTGATGGGGTTCTAACCCAAGGGACACAGAAAACGTGGAAGGCTAAGGAACGCTTAACCGTTAGGGCGGATGATGCGGGTAAAGTGACAGTAATTGTTAATGATGGTCAACCCCGTCAACTGGGTAAATCAGGTCAACTTCAGGAAATCACCTATCGTGCTGCACCCCAATCTTAAAGAAGTCGGAAGTCGGAAGTATGAAGTCGGAAGTTGAATTTATAGTAGATGAGGACTTCTGCTGACATTGTTTTAAAGATAGGAAAATCTAAAAAAAACCCTTTAATTTATATGATTTCCCATAAAAATGGGATATATGTAGGGTGGGCTTTGCCTACCTTTACGGTCATTGTTAGCATCTCCATATCTGAACTCCGAACTCCGAACTCACGTATCTCAACACTATGCCTAAATTTCCTGCCTCAGATCGTCCCAAACTAAAGAAACAACGTCCTCCCTTCTCTAAACACAAAGGAAAACCTTCAGATAGACCTCATAAAACCAAGTCATCAGAAACCCATGAAAACCCAGACTTGATCTTTGGTCGTCATTCCGTGTTAGCCGTTTTAGAAAGCGATCGCCATCTTAATCGCATTTGGATCACGAATCGTCTGCACTATGATGCCCAATTTCGTCCTCTGATTATGGCTGCTAAAGCTAGGGGAACGGTAATTGATGAAGTAGGAATGGAACGTTTGAATCAAATTACCCGTCGAGGAAATCATCAAGGAATTGCAGCACAAATTGCGCCCTATGCTTATGTGGAATTGGAAGCGTTAATTGAGCAAGCGAAGCAGACAACCAGTGATCCCGTGTTGGTCATTGCCGATAGTATTAATGATCCTCATAATTTAGGCGCAATTATCCGTACGGCTGAGGCGTTTGGCGCACAAGGACTTATTATTCCCCAAAGACGAGCCGTTGGGATTACTTCTACAGTTATGAAAGTGGCAACTGGTGCATTAGAAACCTTTCCTGTGTCACGAGTTGTGAATCTCAGTCGTGCGCTAGAAACCCTCAAAGACGCAGGATTTTGGCTTTATGGGACTGTGGCTGCGAATGGTAAAGTCTTACACAGTCTAGAATTGAAAGGTGCGATAGGGTTAGTTATCGGCTCGGAGGGAGAGGGTTTAAGTCTGTTAACCCAACGTCATTGCGATGAATTAGTGTCTATTCCTCTGACGGGGAAAACCCCTAGTCTAAATGCGTCCGTAGCAGCAGCGATCGCTCTTTATGAAGTTTATCGTCAAAAAGGCTCAAATAAACTTTATTTGGAAAATGTATCGCCTGACACTTCCCCTTAATGGGGTAAATAGCGTAAAAATATTAAGAGAAAATTAATTAATTGTGTCTAGCACAATACATTACATTTACCTACAATAGTTCAGTTCAAGCAGGGGTTTATCTAATGAAGCAGATTAAAGAACTTTTAGTAAGTTTGTTAAATCTAATAGGTATGGCGGTTTGGGTTGAAGCGAAGACCGTTTCTCCCAATTGTACCTATTATTTTGGTCCTTTTATCACAGAAAAAGAAGCCTCTTTAGCCAAAGAAGGTTATGTCGAAGATTTAGAGTCTGAAAAGGCTCAAAGCATTCAGGTGACGATTAAACGCTTTCGTCCTCATAATTTAACAGTTATTGAGGATGGTGAGCAATATCAATCCTATCCTAAGATGCGGATCATGAAACGACCCAGTGTTTTGAGTTAATTTTAATTAAAAATCAATTTTTTTATCTGTCCTCTTCCTTTTAGGGAGAGGATATTATTTATTATTTCCTTGGTAGGGGATATTAAGCTACAGTAAGAAAGAGTTTATAGGAAATTATACAACTTTTAAATATGGTTGTTTAAGTTAACATCTCTGTTGCAGCAATCCTCTTATAAATCCCTCCCTATGAATCAAGCCTTTGAAATTACCCTTCAAATCGTCATTGCTGTTCTTGCTGGAATCACAGCCCAAGTAATGGGCGAATATTTTAAGATTCCTAGCATTGTCTTATTATTACTCTCTGGTATTCTCTTAGGACCCGATGGTTTAGACTTACTCCATCCCCATCAATTAGGTGTCGGCCTAGAAGTCTTAGTCGCACTTTCTGTTGCGATTATCCTTTTTGAAGGGGGCTTAAATTTAAGTTTAAGAGAGCTAGGACGAGTTTCTGATAGTTTACGAAATCTTGTTACCATTGGAACGCTCTTAACCCTAATTGGTGGCGGATTAGCTGCTCATTGGTTAGCCGAATTTCCTTGGGCGATCGCATTTCTCTACGCTTCCCTTGTGGTGGTGACTGGCCCCACCGTAATTAGTCCGCTTTTAAAGCAAGTAGAAGTGGATAAACGGGTAGCAACCCTTTTAGAAGGAGAAGGGGTCTTAATTGACCCTGTAGGGGCTATTTTAGCGGTGGTTGTCCTTGATACCATCCTTAATAGTAATGCGAGTGCCATGGAAATTGCTAGCGGCCTATTATTGAGACTAGGAATTGGTGCAGTCATTGGTGGGGTGTGCGGATGGCTATTAGGCTATGTACTAAAGCAATGTAGCTTCTTATCCGAGGATCTTAAGGTTTTGGTTGTTTTAGCAGGGGTTTGGGGCTTATTTGGTTTAGCACAAATGAGTCGCAGCGAGTCAGGGTTAATGGCCACAGTAATAGCAGGATTAGTCCTTAGAGCGTCTTCTCTACCAGAAGAACGGCTATTAAGGCGTTTTAAAGGACAGTTGACCGTTCTCTGCGTCTCAGTCCTCTTTGTTCTCTTAGCGGCTGATTTATCCATCGCCAGTGTCTTTGCATTGGGATGGGGAAGTGTTCTCACCGTTTTAACCTTAATGTTGTTGGTACGTCCCCTCAGTGTAGGTTTATGTACTTTTAAGAGTGGGTTAAATTTACGCCAAAAAGCCTTTATTGCGTGGATTGCGCCTAGAGGAATTGTTTCTGCCTCGGTTGCTTCTTTATTTGCAATTTTACTAACTCAACAAGGGATTAACGGCGGAGATTCCATCAAAGCGTTAGTCTTCTTAACGATTTTAATGACAGTATTTGTCCAAGGATTAACAGCACGTTGGGTCGCTAAATGGCTCAAGATTACTGCTTCTGAAGTAAATGGAGCAGTTATTGTAGGATGTAACCCATTAGGGCGATTAATGGGTCGTTTATTCCAAGAACAAGGGGAATCGGTGGTTATGATCGATACCGATACAGAAGCGTGTCAATTAGCGGAAGCGGAAGGATTATCTGTGTTTCAAAGTAGTGGTTTAGATCCCGAAGTCTTAGAGGAGGCCGGAATTGAGTCGATGGGGACGTTTTTAGCGGTGACGAAGAATGGCCAATTAAATTTAATTTTGGCACAACGGGCGTTAGAAGAGTTTGAACCCCCTAGGGTTTGTGCCGTTTTCCCCCATAATGAAGAGAATAATACGAATACTAATAAAGCAAAGGTAAATGCAGCCTTTGTTGACCAATTACCGATTAAAGACTGGAATCTTTATATCAATGAAAAACAGGTTAAATTAGGGAAAACTATCTTTAAAGAACAGGGATTTTCCTTACAGCAAGTTCATTTTCAAGCCTTAATTCGTGCGGGAGAACTCATCCCCTTATTGGTTAAGCGTAAAGGGAATTTACAAGTGGTTAAAGTAACAGAAGATTGGCAAATTGGGGATGAAATTATCTATCTTCTTCATGATCCCCGTCCCAAATTATTAAAACGCCTATCTGGGGGAACACAATCTTCTCGTTTAGTGTTAGAGTCTTTACCTGAAGTCGAAGAAATTCCTATTGCTGAACCCATCGCTGAACCCATTGCTGAAATCTCTTAAATACAAAAGCTAATGATTAATCAAGTCATCGAACAAACCTTAAAAAAAACACAATTTAGTCAAGCCTTTAAACCCCAAGAGTTAAAGAAGTTGATAGATGTAGCCAAGCTAAAAACCTTTCCCTCTGGCTCATTTTTAATGACAGAAGGAAGTCCCAGTGACTCCCTAATGATTGTCGTAGCGGGGGAAATTGAACTCGATACCAGAAAAACTCAGCATCATATTTCTCAATTAACTGCAACTTCAAAAGGTTTAGTAATTGGGGAATTAGGATTATTATTAGATGAACCGAGAACGGCCAACATTAAAGCAGTTTGTGATTGTCAAGCGATTGTTTTTTCTAAAGATTCATTATATAAATTTTGGATGGATGGAGAGAGTTTAATTACTACCTTAGCCCTAGAACTAGGTCAATCATTAGGCCAAAAAGTTCATGTACTCTTAGATGAAGTGATTGATTTATTTAATGAACATGATCAGCTTCTAAACACCATTGATAAATTAAAACATTCTTCCTCTCAAGATAACTTAGCAACCTTAAAAGAAGATTTACTTAAACAGGCCAAAAACTTACGCCAGAGTCAGCAAAAAGTACAAAAGAAACTCTATTCTTTAGATACAGAAATTCAACATACAAAAACTACCCGTCGAGTCGCTGAAATTGTCATTGCATTAGCAGTCGGAAGTGTAGTTACCCTTGTTCTCAGCTTAGTGGGAAGTCAACTCATTAACCGCCGAATGGCTTCTAAACAGACACCTGCACCTGCGATAATTCCTTATGTTACGACTGAAGAAGAGTGTCAAAAACGTTTCGGTAGTCGCTGGAATGAGGGACAATGTTGGGACTATGAACATGATCCTCAATGGTAAATAAAATAATTGGGACTCTTTAAGGAATTTTTCCATCTACCCAAACTGTCACCATTTCCCCATTTCAAGGGTAGAAGAAGTAAGATTGAAACAATAGCACACAAAATCATAGGGGTTAGTGCCGATGAAAAAATTATTACTACTTGGATTATTTATTGTGGGATTATGGTTTGCCCTTGCTAATTTTAAAGGATTAGCTAATAAAGGGGAATATCAATCCATTGTCCTCGATTTTAGAGAAGACATTCCTATTTCTGTATTGAATGAGCAGCTTGATACCCTAGAAGTAGATTATCATGCCCATGCTACCTTAAATAGTATCTTTTCCCCTGACCAAAGACTATATACCCTCGAAGGAGACACCAACCTTTACCAAGCGTTGAAAAAATCCCCTTTGAAAAAGTATGTGCGCACAATTGAACCTAATTATATTTATCACACCCTAGAAGCCCCCAATGACCCAGATTATGCCAAACAATGGAACTTTCGCAGCATTAATGTGGAAAAAGCATGGCTAGATAGTAAAGGAGAAGGGGTGATCGTTGCGGTGATTGATACAGGTGTCAGTCGTGTGACCGATTTGCAACAAACGGAATTTGTCGAAGGCTACAACTTTGTCAATGATAGTACAGACGTGAGAGATGATAATGGCCATGGTACTCATGTCGCAGGGACGATCGCAGAATCAACCAATAATAATTATGGTGTGGCCGGTATTGCTTATGGGGCGAAAATTATGCCCTTAAAAGTCCTCTCAGCCAGTGGTGGGGGAAATATTGCTGATATTGCCGAAGCAATACGATTTGCAGCCGATCATGACGCAGACATTATTAATATGAGTCTTGGGGGTGGGGGAGAAAATAAAGTCATGAAAGAAGCGATCGATTATGCTCGTGATAAAGGAGTACTAATTGTTGCAGCCGCCGGAAATTCCAATCAAAATGCGGCTTCTTATCCTGCCCGTTATCCTAATGTAATTAGTGTTTCTGCCCTTGATTCTACAGGTGTTAAAGCCCCCTATTCTAATTTTGGCGCAGGGGTAGATATTTCCGCCCCCGGTGGCAGTGATAAGGGCTTAATTTTACAAGAAACCGTAGATCGTCAAGGAAACACAGCTTTTAAAGGGTTACAAGGAACCAGTATGGCCTCTCCTCACGTCGCAGGAGTCGCAGCCCTAATTAAAGCAGCCGGAATTGAAGATCCAGAGGAAGTTACCGAAATTCTTAAACAATCTTCCCGAAAAGTAACCGAAGATCCCTTTAATCATTTTGGGGCTGGCCAATTAGATGCAGGGGAAGCCGTAGCCATGGCGGTTAAAGGACAGATTACATTCCGTGATTTCTTCCGATGGTTACGGGATAATGGCTATTTAAACCCCCGTTTTTGGATTGATGGCGGTGTCGTTGCCTTAATGCCCAAAATTGCTATCGTTTTAGGGTCTTATTTACTTGCTTGGTTTTTACGCAACTACTTTCCTATGCAGTGGGGATGGTCTTTGTGTAATGGCTTAATTTTAGGCAGTTCTGGCTTATTTTTCCTCAAAGGTCTTTATATCTTTGATTTACCTCAATGGCCATTCCGTGTGATGGGCAGTTCGCTTCCCGAATTGGGTAATGCGGTTCAAGGAACATCTTTACTAAATCCTATTTTTGCCAGTGTTTTAATTCCCTTTGCTTTAATGGCTTTACTGTTAGGTAATGTTCAAGGAAAATGGTTTACCATGGGTATTTCTATTGGGGTTGCTTCTTGTTTAATTGGTTATGCGATTATGCACCCGATGGTATGGGGAATTAGTTCTTTACCGTGGGCAAGAACCTTTTTGATTGTTAATGCCCTATTATGTATTGGGTTGGTTCTTTTAATAGGGAAAGGAGAAAGACGAGCCGCTTGACCTCCTCACCGCCGTAAAACGGACGGTGATTCCCAAGCTTCACAACTTAGGTTTCTGCTTCATTCACCGTGCGTACCACAACTTAGTTTTAGTTATGTACCGTCTTACCCAGAGTCCACAGACTTTCATCCCATTCCAGAGATCCGATCCCGCCAGTCCATCGGTACGGTAAGCGTAAAAAAGCTTTTTGTACTTGCTGCTCGGATATTTTACCTGTACAAGCATTCTGTACAGAACCCCATATATTCGGTTTGTCAAGGTGCTATACCTACTGCTTGGTTTTCGCTTTTCGGTATCCTGCTATCCTAGCACATCTAGTAAAGCCGTCCTAGAAGGACGGGGTTTCAAACCCAAATATTCTGATGAAAATAAAACTAACTGGACAGGTGAAATGGCAAGATATTGGGATGGGTGCATGGTCTTTCGTCAGTGATGATGGAGAAACTTATGAATTATTAGATCCGACTGCGGATTTAACCCAATCCCAAGGAAAAGTAACCGTAGAAGGTGCGATTCGAGAGGATATTATGACCACAGCTATGATTGGTCCTGTGTTAGAAGTTACCTCGTTTGAATAAGATTCAATCACCTTAATCTTATTAAAGTCCTCCGCATTTTAGCGGGGGATTTTTGAATGAAGTCGGAAGTCGGAAGTCGGAAGTTTTATCTGGGATCTCAGCAAACCCAGTCGCAGCTTACTTTTGCATGAATGCCTTTTGCCTTGTGCGTAGCACTATAGCCCTACGCAAAACTGTGTTTGACATTTATAAGAGCTAAACCTTAGTCATGAGAAGGGTTTTACTTCTTCATTCTTCATTCTTGATTTTGCGTTTAGCTATAATTTATAGTTGAGGACTTCTGCCGACATTATTTGGTATAATACTTAAGATCACGTTGTTCATAGATAGGGCTTGCTAGATAACCATAAAAACTCTATCTATCAAGGGGTTGAGGATATTCCTTAGTTAAGAAAGTAAAAGTTTTATTATGCACACAATCCATTATTTAAAAGAACACGGTATTGCTAGATTAACTGATGAGTTAGGGATAACAGTTAAGGCTTATGATAACCTCTATGTACTCAACTACAGTCAAATAGATTCTCCAAAAACCCACCCAGTGGTCATTGAATGTCGTGGACTAATTATCAATAAAAATTGGGAGGTTGTCAGCCGTTCCTTTGACCGCTTCTTCAATTATGGAGAGTGCGCCGACATAGACGCTCAATTAGATTTTTCCCAAGCCTATTGCTATGAAAAAAAAGACGGGTCACTGATTAAATTAGCCTACTACGAAGGATCTTGGAGAATTAGCACAAGGGGAACAGCCTATGCTGAAAGTGCCATTGGTGCATGGAATATGACCTTTGAAGCCCTTGCCCTAGACGCATTGGGTCTTAAGACAATTCCCCAGTTAAATGACCTTATGAATGAGTCTGGAGCGAATCAGGACGTTACTTATATCTTTGAGCTAACAAGCCCCTACAATCGCATTGTTACAAGGTATGACAGTACAACCCTGTGGTTTCTTGCGGCCAGACATCGCAATGGGGAATACGTCAAAGCAGATGAAGTGATTGTTAATCTTGGTACACCTAAACCAAAAGTTTATAAATTTTCCTCTGTAGAAGACTGCTTACAAACTACCGCTAGTTTAGAAGACTTAGAGGAAGGGTACGTTGTGTACCTAGACAATACCCCTATTAGTAAAATTAAAAGCCCCAAGTATGTCGCTATCCACCGCATCAGAGGGGAATTGGGGTTAACCCCCAAACGAATCATGCAGCTTATCCTTACCAATGAGCAAGCAGAGTACTTACAATACTTTCCAGAAGATGAGCAGTATCTCACTCCTTATCGCCAAGCACTCAGTGAACTAATGGAACTGTTGGAGACAACTTATGCAAAGGTGAAAGACATTGAAGTTCAAAAAGACTTTGCTTTGGCCATTCAGGACTTCCCTTACAAATCCGTATTATTCCAAGCAAGAAAGCAACAGACTCCCCCTATCACCACCTTTAATCATCAAACCATTCAGTACCGACTTCGGCAGTTAAATTATTACTATGAAACAAGTCATCATCACTAAAGGGTTACCCGGTTCAGGTAAAACTACATGGGCCCGTCAACAACAAACCACCTACCCCGGCCGTTACAAGCTTGTTTGTAAAGATGATCTCAGAGCGATGCTAGATAATGGTCGTTTCAGTAAAATTAATGAGAAGTTTGTGCTAAAAGTGCGAGACTACCTGATTCTGGCTGCACTCGAAGATGGAAAGCACGTCATCGTCGCAGACACTAACCTAGCCCCTGTCCATGAAAATCATATACGGGCGTTGGTAAAAGGGTTAGCAGAAGTCAAGATTCAAGACTTTACCCATATTCCATTGGAAACTTGCATTGCCCAAGACTTGCAGCGACTTAACTCTGTCGGCAAGGATGTCATT
The DNA here is from genome assembly GCA_051439375.1 of Microcystaceae cyanobacterium. Classification (GTDB taxonomy): domain Bacteria; phylum Cyanobacteriota; class Cyanobacteriia; order Cyanobacteriales; family Microcystaceae; genus JBGTGT01. Next base: position 41,466 of record JBFRWB010000043.1, read on the forward strand.
ATGGAGATGTATCATCAGTATTTAAAATCTCCTTCTCCCCCTGATGATCCTAATCTACCCCAAGCAATTATCTGTGATCTAGATGGAACACTAGCTCTCCTAAACGGTAGAAATCCCTATCATGCCTCTATTTGCGACCAAGACCTCCTAAATCCTGTAGTTGCTCGTATGATAGACGGTCAAAACACCATTTTAGTCAGCGGCCGTGAAGATACCTACAAGCCACAAACTGAAGCGTTTCTGGAAAAGTACGGCATCCAATACATACACTTGCTGATGCGTAAAGCGGGGGACT
>JBFRWB010000044.1:0-3221 GCA_051439375.1 Microcystaceae cyanobacterium
AAAAGCTCTCTGTAAAGTCAAAAGCTTGCATTTCTGTGACAATAGCAATCACTAAACTGCCGAGATCGTTTTCCCCTTCGAGTCGTTGACGGACAAAAATTTGAGCTGCCCGTTGAGCAATGGTCTCATTAACCTGTTCAGGGATAAACTCTTGATTGAGCCATCTTTGCAAAGCAACTTGTAACCACTCCCCTTCTTGTTGGGGATTACGAATAGGCGGTAAGGTAATAGCAGGAATGGGTTGAGCCGTCATAAGAATGGATGAACTACGAAAAATCGATGATGGAATTTGCCGAAAATGTAGACCCCATTATACAGGGATATGCTCAAGGTTACTTTTTAATGGGGGATGAGAATGATGTATTGGGGTGGTATTCTAGCCGTAAACGGGCTTTAATCCCTCTAGATGACCGTTTCCGCTATCCCAAATCCCTAAAACGGGTTTTGAATCAAAATATCTTTTCTGTGGCGATTGACCGCGATTTTATGGGGGTTTGCCACGGTTGCGCCGATCGCCAAACCACTTGGATCGCACCAGAACTGATTGACATTTATTATCAGCTACATTTAGCAGGATACGCCCATAGATTTGAAACTTGGCGAGGAGATGAGTTAGCTGGAGGGATTTTAGGGATTACCCTTGGGGGTGCTTTCATTGGGGAATCCATGTTTTTTCGCATCCCTAACGGTTCAAAAGTGGCTATGGTTAAATTAGTCGAACATCTAAGATCACGGGGATTTACCCTCTTTGATGCTCAACTACAAAACGACCATTTAGCAAGATTTGGCTCTTATTTAGTGAGTGATCAAGAATATCAAAAGTTGTTACAAGAAGCGTTAAGTAATCCCTGTGTTTTTGTTTGAATGAGTTACAAAATCGCTAATTTTTCTAATACGGATTTTGTTGAAACAACATGACGACCTAACCCTAATCTTTCCGGTTCAATCCCTAAAGATAAAGCCACTAATTGGGGCAAGTGTAACACAGGTAAACCCAGTTTTTCCCCGATCGCTTTTTCGACTTCCGGTTGCCTAGAATCTAGGTTTAAATGACACAGAGGACAAGGAGTGACTAAACAATCTGCTCCTGCTTCTATTGCTTCTTTAAGATGGTTTCCTGCCATTTTAAAGGATTGTTCTGTTGCATAACTCGACAGTGGCCAACCACAACATTGTGTCCTTCCTTGATAATAAATAGGAGTCGCTCCCACCGTACGAAAAACGTTTTCTAAAGATTCTGGGTTAAACTTATTATCATAAGGCAATTTATCCTGACTTCTTAATAAATAACACCCATAAAACGCTGCACATTTTAACCCAGACAGTTTACGTTTTACTTGCTTAGCTAAGGTCTCTAACCCATAATCAGCAACTAAGGCCCATAATAAATGTTTAACCTCGGTACTCCCTTTATAGGGAGAACAATGCTCTTTTTTCAAAAATCCATTGACTGTCTCAAAATAAGCAGGATCATTACTTTTAGCTTCTTTTAACCGTTCATCTACGTGACCAATCACCCCTTGACAGGTACTACAATGGGTCAATAAAGGTAGATTTAGGGATTCTGCTAAAGCAATATTACGAGCGTTAACCGTATCCTCTAATAGTTGAGAATCTTCTTTGTAGGTTCCTGAACCGCAACAGGCCGCTTTTTTTAGTTCAATTAATTCTATCCCTAAAGCTTCCGTTAAGGCTGCCGTCGATAAATAGAGTTCACTGCAAGCTCCTTGAGCTACACAACCTGGATAATAAGCGTATTTTAGCATTTAATTTGATGGATCGAGTTTAATTTTGCCCAAAAGGAATTCAACTATCAAAATTCCTCCTTTTTGATAACCCTATCTAACTCAAAGATGATTAGATAGGGTTGATTGAGTGGATTATGGTTAACCAAACCCTTTTCATTTACTTGTAGCAGGAACTGATAAACAATTTTCAATTTGTTGATATAACTTATCTTGCTCAAGATTTTGTCCAATCAAGACCAATTGATTTTTAGGGGTTCCTTTCCATTCGTCATCTTCTAGGGTAAACCGTTGACCACTAAGGTGGAAAATGTGACGCTTTTCACTTTCATTGAACCATAAAATTCCTTTTGCTCGGAAGACATTAGAAGGTAATTGATTATCTAGAAAATCTTGAAACTTACGAATAGCAAAGGGTTGATCGCTTTGAAAAGAAATGGAAGTAAATCCATCATTTTCTAGGTGGTGGGAATGGTGATCATGGTGATGATGATCGTGACCGTGATCATGGTGATGATGATCGTGATCGTGGTTATGATCATCTGTTGCTTCTTCGTGATCAAAATATTGATCTGACTCGAATAATCCTACACTGAGTATTAGAGGTAAGGAAATTTGGGATTTTTGAGTCCGTAAAATTCTAGCGGAATCTTTAATATCTCTAATACGAATTTCTAACGAATCTACATCCCCTTCATCTACTAAATCAGTCTTATTAAGAACAATAATATCCCCGTAAGCAATCTGACTATGAGCAGCTTCTGATTTAAACAAATCTAAACTAAAATTAGCACAATCTACCATTGTAACGATAGAATCAAGACGGGTCATATCCCTTAGTTCTGTTCCTAAAAAGGTCAGTGCAACAGGCAAAGGATCAGCTAAACCGGTGGTTTCAACGATTAAATAATCAACCTTTTCTCGCCGTTCTAAAACTTTGTAAACCGCTTGAACTAAATCCTCGTTAATGGTACAACAAACACAACCATTATTCAGTTCCACCATATTATCATCGGTGGCGACAATTAATTCGTTATCAATGCCAATTTCTCCAAATTCATTGACTAAAACTGCGGTTTTAATACCTTCTTGATTGGTGAGAATATGATTAAGAAGGGTGGTTTTTCCACTACCGAGAAATCCTGTAATAATGGTGACGGGTAAACCATGTTTCGGTGTGTCCATTGCGTCAGAATTTCCTGACTTTTTATCCACTGTCTGCATAATTTTTCCATTAGTATAATTTCAAAAGATCGAAGATAACGTTATCATCATCAAAGTTAAGGATAACGAAAAATTATCAACAACAATCTTTTATCTCACCTTCTATTATAGAGCAAGCTCAAATCATTATTCTAGCAAAAAAAGAGCCGGGAAATTCCGGCACAGTTAAGGATGGGAAAGAGAGAAATTGATGTACGATCAACTAACCATTCGACCTGAGTTAGATATAAGGGAATTTCATCGAAAAATTAG
>JBFRWB010000045.1:0-5091 GCA_051439375.1 Microcystaceae cyanobacterium
AACGGGCGATCGAGTCTTTGTTACATCAAGGCAGTTCCTTTGTTTTGAATATTCTTAAAGAAGGGGAACATCTCGGTTTAATGAAGCAGTTTCTTCAACCCTTTTCTCCTGGAGAAGACCGTTTTGCGGGGGTTAAAACGAAAGTAGCTGATAATGGTTCCCCTATTTTAGAAGAGGCTTTGGCTTATTTGGAATGTCGAGTCAGCGATCGCATGGAATGTGGGGATCATTGGGTGATTTACGCTGTCGTTACTAAAGGGGAAGTCCTGCAAGAGGGAGTAACCGCTATCCATCATCGTAAGTCGGGCAACCATTATTAGGAATGTAGAATGCGCGAATGTAGAATTTAGAATTTTTCTGTTTCTTAATTCTACATTTTAGGAATTTAGAATTAAGAATTTTTATCTTTACAAATGCTAGATTTGTTGATTTACATGGTTAAAGACTGATTAGGAATTTATAATGTATAGCACTTCCCATACTCATGAGACACACTGGAGGAGAGATTATAATAGGCGATAACTTTTTTAGATAATATTTTAAGTATATTAGTATTTATTGCATTTTGCACTTGTTTTAAATCTTAGATTTTGTCTAATATGATAGATGCTTGAGATACTGAATTATTGAATTTCTCTTTACAAATTGATAGGTGGCCTGATGTGTTAACTGTTATCAAAGGTTACGATTATGGCACTTACTGATTTACACACTCCAAGATTGACGGAAAAACATGTTCTACTCTTACAAGCCTATAAACAAGAGCGTAATAAGAGTCAAGCTCAACAAGCCATTTATTATTGTACAGGGAGGGAATTAAGTTTTGGGCGACATGTATTGCCTTTAACCCAGCAATTAATTGATTTGGGTTATATCAAGAGAACTAATCCTAATGCTTCTTCTAAAAAAGGTCATACAACCAATTATGAAGTCTCACGTACATATTCCGTAAACAAAAAAAACAAGTAATTTGAGTGATTTATTCACAAATTAAAAGCTAATTAAAACCCATCTAGTAATAAAATAACAGATGGGTTTTTTTATATCATTTTGATATGAATATTATTTATAAATATTTATCATATTAAATAACTCTAAAAATCACGTTGCTATTGTTGTGCAACAGTAAGGACAGCGATCACCCTATCCTCAGCATCACAACCCTAGCACTAGAGTAATTGTGTGAGCTAGCGAAGAGTCTATGAAACAACAATCCCCTATTACAGCCTCAGCTTAACGGGGGATTGTCAATTATTAATTATACATTGGTTGATTTACATGGTTAAGGACTGAGTATCAGTTTCTAGTAATTTAGCCAAGTCTTGTAAGAAGGCGGCTGCATGGGAACCATAAATGACACGATGATCACAGGTGATATTAACAGCCATTTGACGCTTCACACCAAACATTCCGTCAGGGGTTGCGACCACTTGGGGACTGGATGCACCAATAGCTAAAATGGAACCTTGACCAGGGGGTAAAATGGCATCAAAACGATCAACACCAAACATCCCTAAATTAGACAAGGTGAACGTGCCACTATTGTATTCTTCTGGTTGCAACTGTTTCGTTCTCGCTCTGTCAACTAAATCTTTCCAGGTACGGGAGAGGGAATAAATATCAATTTTGTCGGCATTTTGTAATACAGGCGTAATTAAACCACCGTCGGGCATAGCAACGGCGATCGCAATGTTAATGGACTGGGGATAACAAATACCTTGATCGCTGTAGTTAGCATTAACAATAGGGTGTTTTTGTAATGTCACTGCCACCGCTTTAGCCAGTAAGGCAGTCATGGTTACGCCTTTGGGCTTAATTTGTTGATACAGTTTATCTAACGCATCGGTGGTGATGGTGTAACCCACATGGAAGGTGGGAACCTGTAAGGTGGCCATCATGTTTTGTACCACTGCTTTTTGTAGGGTATTCAGGGGTACAGTTTCTCCTGGGATGACAGGAGTAGAGGTGGGACTGGGTGCTGGGGTTTGAATGGCAGAGGGAGGCGCAACGGGAGGGGAGGGGACAGCAAGGGGAGTGGGGGTTTTTCCGGCGGCTTTTTCGATGTCTTCGGCGACAATTCTGCCGTAGGGACCGCTTCCTTCCACCATATCTAAAGCAATGCCTAACTGTTTGGCTAATTTTTTAGCTCTGGGTGAGGCAACAATGCGATTACTTTTTCCATTGCTTGAAGGGGGCGCGGCAACGGTTGCCGTAGCGGTGGTTAAGGGGGCTGTAGCCGATATTTTTTCTTCTTTTTGAGTTTGAGTAAGCTCTGGGGATTTCTGAGGGTTAGAGGGTGCTTTTTGTTGTGCTTGTGCAATTTCTTCTTGGGTTTCTGCGATGAAAGCGATCGCCGCCCCCACTGGAGCTTCCTGGCCAGCTTCGACTAAAATAGTTGCTAGATAGCCATCATAGAAGGATTCTACATCCATATCTGCTTTATCGGATTCTACGACTACGACGGTTTCTCCTTTAGCGACTTTATCCCCTGGGGATTTTACCCAAGAGACAATTTTCCCCTCGGTCATGGTAGAACTCAATGCAGGCATGAAAATATCGTGAATCATGGAGCGACCTTCCCAAATATACTGTTAAAGGATTATTGATGGACTTGCTGATCAGAGCAATGGCAAGTTATTCTGAGCGTTTTCGCCATTGTACATTTTACCTTAAAAGGGGTTACCTGAGTATTGGGAATGATTTTTTGCATATTTATGGTTGGCAAATATCAACTGAAATCCTAATCCCACCCTTATATATCTTGGTTTGACTCTGGTTTAGATGTTAAGACAACTTCCTAGTTGTATCAAGGCGAACCATAATATTTTGTCTTTCGTTTGATTAATTCTTTGCTAATCTTTTGAATCTTTTTTCTATTTCTTCCTGATTCAAGAGATTATTTCATTTATTTTTGATAGGATCGAGTCTTTTTTTCTTTTAGTTATTTCACTGTTGATTCCACTAGATTAAGGATTTGTCTGAGTTAGTTTATTTTTAAGCCTTCTCTTTTGGTTACCCTTGAATTTAAAACAGAATTTGCCTAAATTAAAATCACTATCGGCTTGACAAGTTATTATCACAATAATTGAAACATTTATCACAGCATGGTAGTCATGTTAAGATGCGTCCTCTTACCGATAGAGAAACAGAAACTTTAACTATGCCCAATTATAAACCGTTAGACACAGTAACTTACAGAGTAATTTTGAAGCAAGTGAATCAATAGATTTCTCTTTTAGAGTTGTCTAAATATTTCTATTGTTTCCATACTCCTTACACCGACTCAACCGAAATATTGATATACTCAATTGAAAACTGCTGTTACAGTAGTATGAGATCAATGTCAAAATAATTTCTATTGCTTAGTTCCTAAAATTATGAAACAAAATCTATTTGATAAGAGTGCTGATTCTTTGGTTACATTTAGTCGTCGTTGGGGTCGTCAAACTTGGCTCATATTTCTTGTTTGTTTTGGCATCTATTTAACTTTAATTCCCTTTACCTACCCTTTTTCTGCTCAGTCTCGTAATCAACCAGCCGAAATCAGAGGGGTTTGGTTAACGAATGTTGATAGTGAAGTCTTATTCAATCCAAAAACCCTAACGGAAGGTATTAATACCTTGTCTCAACTCAACTTTAATACCCTATATCCTACGGTTTGGAATTGGGGTTATACTTTATATCCTTCTAATGTTGCTCAATCCGTTGTTGGTAAAAAACTAGATCCCACAGAAGGTCTGCAAGGTCGAGATGTTCTTAAAGAAATTGTAGAACAAGGTCATGATAAGGGAATGTCTGTTATTCCTTGGTTTGAATTTGGCTTTATGGCACCATCTGACTCAGAATTGGCCAAACGTCATCCAGATTGGGTAACAAAGAGACAAGATAATAGCACTATCTGGTTAGAAGGTAATGTTCATGAAAGGGTTTGGCTGAGTCCTTTTAATCCTCAAGTACAGGAATTTTTGACTGATTTATTGGTAGAAATTGTTAGTAATTATGACATTGACGGGATTCAGGTCGATGATCATTTCGGTATCCCTTTTGACTTTGGTTACGATGATGTTACCGTTCAACTCTATCAAAAAGAACATAATGGAAAACGTCCCCCTGCAACCCCTAGCCATCTAAAAATGGGGCGTAATAATTGTATCGCAAATGATGCAGCTTGGCGAGAATGGACTGAGTGGAGAGCAAAAAAAATTACTGAATATATGGGAGAAGTCTTTGCCGCAGTTAAAGCAGTTAAACCGAATATAATGGTTTCTGTTTCTCCTAACCCTCAAACTTTCTCTAAAAATTGTTTTCTCTTAGATTGGCACAGCTGGGAAAGACAAGGATTAATAGAAGAATTAGTTTTACAAGTTTATCGCTCTAAAATGGTAGATTTTCAACGGGAAATTAATCAACCTGAAGTCAAACAAGCGAAGGCACATATTCCCTTTGCTGTCGGGGTTTTATCTGGTTTAAAAGGTCGTCCGGTTCCCATGCAACGGATTAATGAACAAGTGAAGGCAACCCGTAATCAAAAGTTTGCTGGTGTTTCTTTCTTTTTCTATGAAAGTCTCTGGAACTTCGGACCGCAATCACCAAAAGAACGTCAATTTTGGTTTAAACAAATGTTTCCCACTACGGTTAGTCGTCCCCTGATGAAAGGTTAGTTATGTTAATTAGGGTGTTAGTTCCTTCTAACACCTTAGCTTCATCTACTAGTTAACTCCTGAACTGGAGTTTAGACTACGAAAAAATTACCCAACATTGTTTTGGGTTCTAAAATGGCATAAATTAACTAAAAATTTGCTCTAAGTCTTCTTATTTTTAGCTTTGTTATCAGGACTTTTTCGTTTTTTTACTACAGGATAACGGGTTCTTTTAGTTCTTACTTGACCCCTTGACCATCCGGGAGATTTTCCACGGGGTTTAGGAATTCTAGCAGGTGTTCCAATCTCCACTAAAAGTCCAAACATCGACTGTGCAACCCTCCCAGGACTTAAATTTTTTTGATTTTTTTGCCAGGGGAGATAGTTTTCCTCTACTATATCTTTAGCCAGCCATAGTTGCCAAGTTATTAATGGCATTAAATCACTCCAT
>JBFRWB010000046.1:0-4249 GCA_051439375.1 Microcystaceae cyanobacterium
AAGTTTTGTGCCAGCGATGTCGGGCTTTGATCAAGAGACCAGAATGGGTTCGAGGTTACACTCAGTATCATTGGTGGCCGGTTGACTTAAATTAACTATGGTTAATCAAGCGGATTTGATATGAGTCGCTTGTCTGACGTGCGGAATGTAAGTTTTATAATAGGTTAAGTATATATCAATTAACTTCTAACTCCTGCTTCTAAATAACGAATTTGACCCTTATCGCTATCCATTTCTACCTCAATTCCCATAGGAAAGGTTAAAATCGGTTCTAAATGACCAATCATTGCCCCAGAATAAGCAGGAATTTTCAAAGGAACAAGATGATCCCTTAATATCTCATCTAATGTTAAAGATCCATAGGTACTATTAGCTGGACAATTTGTACATTGCCCCCAAATAAAGCCCGAAATTTGCTCAAAAATTCCTGCAAGTTTAAGATGGGTTAACATTCGATCAATACGATAAACATCTTCTCCCACATCTTCTAAAAAGAGAATTGCACCCTTAAGATTGGGAAGGTAGGAACTTCCTACTAACGTAACAAAAACTGAGAGATTTCCCCCAAAGATTTTACCCCTTGCTTTCCCTGATGTGATAGTACGAATACGATTTTTAACCGCCATTAAGCGATCGCTGTCTTCGGGATGAGGGGTATTTTGGAAAAGGGGGGCCTTTCCCTGCCATAATACATCTTTAAAGGAGGCTGTTTGTTGTGGTCGCCAAGCGGTTAAACCATTGGGACCATGAAAAGTAATCAAGCCTGTTTTAGCAGTAATAGCTAGTAAAAGGGCAGTTAAATCGCTAAACCCAATGATAATCTTAGGATTTTGCTTAATCAGGTTATAATCTAAATAGGGCAAAATTCGACTACATCCCCAATCGCCCCGAATCGGCAAGATTAAGTTAATACGAGGATCAGCGAAAAATTGATTAACATCTGCGGCTCTTTCCTCATCTTTCCCTGCTAAATAGCCATAACGAGCTAATATATGGGGTGCAAGATAGGGAACTAACCCTAAAGCTTTCATCGCATCTTGGACAACTTCTATCTTCTCAGGAAGAAAAGTTGCCCCTGCCGGACTAATTAAGCCTACTCCCATCCCAGATGTTAAAGAAGGTGGTTTTATGGTGTTTTCTTGGGCATTAACACGATTAGTAAGTCCCATGCTGACGAAAAGTAGGGTCGTTTGTTGCAGCCATTGACGACGAGTTAATTTCATAGATTTTGATTTAGAACTGATGTAGGATGATCTAGGCAAGTGGTAATTATTGATCTTATCAAGGGGAATGGGTGAATAGTAATAAGTGTAAGAATAAGCTATTTAATCATTAAAGGACAAATAGAGAAGTAAGATAATAATTATCTATTTTTTTTGCACAAAATAACTTAATTCTATCTAAATAACAGTTGAATTGAATAATCTCTTTATCCCTCATTAATTTTCTAGTTGGGGATGTTAAATAAAATGGAAAATAGTTTATAAGAAAGAGGCTCGGTGTAAACTAGGATTTGTAGCTAAAGACACAAGGGACAACACATCCCTAATATTTAAGTGTCAAGTGATGAAAAAAACGGTTTGATCCATCGTACAAGCCTTGATCCAACCGTAACATAATCCCTAAACTGTAAACGAGGAATTAGCGAATGAGTCCAACTGTTGTCAGTTCTCAACCAGCAAGCCAACAAGGTTATAGTCTGCCGCCACAAGATTCAAGAGAACGTGCAAAGAGCTTTGTCCAAGACCTACAAGAGAAAATTTGCGCTGGTCTAGAAAAATTAGACGGGAAAGCAAAATTTACGGAAGATGAGTGGGAAAGAGAAGAAGGAGGAGGAGGACGTTCTCGTGTTATCCGAGACGGTGGCGTTTTTGAACAAGGTGGAGTTAATTATTCTGAAGTATGGGGAGATCATTTGCCCCCATCCATCTTGACTCAACGGCCCGAAGCAGCCGGACATCGTTTTTTTGCAACAGGAACTTCGATGGTACTTCATCCTCGTAATCCTTACGTTCCTACCGTTCACCTCAATTACCGCTATTTTGAAGCTGGGCCAGTTTGGTGGTTTGGAGGGGGAATTGACCTCACACCTTATTATCCTTTTGTCGAGGATGTCAAACATTTTCACAGTGTTATCAAGAATGCTTGTGATGCTCATAACTCGGAATATTATCCCGCTTTTAAACGGTGGTGCGATGAATATTTTTACCTAAAACATCGTCAAGAAACCAGAGGAGTAGGTGGTATTTTCTTTGACTATCAAGATGGTAATGGCTTGCTATATCGGGGTCCCAACCCTGAAGGAGAAGCTGCACAGTATAGTCAACAAGTGGGTAAAGTGCAGTCTAGTTGGGAGGATATTTTTGAGTTTGCTAAAAGTTGTGGTTATTCCTTCTTAGATGGATATGTTCCTATCGCTGAAAAGCGTAACACAATGGAATATGGAGAACGCGAACGTAATTTTCAACTCTATCGACGAGGACGCTATGTAGAGTTTAACCTTGTCTATGACCGAGGAACTATCTTTGGGTTGCAAACAAACGGACGTACAGAATCAATCTTAATGTCCTTACCACCTTTGGTTCGTTGGGAATATAATTATCATCCCGAAACAGGAACACAGGAAGCACAATTATATGAAACCTTCCTTAAACCTCAAGACTGGCTGAATTACAGCGCAGAGTAACTTAATGTAGGGTGGGTTAGTGAAGTTATGAATCATTCATCTTAACCAAATGAATGAAACAATTTCGCGATAACCCACCACAAGGTAACTGTATTTGGTCATGACTCATTACTTTTCTGTCTAAATTTCTATCATGGCGGGTTTCTCACTTAAGGCTAGATTTTACTAAAAATTAACTGAATAAACCTGCCTCTACAACCCCTCAATTCCTATGACTCAAGAATTAGCAACTCAACTCCGCCACGGAACAGCAAAGTCCCACACAATGGCTGAAAATACGGCTTTTATGAAGTGTTTTCTCAAAGGAATTGTTGAACCTGACCCATTTCGGCAGCTTTTAGCTAACTTCTACTTTGTTTATTCGACCCTAGAATCTGAATTAGCCCGCCATCAAGCTCATCCCGTTGCAGGAAAAATTTATTTCCCAGTACTGAATCGTAAAGAGCAATTAGAGCAGGATTTAGCCTATTATTATGGCGATAACTGGCAAGCTGAGATTCATCCCTCTGATGCAGGAAACATCTATGTTGAACGGTTAAAAACACTGTCTGAGACGACCCCCGAATTGTTAGTTTCCCATGCTTATGTGCGTTATTTAGGTGACTTATCGGGAGGACAGGGATTAAAGCGCATTGTTCGTTCAGCGATTGATTTACCTCAAGATAAGGGTACACAATTCTATGAGTTTGATCAACTTCCTGACTTCGATGCTCAAAAAGCTTTTAAAATGCAGTATCGCGATGCTTTGAATAGTCTTCCAATTGATGAAACAACCGCACAAAAAATTGTTGAAGAAGCTAATTATGCGTTTGAGCTAAATCGAAATATCATGCACGAATTAGAAGGTGCGGTACAAGCAGCTATCGGTGATGAGAAATTCCAAGCGATTACTAACGAGCAAAGCGCAGGTAGCACTGAATAAGTTATCTCTCTTCTGTCAGTCTAGGCAGAAGAGTAACAAAATTATACCCTTCCTCATTGTTTAAAATTAGATAATATCAAGCACTATTTTCTTATGGCGTTGACCAATAATCAACCCTTTTTAATTTAAGTGATATGTCAAGAATTAGTCTAACCATATAATGACTGTTTGATGGAAGGAACTAATATAATATGAATAATTAGCCAATTGAGTTAAAACAGAAAGTAGATGACATGACCCACTCTAATCTTTCTCTGTAAATAGTGAATTATTATTCTTGATCATGCAGTATTTTTTCCTGATACTTGCCCTCTTTATCTCCTTTTTCTTTGTTGTTTTTGCCTTGCAAAATGCTGAACTGGTTACCATTGACTTTGTAATTACAAAGATTGAAAGTTCCCTTGCTTTAATTTTAATTATTACTTTAGGGTTAGGCATTTTTATCGGCTTGCTAGTCTCTAGTTTTAGCCTCATTAAACAGCGTTTAGAAATAGCCAAACAAAACAAACAGCTAAAGGAACTTCAAAAGATGATTGAGAGTCCCCAAGAAAGTATCAAACCTGAAACTCTAGTGACTGAAACTGATGAACAAACTAACCCTAGCTGATACTCTTCAGAGCAAATTAATTGTCTCCTGTCAA
>JBFRWB010000047.1:0-19771 GCA_051439375.1 Microcystaceae cyanobacterium
CCCTTGAGTTCTTTCATGGAGAGCCTTATTGTAAACCAATCTTACGCAGCCTAAAGTGCGCCGCAATAGCAACTCTTGTTCAGGTGTGGGGTAAAATCGGTAAGAATAGGCTTTTTCCATGTCTCACGTTTTAACACATTTCTCTGTGAAGTGTTAGAATTTGACGGTAAAGCCGTCGTGGAACGACGGGGTTTCAAACCCATTTTTTTGATGACGCTTTCTTCCAACCCCTATCAGACATTAGAAATTGACCCTAATGCGTCCCAATGCGACGTTAAAAAAGCCTATCATAAGTTAGCAAAAAAATTCCATCCTGATTGCCAAGAATCAACGGCTAATCACCAAAAAATTGTCGAAATTAATGCAGCTTATGAAGTATTAGGCGATCCTCAACGTCGCCATGAATATGATCAACAATGTTTCCTTTATTCACCAACCAATAGACGACAACAACGCACCGCTAAAGCACAAACAGATTACCAACGTCGTCGTAGTGCGGAAACTGCTTCCCAACAGTATGGAGAACAATGGTTTCAGGGAATTTATATTCCTCTAACCTATAATCTCAATCAAATTTTAGATCCCCTTGCTTCCCAAATTGATGAGTTGGCGGCTGATCCCTTTGATGATGACTTAATGGAAGCGTTTCAGGTTTATCTGAATCAATGTCGCTCTTTTTTGGATAATTCCCTTAATTTATTCACTTCTCAACCCAATCCGCCTAAATTTGCCAAGGTTGCAGCCGCTTTGTATTACTGTTTAAATCATTTAGGGGATGGATTAGATGAGTTAGAAACTTTTACCCTTAATTATGATGATCATTATTTGCACATGGGAATGGAATTATTTCGCCGCGCTGAACAAATTCGAGATGAAGCACAGGTTATTTTGGCGCAAATAAGATAATAAACTGTCGCAATTCCCATGATTAAAATCGAATTTTTAAAACAAGAATAGGAAGCGTCTTTTTCTCAGAATATTGTTGAAAAAGCTAGATAAAAAAAGCAGTAATGGGGAGACTTTAACTTAAAAAATCTCCTAATCTCTACACTTTAATCACTTAAGTTAATCGACTTTTTAGCAATTTCTTTAATCGCTCAGAAACTTGTGGCAGCGATAAGCGATATTGAGATTGATGTTTTTTATAATAACGCCATGCTTGTTGAATTTCTTCAAAGATTTGTTGACATTCAGACTCTGCTTCTTGTGGAAAACGCTTAAGAATGAATTCACCAAAATATTGATGTAAATTGGCTTTGAAAGATAGCAATTGTAGCTTATTGATGTAAGTAAAATCAGACATAAGACATATTCACGGCTCGAAGGATTTATCATCTTTCTTAATGATACCACAATGACCGTTTTAACCCGTTTTTCTTTTAACTATCAACTATTATATCCTCGTGGTGTAATTAACCAATTCCCCTGCTGATAAGTCGTTTTATTGCCAATAATAACCGTCGTTAACATATTAATCTCAAAGTCTAACATTTTCTCTAAAGTGGTTAAGGTAATCTGTTCATTCTCTCGATAAGCTGAGGCGACTAAAGCAACGGGTGTCTGAGGCGATCGCACTGCCAAAAAGATACGCTGTGCAGCCATAATTTGGCTTTGTCGCTTGAGCGATCGTGGGTTATAAAGTGCGGTAACAAAATCTGCTTCTGCTGATGCTTTAAGGCGTTTTTCAATCACTTCCCAAGGCGTTAACAAATCACTTAAACTAATGGCACAAAAATCGTGCATTAATGGCGCACCCACTTTAGCCGCAGCAGCTTGGATTGCACTTATCCCCGGAAAGACTTCTAATTGAGGCGTTTCTCCGTCCCATCCTTGTAAAGATAATTCTTCCATTACCAATCCCGCCATGCCAAAAATACCACAATCTCCCGAAGAAACCACCACTACCGTTAATCCCCATTGTGCCAAAGAAATTGCCCGTTGCGCTCGTTGTTTTTCTTGGGTGATAGGATAACTTTCAATGATCTGGCCAGCCTGTTTTAAAGGTTTAATTAAGTCCAAATACAGAGAATAACCGATAATTACATCCGCAGCAGCGATCGCAGTTTTAGCAGCAGGTGTAATTTGCGCTAAAGATCCTGGCCCCATTCCCACTAAGCATAATTTACCGATTCGTCCCGTGTATTCTATATCTGAGCGAGCAACGGCTACTGTAACACAATTATTAATCACCTGTTTGGTAACGATTAATTCCCCTTCACTAGCCATTATGGCCGCTGCTTCAGCCACACTTGGTGTATTAACCGAAGATTCTACTACTTCTGAAGGATTTGGCACATTAATCTCCTTTAACGCCTCCGAAGTAAAGGTTTTTAAAGGAAGATTATATTTCTCACCATAGGCTAATAATCCTACTTCATCGTTTTTCAGATCAATCGTGGCAATTCCTGCGATCGCATCTATCGCTAAATGTTGCTGTTGAAAAACTTGTGTAACCGCTTGTTCAATTTGTTCTAAAGATACCCCTCGAATACAACCAATTCCTAACCAAAAAATACGAGGATGCCATTGAATTTTAGGAAATTGACTGTTATTATCAAATCTGCGTTCTGTCCCACTAATCCAAACCCTTGCTTGAGGACTTTTCTCTTCCCCAAAACCAAAGGTTACATTTAACCCAACAGGAAGATGATGTTGCCAAAGCGTTGATCCGACTTCTTGGATCACTTGTACGGTTTCTCCTCGAACCATCGCTGCACTTACCCCTGTCCAATTCCCTGTCCCCTTGCGCCAACCGAAGGGAAGTCCTAAGCGATCAATCCCTTGCCAATTTATACCTTCAGAACCACTGGTAATCACGGGAATCGCTTCAATTTGCTGAGATATTAAATGAGCGAGTTGATCTGCACCCCCTAAATGACCACTGCACAAACTAATAACAAATTTTTGGCAAGGATCAACTACAATAACAGCAGGATCGGAAGATTTATCTTGCAATAAAGAACTAATCAGACGAATGACTGCGCCTGATGCCAAAGAAAAAATAAAAGCTTTATAGTTAGTCCAAATCTCTTGTAAATATTCTCTAAGCGATCCTGAATAGGTTTGAATACAAGAACCCTCTAACTTTAAGGTATCAGGACAGATTAAAGTGGCATTAATCGATTGACATACAGGAAGTAATGACTGACCCGTTTCGGAAGTAACGGCGATCATTGCAATGGGGTTAAAAGAGTTAAATAAAGAGGGTTTCACACTTTGAAATGATTAAAGGAAGACAGTTACTTTTTACCACAATATCAGGAAAGTTCCATACTGGAAAAAGAGATACTTTTGCTTACCTTACAATCTATAATAAGGTTAGTTATATATTAGCAATCTCCTCAATACGATGTCAGCACCGATTCAAAAGATCCTCTTTGGGAGTCCAGCAACGGGAAAAAGTTACAAAATTCGTGATATTGCTCAATCTGAGTTAGATATTGCTTTTGATGAGCAAAGTAAAATTCTGAAAAATACGGTTAAAACGGTTTTTCATCCTGAATATACTTATGCGGATTTTATGGGTAAGTTATTACCCTTGACGCAGGGAAATTCGGTGATTTATAAATATTATTCAGGTCATTTCTTAAGAGTATTAGGAATGGCTTATAGAGGGTTAATTGATGGAAATGGTGAGAATTATTTATTAATTATTGATGAGTTGAATAGAGGAAATGCAGCAGCGATTTTTGGCACAGTTTTTCAGTTATTAGATAGAGAGTCTGATGGTTGGTCAACTTATGAGGTAGATATTTCTGAAATGGAGTTAATTGGATTGCTGAATTCGATGGATTATAAAGCAGGAGTTTCACAACATGGATATGTTGAAGTTTTTACAGACAATAATCTTAGACCTGATTCAATCGATGAATTTTGTGATAAAATTAATAACCAAGATAGGGACTGCATTGTGAGATTTTTATTAAAAAATGGAAAGATAAAAATCCCTTCTAATTTATCAATTATTGCCACTATTAACACATCTGATGAATCAATTTATTATTTAGATACAGCGTTTAAACGGCGGTGGGATTGGGAGTATATTGATTCGCCTAGTGAGATGATTGACTTTAATGATATTCCTGAAGTTATTCGAGAATCTAAGATAAAGCTAGATAATAAAGACTTAAACTGGTACAAGTGTGTTATTGGCTTAAATGAATTTATCAAATCTCATCATCAAACGATTCGTAGAATAGAAGATAAACAAATTGGTTGGTGGTTTATTCAACCCGAAAACGGTGAAATTCCTTTACAAAAAGTCAGAGATAAATTGATGTTTTATCTGTGGGATAGTGTTTTTACTAGAGATAAACGGCCACTTGAAAATGTCTTGTCAAAAAAACTTAACGAAGACATTAAATTAGTTACTTATGCAGATTTTGTGAAACATACTGAAATATTTATATCAAAAATGACAGAAGATGGTAATTTGTTATTGTTTAATCCATTAATCAAGGTTCAGGTATTGTAGCAGAAGAAGAACAAGAAGAAATCATTTTCTACTCTAAATTAGATATGCTGAGTGGAATTTTAACTGCATACGATGAACCCAAAATTTTAAGCTTAGTTTATCGTTTAGGACAATCTGATAAAGTTGACTATAGTAAATTACATAAACATCTGCACCATGCAGTTTATCTTCCTAATCATGCAGCTTATGTTGATTATATGACCTTACCTCGTAAACAGGTACAATTTGAGTCAACGGATATTGTAGCAATGTATTGTTATTTACTCTGGGAAATTAAACAACAACTAAATGAAGAAATTGGAACAGAATTAAAAGCATTAGCAGAAAGATTTCAAGAACAATATCTTAAAGCAGAGTATAGTTTATTTGATGAACAGTCTTATACTCAGGTAATTGATAGTCTTAAAGATAGTTTAGAAATGATTGATCACAATACTCCGTTAAAAGATGCTGACTACTGGGAACTTTATGAAGCAATAGAACTCTTTTTATATGGAGAAATGCGCCAAGATCAAGAGGGAGAGGTTTGGGGAATTAATAATTTTCATAGCGTTTGGGAGTCGATGTGTTTAACTTACATTGCTAAAAATAATAAGCTGGAAAATATTCTTTATTTAGATACTCAGTTTATTTCTGATAATCTCTCTCAAATTTTACAAAAGGCTGATACAGTTATTGATTTATCGAATGCTTTTAAGATCAACGGTTCAAATTTGAGACCCGATGCAGTTATGTATTCTACTCATATAAAAAAGTCTAATCGACATCAATCTTCATTTGAAATAATAGATGTTAAATATTTTAACATAAACTACTTTCTAAATGATAAACACAAAGAAGATATTAAGATGAGAAGTGTTAGAAAACAATTTGTCTTTGATATATTTATTGCATAAATATATCAAAGACAACACTGAAATACATGACAATTTACCTATCTGTAGCTTTTTTTGGCTACCTGCTTATCAGCAAAATATCTTATTGAAAGAACATTCAAAATTTCTGGATCAATATATTAAGCTAGTTACAGTAGATTTTGAAACAGTTGCTCAGGATTATATCGCTGGTAACTCTCTAAATTTTAGTAATAAACTGACATCAGTTTCAATAACAAAAGGATTTCAATATCAACCATCATGGTTGCAGGGAGATGATATTTTCCATCATCAGTTTGGGATTGGGAAAATTATTGAAATTGATCAACAAAAAGTATTACACATTAAATTTAAAAATACCGATCAAATAAAGTTAATTAAGATGGGTTCATTTTACCTAAGAGAAGTAAAAAAAGTTACTATTAACAATATCGATTTTTCAGTCGGTAATGATATATGGGTTTTTCATAATAAATATGGAAAAGGAAAAGTAATTGGTGGTTATCCTTCACATTCAAAAAATAGACTAAAATTATTAGTGATTGAGTTTGGTGTAGGTCAAAAAACTGTTAAAGAATATGTTGAAATTTACCAAATTTTCTTGTGATTGTAACGCTTAAGTGCATTGTTAACGATATCATAAATAGCTTAATTTTTGGGATTTTTGAGAAACTACTGGAAGAATTAGAAGATCAAAATTGGGGAAAAGCAGCAGTATCAGTTGATTTACTATTACCTTACAGGGTTTAAATGGCTGTCCATCAACAAGATAGAATCAGGGGATGGTGGGCAAAGTTTTGGGTAAGTTATCACATTTTATTTCGCTTTTCCCTTTGCCCACCCTACAATCTAATTTAAAAAAATAAATGAGTCCAATTAATAATCCATTGAAGAAGACTGTTGCTGATAGGCTAAATAAACGGCCTCTAAAAATAAACTTGCGGTTACTCCGTCAGGAATATTAGCTAACTGAATCATATCCTTTATTTGATAGGCTAATTTCCGAGCAACTTCATGACGTGCTGATAAAATCATTCCCTCTCGTCTTTGTAAATAATCGCGAATCACTGCAAAATCTTCGGGTAACAGTTGAGCAATAGCTGCTTCTTGTTTTAATCGTTCAGCTAACCCCTGTGCTTCCTGAGAAAGTTGTAAATTCTTAACTAAAGTTGGTCGTTCTTCTTGTACCACTAATGTTCCTGCAACCCAGTCACCAATGCGCTTTTCTTTCTTTCCTAACATGATAAAAAAAGCCCCCATAAAGAGGATTTGATCAATGGGTAAGATTAAGGATCTTAGGGTTGCTTGTTGTAAACCAATGGGACGGCCATCATCTCGAATCACTCGAATTTTAACCCGACGTTTACCCGGCGTTTGACCTTGCCAAAGGGTTTCAAAAAAGGCAAAATATCCTATACTAATCGCAAAAACAATAAGTGCTTGAATCGCATATAACCATAACCCAAATGAATCATCTTTAGATAGATCCAAGGAAACCCAAGACACAGCAAATACAATTAATATAACAATCGACACCCCGCCTAAAATAAGCCCGTCAATTAACAAAGCATAGGCTCGATTCCCAATTCCTGCTAGGGTAAATTCAAGCTCAACACTTTCGGGGGTTTGTAACGTGATGCGATTAAAAAAATCCATGATCTCAAACGGTGCAAAAATTAAGAAAAGAGGCGAAATCTACCTTGATTTTAACTGCTTTTCACTAACTTGATCGATTCTGTATTCTTAAGTGATAATCTGAAAAGATGTCTCTGACTCAATCATTCCACCTTTTTTATATGAATACTTCAAGTCAAAATCTCTTAACATCTTTCAAATTAGGAGATTTAACCCTAAAAAATCGTGTTGTCCTCGCTCCCATGACCCGATCTAGAGCCGGACTTCAACGCATTCCTAATCAATTAATGGCACAATATTATCAACAACGGGCATCAGCCGGACTTTTAATTACCGAGGCCACCGTTATTTCCCCTCAAGGCAATGGATGGCAACAAAGCCCCGGAATTTATACGGATGAACAAGTAGAAGGCTGGAAGCCAGTGGTTGAAGCGGTTCATCAGTCAGGAACACCCATTTTTATGCAATTATGGCATTGTGGAAGAGCCTCTCATAGTAGTTTTCATGAAAATGAAGGATTACCCGTTGCCCCTTCTGCGGTTAAATTAAACGGAGAATATATTCATACACCGAAAGGAAAGCAACCTTACGAAACCCCTCGTGGGTTAGAGACAGAAGAAATCCCCTTAATTGTCGAAGATTATAAAAAAGCCGCCCAAAGAGCTAAAATGGCTGGTTTTGATGGGGTGGAAATTCACTCTGCGAATGGCTACCTATTAGATACCTTTCTACAGTCTAAAACCAATCTTCGCAGCGATCGCTATGGCGGCTCAGTAGAAAATCGTTATCGTTGTCTCAAAGAGGTGGTGGAAGCTGTTGGAACAATCTTACCGTTTAACCGTATTGGTGTTCGTTTATCGCCAAATGGGGCGTTTAATGACATGGGATCAACCGATTATCGAGAAACCTTTATGTATGTTGCCCGACAGTTAAATAATTTTGAGTTAGCCTATCTTCATGTGATGGATGGGTTAGGATTTGGTTTCCATGAATTAGGAGAACCCATGAACTTAAGAGAATTTCGTTCTGTGTTTCAACATCCTCTGATGGGGAATTGTGGTTACACCCAAGAAAGTGCCGAACAAGCCATTACAGAGGGAAAAGCAGATTTAATCTCCTTTGGTCGTCCTTTTATCAGTAATCCTGACTTAGTAGAGCGATTTAGTAATCATTGGCCCCTTAATCCTGAAGCTGATATGAAAGATTGGTATTCCTTTGAGACAGAAGGTTACGTTGATTTTCCTACCTATGCTGAGTCAACTTAGGAAACTTTCTCCATTTTTCAGATTCTATGTTATCGTTCCCTTTGATATCACATATAACTAATACAACGCTCTTCTCCTTTACGCCTACAACTTCTGAACTCCTGCTTTGTAACTTTTAACAACATAAAATGATAACCCTTGATCAATTCGTAGCCTCCTCCTGTGGAGAATATACTAACTCAATTGACCTTAATCTTTACGATTCACCAGAGTGTAACAGTTTAGCCACTCAAGCACGAAAAGGCCGCCATTGGAAACCCCACCTTTCCAATTCTGTTGAACAAGCAATTGAGATGTATTTGTGCGAAGATGATTATCAAGCTTGGTTACCGTTAGCTTCATTAAACGCTCTTAAACCTGCATCTAAAGCCTATCAACCGACTCAGCGAACTCGTCAAGAGATTGAAGCAAAAATTCCCCAAATTATCGCCTTTACGAAAGCAGCAATGGCTTGTCCGAATTATTATCTTTGGGGGGGAACAGTTGGCCCCAATTATGATTGTTCTGGGTTAATTCAAGCGGCCTTTGAAGCGTCAGGAATCTGGTTACCGAGAGATTCTTATCAACAAGAAGCTTTTACGCAAAGAATAGAGAAAGAGGAATTAAGTGCTGGAGATTTAATCTTTTTTGGCAACAAAAGAGTTGATCATGTCGCCTTATACTTAGGAGATGGCCACTATATCCATAGTTCAGGCCCCCAAGAAGGTCGTAATAAAATAGCCATTGATCCTTTATCTTTAGACGGCGATCGCATTACTCAGCACTATTATCATAAGTTATGGAGTTTTGGGCGAGTGATGGAAAGTTATTTCAGTGATCAGTGATCAGTTACTGTTTACTCAATACGACGAAGATTAAAACAACACCAATCTTTGCGCTTCCAGAGGGCTGCAACTGACCAACCATAAGGTTCTAAGGCATCTGCAACCTCTTGCGCTTGCTCAAGTAGAATACCGCTTAAAATCGCCCAACTTGTCGGTTTAGCCAGTTCAGATAACTGGGGGATCAGAGTAATGATTACTTCTGCCAAAATATTGCAAACAATCCCATCTACGCCCTCTGAGGCTAACTCTAGCACTTGTTCCACACTTCCTTGGTTAATAACCATAGATTCAGGAGGCATACGATTAAGATGACGATTATTACGAGAAGAATTCACAGCAAGGGGATCAATATCAACCGCAAACACCTTATCAGCCCCTAATAAAAGAGAAGCAATTGATAAGATGCCTGAGCCTGACCCAATATCCGCTACAACCTTGGCATCTTGGGGCAACGAAAGGCGCATTTCTAAGGATTCTAAACAAAGTTGAGTGGTAGGATGAGATCCCGTCCCAAAAGCCGCCCCCGGATCTAATTTTAAGATCAGTCGTTCTGATGACTCAGGAAGCGGTAACCACGCAGGATTGACCAAAATGCGATCGCCAATTTCCGTCGGTTTCCAATACTGTTTCCAGCTATTACTCCAGTCTTCTTCATCGATCAAATTCCAATGGGTAATCGGTTCTTTTGTCCCATTGACTAAAGCATCTTGACGTAACCATAGAGAAAGGGCTGAAAGATCCAGTAATTTTCGCTTAAATTTTGGAATATAAGCCCTTATCACTGCTACATCCCCTTTTATTTCTGTAGCTGTTCCTGAACAGCCAAATTGACTCAACCGCCAAAATACTGATTCTTCGAGGGTTGGATCACAGTTTACTTGAATTTCCCACCAGCTATTGGACATGAAGTGATTTTGGTGTTATGTGGCCGACCTCCATTATATGGGGTTTACTGAACAACTCGTTAAAAAGATTAGGACTGATCGCAATTCCCTCCCATTGTGAGGTAAGCGAGTCTTTGGCTTTCGGGAATAGGGAATGGACAACGACCCATCCTTAAAAGAGAGAGGATTGAGTGAACGAGTTAGTTTAGCTCTATTTTCCCCTTAAAAGGGGAGATTTTAGGACTTAATTAATCAATTATCATTTATTAATTATCCATTATCCATTGATTTGAGTGAGTGTGTTAACATTATCATTTACTCTAAAACTCACCTGATTTAATTAACTTTATGACGCTTTTAAAAAGAATTCCTCTTAAAAAAACAGTTGAGTCTCCTATTTTACGTCATCCTAATTCTCTGTTTATTTTTTGGTTATGCTTTGCCATTATCGGATTATTTGGTGTTCTCCATCATGCCATGTGGCGAGATGAATTAAACGGCTGGTTAATTGCTAGAGATAGTGAGTCTTTAAGACAATTTCTTTATAATATTCGTTACGAAGGACATCCAGTTCTTTGGTATAGTCTATTAGCCATTCTCAATCAAGTTACTCACAATCCAGTGATTATGCAGGTTTTTCACTGGTTTTTAGCCCTAAGTTCTATCTCTATTTTTATCCTTTTTTCTCCTTTTTCTAAATTACAGAAAACACTCTTTATTTTTGGCTATCTTCCCTTTTACGAATATCAAGTGATCAGTCGCAATTATGCCCTTGGGATGCTTTGTTTATTATTAGTCTGTACCCTATGGCAAACTCGGAGAAAAACTTATCTTTGGTTAGGTTTAGTTTTAGCATTAATGGCTAACACCAATGCCTATTGCTTATTAATTTCGGGTGCATTTGCTGCCGCTTTAGGCATCGAAGCACTCTTTTTTAAGCGCAACATTATAATAAATAAAATAAATTTTATTATCAGTGGATGTATTTATTTATTAGGGGTTGCTGGTTCAGTTATAATGCTTTTTCCCCCATCCGATAGTAATTTACAAGGTGGGGCTTCTCAATGGTTTTTTCAATTTGATCTGTATCGTTTGTGCCAAACCCTAAGTCGTATCTGGAATAGTTATGTGTTGATTCTTGTCCCTAAAGATTCTAACTTTTTAGATGTGGCAATATTTTCGGTTCTCTCCTTGGGATTAATTGCCTTTGTTATCACTTTATTAAGACGAAAGCCAGTTGTTTTATTATTTTACTTCACAGGAAGTGGAACAATTCTTTTATTCACTTACCTTAAGTTTCTAGGGTCAGCAAGACACTATGGACATCTCTATCTAGTCTTAATTGCTGCTCTATGGATAGGGAGCTATTATCCAAAAACTCAAGCAATATTTACTATTTTTCAAGGCGATCATTCTTGGCTATCTGCTTGGAAAACCTTTGTGAGAAAGCAACAAAAATCATTTATTATTATGCTTCTCTTTTTCCAAATCATCGCAGGAATTGTAGCGTTTAGTCGAGATTTATCCATTCCCTATTCTGCAAGTCGAGCCACCGCTTCTTATATTAAAGAAAAACAATTAGAGAATAAAGTAATCGTAGGAAGTGAAGACTTCACCCTTGCGCCTGTTGCTGCTTATTTGAATAAAAAGATTTATTATCCTGAGAGTCAAAGCCTAGGGAGTTATGTTTTATTTAATCATCAACGTACCCCCGTTAATGATGAAGAGATTATTCGTCAAATACAAACAATGTTGAAGCATCCTAATGAATCTATTTTACTGATTTTGAATCATCCATTAGCAATAACAGAAACTCAGTTACAAATTACCCCTATCAAAGAATTTACCAACGGATTTATCTACAATGAAAAGTATTATCTCTATGAAGTGAGCCTATCTCCTATTTAGGATTTTCAGACTGAGTAAGCTAAGACACATTTAAACAGGATCTTTTGGGCATTTTAGTACAACTCTCAACTCCCAACTCCCTTACAGTCTTCACATACCCATTTAGGTGATGAACACCTTATCAGAGGGGACAAATAATCGTCCGAAAGCCAATATGATTGGTAGAAGTATCAATATCTTCTGGATAACGGGCAGCAGGGCGATAACGGGCGCAATAATTAGGCGCACACAGAAACGATCCTCCTTTAAGCACTTTACGGGGTTTTCGCATGGAAGGGTGAAGCCGAACATCATAACTCTCTTCTTCTTTTGCCCCTCTGGGGTTTTGAGGCGTACAACAGGCTTTCGCAGGGTTTTTAGGGTGTTGCTCTCGATACCAATCTTGTGTCCATTCCCAAACATTGCCAATCATATCGTACAAACCATAACCATTCGGAGGATAATTCCCCACCGCTTCAGCACGAGGGGGCTGAGGTTTGAGGTTTTGCCAAGGAAATTGTCCTTTCCATGTATTTGCCATGACTTTACCATTGGGGATAAATTCATCACCCCACGCGTATTCTTTTCCCTCTAAACCCCCTCTAGCGGCAAATTCCCATTGAGCTTCGGTGGGGAGTTGTTTTCCTGCCCAATTTGCATAAGCAAGGGCATCTTCATAGACAATATGAACAACGGGATGGTTTTCTTTATCTTTAATAGAACTTCCTTTTCCTTGGGGTTGTCGCCAATTAGCATCAGGTATATATTTCCACCAACAAAGGGTACGAGGATCAACGGGTTGGTTTGGTTTAATAAAAACAGCCGAGCCGGGGACTAACATTTCGGGATCTGCGTTGGGATAATCTTCTGCTTTGGGGGCTTTTTCGGCAAAGGTAATGTATCCTGTTTCTTGAACAAATTGCTCAAATTGTTGATTGGTAACTAAATATTTATCTATCCAAAACCCACTGACAGTAACAGTATGAATCGGGCCTTCTTCGGGATATTTACGGCTGTTTGATCCCATTTCAAATGTTCCGCCGGATATCCAGATCATGTCTTTAGAAGGGGATGAAAGGGGTTGAGAGATAGATGGATTTGAAGTCATTTCAGTTATCAGTGAGCAGTGAACAGTGATCAGTATTCTTGCTAGTGTCGTGTTAGGGATGAAATAAGGCTATTAGCAGATTAATTTACCCTATTTAAGCCAGCCAATCTCTGACATCTTGCTCAGATTCAAAGTCGAATAAGGCTTCTCCTAATCTTTCTAGGGATTCTATGGGTAAGGCTCGAATCTGGCTTTCTACGGCGGGTGAAATACCTTGAAAACGACGGTTTAATTGGCGAATGAGGAGGTTTGCTTCTCCTTGCTGTAAGCCTTGTTGTTGGCCTTCTTCAATGGCTTTCGCACGATCTTGTTGATAAAGGGGGGCTAAACGCATTATTAACTCCTGATCTTCTCTGTCCATTGAGGTTTGAATTGATAGATTCTGTTGTAAATTATACAACTGTTCTGAGATCACTGATTTAAAGGGATGGTTGTTACTCAGTGCTTCGATTTCTGCGATCGCTTTTGTTTGTACGTTTCCTCTCCCTAATAATCTTAACAATAGGGTTTCTTCTGTCTTCCTAATAAACCTAGTTGACTGGGAAGTTGATCACAATGGGGTTGAAAATAGACATCTATTTCTTGTTTCTCTGGATTAATAATTTGAGCCGGTTTAACTTCTCCATACAAGGATAAGAGTTCATCTAAATAGTCTTTACTGAATTGATCATAAATAAATCGGGTCACAGGAATTTAGAATGATGAATTAATGAAAGAGGAAGCGACAAAAAACAAGAAGTAAATTCATTATAAGGTGGGCAAAGCCCACCCTGCTGGCTAATTAATATTGTGGAAATTCACCTTCAATACAAATAATATATCGTGATGTGCCTTTTCCATCTTTATCTATGACGGGATCGATATTAGGAAGATGTATTTTAGATGTGCCGGGTGTCCAGCCATAATTATCTTGAATAACATAACTAAGTGCGCCAGCTTGAAAATAATCTATTTCTGAGCCATCACAGAAACGCCAACCTCTAGGGGCTTCTTTTCCTCCCCATAGTTTGATTTCGCCAATCATGCCCATCATGTTTTTCTCCTTAAGAATAGGGTAAGTTTACTTTTTAAAACATTGCTTTATATAATTAATTCTTTGGCAATGCTTTTATTTTTTAATTGTACATTAAAGGGTGCTAATTGCAATGTTTTTTAGGAAAAGTTTATCTAACAAATAAGAAAAAATTAATGTCTATTAAGGGAGAAGTTGGGTTTCACGTTCGTTCAACCCAACCTACGGAGTCTTAATCTAGTTTGAGCAAGTTAAGTTATCCCGTGTGGGTAAGGTTTCAGGAAAGATAGTATTAAAATCATTTTTCATGCTAATAACTTTCCAGTTATCTCGTTTTTGGGCTTCGTCAAGGGAGATGTTTTTCGGTTCTCCGTCTTCGGTTTCATTGGGAATATTGTTATATTCATATTCCCGAACACAATCATCATGATTAATGAGAACAATTAAGGAGTTATCAACGCCAACATCGGTGTATTGGAACATTTGAAAATCACCACCAGAGTTACCCACAGCCATAATGGGACGTTTACCAATGTGTCGTTCAATGCCAACGGGTTTACCGAATTTATCGTTATATTGACCTAAGAAAGCTTGACGAATAACCTTACCCCCAAATTCCATATCGAATTTAGTTTTAATGGCTGAACCAATCACTTCTTGTGGGGGAATTCCATAAGCATCTTCGGCAAAGGAACGGACAAAATCAACCCCACCCCCAGAACAAATATAAACTTTAAAGCCATTGTCTTTGAGGTAATTAACTAATTCAATGACAGGTTTATAAATTAGTTTGATGTAGGGAACATTAAAGTCGGGTTGATTGGAGTTATAGACAAAATCGTTTGCTAAAGCAATATAGGCTTCCGTACTCATTCCTTCAAAGACAGCCATCTCTTTTAAGATAGCTCTGATCTCAGGAGAATCAATGATGTCATCTCCATTAGTATCGACTTCTTTTTGAGTACTTTTAGGGAGTTGACTTAATTTAACTTGAGACTCAGAGGAACGGTTTTCTTGGATAAATAAGGCTTGGAAATAAGCAGGTCTTTCTGACCATAATGTACCATCGTTATCAAAGACTGCAAAGCGGTCTTTTTCGGGAACAAAGTTAGGGTTATTCGGGTTAGTAATTTTCTTGACAAATGCCATAATTTCGGCTTTATTTGTCCCCTGATTCCATGAAGGTAAGGGGTCACCTAATGCGGCGGCTGAAGGACAGTTAAAAATGCCACCTAAGCAAAGGATGGAGAGGATAAGGGAAAGGAAAAAGACACAGTTTTTTTTATTCATGGTGAAAGAATTAGTAAATGAAAGGGGAGTGTGGGACGTTTATCAGAATAACCCTATGTGTAGGGGCGCAAGGCTTGCGCCTACTTGGGTAAGTTGTGTTAAAAACATTTACGATGAACGATGTAATTAAGCAAGGTTTACAGTTTGTAGGTTGGGTTGAACGAATGCGAAACCCAACAAAATGCTTATCCGTGTTGGGTTTGGTGTCTTCAGCAAACCTAAGATTCTACTTTTTGCCCTTTATTTCTACTTTTTTCTATTTCTCCTTGGTAAATAGAAGTGACAGACTCCCTTCAACTCCATTTATTTTGGGACTGACATACAAGTTTCTAATCCATAGTATGGACTTATAAAGAGTAAAAACAGGTAAAGGAGTCATTAAATGAGTTTTAGCTCCGTTAAACTATGTATGTTGGGTACTATTGTCAGTCTTTCCCTATTTTCCCCCGTCAGTACCCAAGGCTTAAGTATTACCCCGTCTCAATCCACTAACAGAAATAAGGTTGAAGCACCAAATGATGGAGTATTAATGGCAAATCGGCGACGGAGATTCAGACAAGGACAACGACATCCTCATCCTCGTCCTCGTCCTCCTCGACGGGTAAGAGGTGCTTGTCGTCACCATGGAAGAGATTTCTGTCACCCTTGAACTGCTTGATAATGCAGTTAAACCCTTCGTAGCTTGGGTTAAACGAAAGAGAAACCCAACAAAGTTTCATTCTTTCAAACCCTTACAGCCAAAGGCTAAAGCCAGATAGGGGAAGCCTCCCTTCGGAGGCTTTTAATTTAGCCCGCACAGGCGAGCTTTGCCCATGTAGCTGCACCTTTTAAGATGTCAGCGTCGGGGAGAATGAAACCGCTTAATCTCGCATTAACATTCCTCGGAGTTCTTTCTCGTAATCAATCTCACCTGCATCATTTTTAATGGTGACAATGACTTGTTTGAGTTTGTCTTGGGGTTCAAACTCGTAAGGAATGTTATCTTCATAGTCTGAGGAAACAGGTTGACCTGCATCTCGACCAATATTAAAGCCTTCCCCTGATAAAGCAAACTTACCGGGTTGAGTGAGGAACTCTTCAGAATATTCTGAGAAAGTGTTTTCTTTGGTGACGCTTTGCTCAGTACCATTGATATAGAGTTTGATCTCTCCTCTGGTACTTCCACCAAATGTCGTTGCTGGTTCTGGTTTGTCTGGTTTCTTGGAGAATTCCACTTTCAGTGTCACGTCTCCTGTAAGACTGGGAAGCGTACAACTAATTTTTTGTTGCTGTTGGCCTAACCAGTTATAGACATAACAGAGTTTGCCCCCATGAATATAAAAGCTATGTCCACCAAAACGTCCCCCATGCGCCATAAGAACGCCATATAAGTCTTCTCCGTCAGAAAAATCAACTGTTGCTTCAATGGCATAAGAACGGGTGCGAATATTGGGTGCAACGGCTTCAGGAATTTCAGATCCCCCCGGATAATAGGTATAGGAGAAGGTTGCATCGGTTGAATCACCTTCAGAAAACGCAGGAGGAGATAACTGAGGACGTTCTGTTCCCAATACCTCAGAGGTTGAGCGATCATCAAGGGGAACACCATTATATAATCCAGCTTGCAAGAACCAGATATTTTTCATTGTTTCTAGTTTTGCTTCTAGGAAGTCACGTTTCTGGGGATGTAGGGTTAAATACCTTTCATCCGCTAAATTAAGAGATTGGGTGGGATCAGGAGCTAATCCTAAGCCTTCATCCCCATCCATGCAATACAATTCCCAAACATCCTTTTCAAAGTTACCCCAATTAGAGGGAACAGGTGCATGAACCGTATTTGCGTGCCATCCTCGATACCAAACACCCCGCGTCCCTAACATAGAATAGAACTGAGTTTCTCGCACTTTAAGGGGGTTTCCGTCTGCATCTTGGGGTTTAGCCTCATCATCGAGTTTATAGACATATTGGTTCTCTGGGAGTCCATATTGAGGGGCAAACGTATAGGCGAAACTAATTCCTTCAATGGGGTTTTGGGTATAACCTTGAACCTCTTCGGGAGGTTCGACATTACACATTTCATAGAGAGTTGGCACAACATCCACCGCATGGATGTATTGTTTACGATAATGGTAAGGTTCTAGCACTTCGCCAGTATCAGGGGCAATAATAGCAGACTGAGGGAAAGGCGGTTGCTGAGGAATACCGGGGCCACACATCATAAAGGGAGTCGCTGCACCTCCTTCATATCCTGACCAACGTTTCCAGTATTTGAAAGGCGTATCAAAGCCCCAAGCCCAACCAGTAGGATAGTGGTTATAAGTTTCTAATGTGCCTAATTTTTGCAGAAGTTCTAAGTTATTATCCAAATCATCGGGAATATCGTTAAAGAAGAGGTTTTCATTCACTGAACCATTGGGACCGCCTTCTGCACTTGCACCATTATCCGCCACTGCAACAATAATGGTATTGTCCATTTGACCCGTTTTCTCAAGGAAGTCTAATAAACGACCAATTTGTTCGTCGGTATAGGTAGAGAAAGCTGCATAAATTTCCGCCATGCGAATAAATAGAGCTTTTTCCTTGTCTTCTAACCCATCCCACGGTTTTACCCAATCGGTTTCTGGCCATTTCAGCGTAAGGGCTCCAGTCGGGAACAGCATCACGGATATCGATAGCAATCTTACCGTTGAATTTTTTAGTCACACTCTTTTCTCCTAGTTTTTTGTATTAATAGTGAGATAAATCACATGAATCGTTACCATATAGAAACGTCAAGCAATGAAAGACATTCCTTGGCTAAAATTCACGATTTTGTTGCAATGGGACAAACCACTGCGTCTTATTAAACACCAAAATCTGGCAATTTTTATATAAAGTTAAGTTAAGTTAGGTAAAAAAGAGGTTAAATGTATAGTCCTACCCACAAATCACTCGTCACATTTAGAAATGCAGAATATCGGTTGTATCACTTTAAGGGCGAAATAAATGGGAATGAGTAGGATTATACAAACCTGAACGTTTATCAGAGACTTTATCGAATGCAGGACTAATAATATACAAAGTTGTGCGAATAAGCTGTTCTTTTTCCGTAATGTCTGACATTTCTGCCAAGGGAACAACCCAAATTTTTTCATCTTCCCATCCCACCCGATAACAAACCGCGACAGGGGTTTGAGCAGAATAATGTTGCATCAGTTTCTCTTGTGCGTTTTTTGCTTGACGAGCGGTTAAATAGAGGCATAAACTAGCTTGATGGGCAGCTAAACTCGCTAATTCCTCGCTTTCAGGGACAGATGAGGCTTGACCCCCCATACGGGTTAAAATAATGGTTTGTACCACTTCAGGAACGGTTAACTCTGCTGATAATTTAGCGGCCGCAGCTTGAAATGCACTAATTCCGGGTATTAATTCAACAGGAATATTGGCAATAGTTAAGGCTTCAATTTGTTCATGAATTGCACTATAAAGCGTTAAATCCCCTGAATGTAAGCGGACAACCGACTTATTTTCCTTAACCCGTTGAATCATCAAAGGAATAATTTCTTCTAAAGTTCGATTTCCTGTGGGAATAATTTCTGCATCAACTCGAACATCCCTTAACATTGATGTGGGAACAAGGGAATTTGCATAAAGAATAACATCTGCTTGGGATAAGATTTTATAGGCTTTTAAGGTGAGTAAATCAGGATCACCGGGGCCTGCGCCAATAAAATAAACGATGGGTTTAAGGAAATAAGATTGATTCATTATAATGCTACCCATAAAAGAATAGTGGAATTTAAACAAGCAAGGGAAAGGACGCTCGATTTACCAAATCAAAACCAAATCTAAGATAAATTCGGGTAGAATATCTTCCCCTGAAAGGGTTTTAGGCTGCTCTAACACCTCTTTTTCTTTTCCCTGACGATAGACTTCCACTTGCTGTTTTTGCGGATTAATTAACCACCCTAACTTCACACCATTTTCTAAATATTCTTCCATCTTCTCCTGAGTCTCCCTTAAAGAATCACTTTTCGACATTAACTCTAAAACAAAATCCGGTGCAATAGGTGGAAAGCTTTCTTTCTCTTCTTGGGTTAAGTTATCCCATCTTTC
Organism: Microcystaceae cyanobacterium; assembly: GCA_051439375.1. Taxonomy (GTDB): domain Bacteria; phylum Cyanobacteriota; class Cyanobacteriia; order Cyanobacteriales; family Microcystaceae; genus JBGTGT01. The sequence goes on from JBFRWB010000047.1 coordinate 19,329, forward strand.
CTGTTGAATATAAGCCACATCAGGAGAACGATTACTTCCCAATGGGAGTTTAAAGCAAGTAGAGGAATCAAAGATTTTCCCTAACCTTTGACGACGATTCCAAATGCCAAAATCTACAATTAGCTCGGCATTTTTTTCCCCAGTTTCTCCTCCTGTTGGTGACATAATAATAATCTCTCCCTTGTGATTTTGCTCTAACTTTAGCTCAGGATTATGGCAACACAGTTGATAAAACTGTTCATCATTAATCTCGGTAATAGCATCAAAATTAATAGTAAAAGCATTCATAATATTCAAGATTCTATAATACTTAAATCCAATATAACAAAAAGCCCTCTCATTACTGAGAGAGCCTTTTGTTTAATTATTCAATTGTCATCAAAGGAATTGATTAACCATTGATAGCAGGAGCAGATACAGGCTCAGCAGATGCTAAGTCTAAG
>JBFRWB010000048.1:0-11299 GCA_051439375.1 Microcystaceae cyanobacterium
TTAGGGAAAAAGTTGCTTTTAGTGTTTTGATTGACTATACAAGTAATCTCTAAAACATTTTATCTAAACGATTAATGCGACGGAGAAGACGAATAAATGCCCATGCAGGAATTAATCCTAACATAATGGCTGCGATCGCAACTTTAATATAACCATTGATAAATAAAAGAGTGGCACAAATAACTAAGGCACTAAAAAATACACTATAATTTGTGGCCATTTGCATCATCCCTAGACGGCGTAATAAACGATCAGATTCCACGGAACGGACTCTTAAACGAATGTCACCCCGATCCAACTTTTCTATGGTATCGTCAATCCTTCTGGGTAAACTCAGGGCCGTGTTACTGACTTGAGTAGCTTGACGAGTAATTTCGTCTAAGATACTACTGCCCGTATTACCATCGAGATCCGCTACTAATTCTAAGGCAAAGGGTTGAGCCACTTCCATAAAATTAAACTCAGGATCTAAGCCTTTACCCACCCCTTCTAATGTCGAAAATGCTCGCATGACAAAGGTAAAGGTTGCAGGGAAGCGAAAGGGCTGATCATAAGCCATTTCATACAAATCATCGCTAATAGCAGCGATCGATTGTTCCTCAAAGGGTTTGTCCATAAAGTTATCTAACATGAACTGTATGGAGCGACGCACCGGTCCCATATCACCAGTAGCAGTTAAGGCACCCAAGGCGATCAAGGAGGATACCACGCGATCGCCGTCTTTTTGCGCAATACCAAAGAGAGTATCCATCAATTTCTCCCTGACGTTGGTATTAATGCGCCCCATCATGCCAAAATCATAGAAAATTAACGATCCGTCTGTATCTACTGCAATATTGCCAGGGTGAGGGTCTGCATGGAAAAAGCCATCATTAAGCAGTTGACACAAATAAGCTTTTGCCCCTAATCTCGCCAATAACCTACGATCTAACCCGGCTGCCTCTAATCCTTCATAATGACTAATTTTAATGCCTGGAAGGTATTCTAAAGTCAGCACACGGGGGGAAGTATATCGCCAGTACACCCGTGGCACTTTCACCCAATTTTCACCCCTAAAGTTGCGTCGAAAGGTATCAGCGTTTTGCCCTTCATTGAGATAATCTGTTTCTTCCCAAAGAATCTTACAACATTCTTCGTAAATACCAATCCAATCCCTTCCCTTACCCCATTTTGGGTGGTTTTGGAAATAATAAGCTATTTTCTTTAGAATTGCCAAATCAATCGTGAACAGTTGCTTAAGGCCAGGCCGTTGGATCTTAACAACCACTTCTTCCCCGGAATAAAGTTTCGCCTTATGAACTTGGCCTAAACTGGCTGCAGCGATAGGAACGGGGTCAAAATTACGAAAAAGCTTAGATAATGGTTTTCCTAAGTCTTTTTCGATGGTTTTGCTCACTTGTTCGTAGGTAAAGGCCGGAACTTCATCTTGTAACTTAGAAAGTTCTTCGACATATTCCACCGGAAATAAGTCTGCACGAGTTGAGAACAATTGTCCTACTTTGATAAAAGTAGGACCCAAATTTAACAAATTTTCCCGTATCCAAACCGCTTGGACTCTGCGTCTGGCCGCTAATTTTTCTTCTGTAAAACCCCCTTTATAGCTCCATTTTTTGCCATTGCGCCAAAAACGAAAGAGCAAGGAAAGAACAAACCGCCAAATATCTAAACGACGGCGAGCAATAGAGTAGTTTTCACGGTTCCAACGGTATTTTTCAGCCGTTTCTAGCTGGGTTAGCTTCCCGGAGACAGAAGCAGCACCCTGTTTTTTGACTAGGGATGATTTGGCGTTCGATGACAGGGCAGACACTCGGTTTCTTTGGGTTTTACTAATTTGGGCTTATATAATGAATTTAAAAGTTAAGGGAAGAATTATGCGTTTTGGTTGCGATAATTTTTCAATTCTGCTTTAAGACGGGCAATTTCGGCTCTTAGGTCATCGATAGTTTCTTGCAGATCCACAGGAGAGCCGTTATCGGTGGTTGTCGTTGTCGTGCTACTGTTGCCTTGGGTAACATCCCTTTCCGCACGCGCTTGCACTTCTTCAATCAACTGACGGAGATTTTCCCGTTGTTCAGCATCAAACTTCCCTAACTCGCTCAGGGCGTTGGTTAGAGACTCTTCTACTTTCTCGCCGACAACTTCGGCAAAGGCTCGGCCTAAAAAGAAGGCGTGGAGAACAGGATTACTCATCTGATAAACTTTGTTAACGCATTTGTAACAAATTATATCTTGCTTCTTGAAAAAATGTCTCCTAGACTCCTGAATCTTCCATTTTTAAGTTCAATAAAAGAATTCTTGTTTTAACTTGCCTATCAGTCAATCCGTGTTATACTAACGAATGCAATACACCAAGCGCGGATGTGGTGGAATCGGTAGACACGCACGCTTGAGGGGCGTGTGGCTTAGGCCATGCGAGTTCAAGTCTCGCCATCCGCATTAGTTTTTTTAGATCAATCATAGATTTTCCCATGTCAAGTTGATATTCTGTTCTAGACAATGTTGTTTGATGAGGGTTAACTTGGATTGATTATTATTATCAACTCCGAATAAATGAATCCTCTTTTGATGGTTCGGATAGTATTTACCATAGGTTATTATTTGACCTATGGCTGCCTTCCATCTATTGATATATTTAACTTCTATAATTTCTGTTGATGTTAAGATGTCAATTCTACCGGCAACTGTTGTCACTTCAGTCTTCCCATTTAATTGTCTAGCTAATTTATCTCTGTAATAACTTTCTGTTTTTTTAACTGTCTGCTTTTCAGTTTTAGGTTGGTTTTTCGCTGAATTATTATTGTTTTCAATAGAAGATAAATCATCAAACAAATTCTTGATTACAGTCCTAATGGGATTTTTACCTAAGATTAATCGTTTACCTGCTCTTCTAACCAGATTTTCTCTATCTCTAAACATTAATAATTATCTCTCTGAAATTTAAGGTTTACTATTGGAAACGGCTGATATCAGCAAAAATAAACCACCAAAAGCGATCGCCGCTTCTTCAGCCCATTTAATGCCATAATATCGATACCATCTAGAGAAACTTTCTAAAATGTTTAGAATAGACTCTACACCCCATCCTAATGCTTGAAAAATTAAATAGACTAAAGCCGCAACTCCCAAAGCTTGCACGAACTGATTTTTAAGTAAATTTTCCACTGATTTTCTTTCCTTGTCTTTTCAATTGATATTGTTAATCTTCCCAATTTCATAACTGAACTAACATCAACTAATAACTTTAAGGAGAGTATCGAGTTAGAACTTAGGTTAGTTTAACTCGATACTCTTTAGTGGTTAAGTCAGTCCCACTAACTTCTCGCTGAGATCCCACATTCGTTCTGCTTTAGCTTCATCTTGAGCTTGAGGGGACACATTCTGCACAAAAGCGGACTGACGATCTTTTTTCTGACGGTTTCCCCAACTCCAATAAGACCCGGACTCACCATATTCAGGTTTGATGACCACATCGGCCACCCGTTCCCCGGCTAACTCTTGGGAAACGTAACCCCCGGTAATATTCTTCTGGAACCAAGGGAAGATTTTTTGGAAGAGGGGATAATGGTTACGGAATAAGGGTGTATCGGCCACACATCCGGGGTAAAGGGAGGTAAAAACAATGCCAGTATTATCATGATAGCGTCGATGAAGTTCCCTCATGGTGAGAACATTACAAACTTTACTATCTTTATAAGCTTTTACCGGTTCAAACTGCTTACCATCGATCATAGAAATAGGTTCTTTAAACCCATCAGCAAACCCTTCTAGGTTGCCTAAGTCGGGACGAGGTGGAATTTTACCCCCTAACTCATCGGGGTTGTGGGTGACAGTCCCTAAAATAACCATCCGTTTTTCGGGGGCAGAGGAATTTTTGAGATCCTCTAACATGAGATTACAGAGGAGAAAATGACCTAAATGGTTAGTGGTCATACTTAATTCATAGCCTTCGGGACTCCGTAGAGGTTCTTTAAGTAAAGGCATATAGATGGCTGCGTTGCACACTAAAGCGTCAAGAGACTTGCCAGTAGAGCGAAAATCTTTCACAAACTGTCTAACACTATCTAAGCTACCCAAGTCGATGTGCATAACAGTGTAGCTATCTAAAGGTATTCCTAAAGACTGGGCTGCTTGGTGGGCTTTCGGTTGGTTTCGACAAGCCATAACCACGTACCAACCTCTATCAGCTAGGGCTTTAGCAGCGTATAAACCGACTCCTGATGAGGCCCCTGTAATGACTACTGTTGATTGACGATTTTCTACCATTATTTAGATTGAGACTCCCAAAAGACTGTATTAATCTGTATCAAACTCACACCACTGTGTAATTTCAGTAATTATGTATTGTGCCAAATTTCAGAGGACATTGACACAGTTAACAGTGACCAGTTACCACTCATCAATTAAATCCTCTAAATTCTTGGATTTATCTTTCTTTTTCACGGATCACTGTTTACCACTCTTATAATAACAATAATTCTATTACTGTGATCACCCAGAAACGGTGATTAAATACCAAATAGGGAAATAGATTTAATCACACAATTATCTGGAATTTGTCTGTTACAATGCTTAACAGTTAGAAAATATTGATTTTATGTTGTGAGGAATTTAAAGAGGATTAAGAGTACCTTTAAAAGTCTAGATAAAAATATCTAGATAACTTAACTATCTTTTTGATCCCTCTACGGAAACTATCTATAAAGCCAATATTCAGGTTCCCGTACGTAAATCCTAAAAATTGTTTTTTGAAATTCACGCATTTATTCGGTAACTTTTTAGCAAGAAACAAATTATTATAAAAACATAGAGAAAACAACAGGGAGCCAAACAAAATGAAATTAAACAACACCTTCGCTGCTATCGTAACCGTCGCTTTAACTACTGGTATAAATGTTTCTGTACTCGCTACACCTATTAACGTTGAAACCATTAAACAAAATAGAATAGAAACCACAGAAAATAATAAGTCTGATAAAAATAATAAGCCCTCTCAAGAAGGTTCTCAAAGAGGCAAGTGTCCCTCGTTTCCTTACTGTTAAAAATGAAATTGATTAAAAGTTTGCTTATACATACTCATAAAGAAGACAGTTGCAAAAAATAGATGAGCTTTTATAATTCAAGAATACACCTTGGGAAAATATAGCTATCCCATATAGTTCTTGACAAAATTTACTGAAATGCTCAGATCCTATCTATTAAGATTAAATATTTTTATTTGGCAAATCCCTATTGGAATCATTTTAAGTCATCTTGATGCCGCTTTTTTAGTTTCAGCGCAAGTCTCACCCGACAATACGCTAAACACACCCAGTAATGTACAAAACCAGGGAAATGAGATTGTTATAACAGGTGGTGTTACAGTAGGAAATAACTTATTTCACAGTTTTAGAGAATTTTCTGTTCCCAATAATTTTGAAGTTCAGTTTGATAATGTTTCAAATGTAGTTAACATTATTAGTCGTGTTACAGGTACTTCTTTGTCTAATCTTGAGGGAATAGTCAGTGCTAATGGTATTGCTAATCTAATTCTAATCAATCCTAATGGCATTCGTTTTGGGGAGAATGCTCAAATCAATATTGGTGGTTCATTTCTTGCTAGTACGGCCAAAAATGTCGTGTTTGCGGATGGGAGTGAATTTAGTGCAACTAATCCTCAGACTTCAACTTTACTAACGATGAGTGTTCCAGTCGGGTTGCAATTTGGCTCTAATCCAGGGACTATTATGAGTCAAGCAACACAACTAGGGGTTAATCCAGGTAATACTTTGGCTCTTGTTGGTGGAAAGATTGATTTTTCAGGTGGTGAGATCAGTGTTAACAATGGAAGAGTTGAGATTGGAAGCGTAGGAAGTGATAGTCAGGTTCAATTAATTCCTACCAATTTAGGATTTGAGTTAAGTTATCAGGGTGTTGAGAATTTCCAAAATATTTCTTTATCTAACAATGCTCGTATTCAAGGAAATAATTCTGATGTACAACTACAAGGACAGAAAATAACCTTAAGTCAAAGAGCAAGAATTCTTACTCAAACTGATAATTTTCAACGAGCAGGAAATATTACCATTCGAGCTTCTGAATCTTTAGAAATCATTGGTGACCCATTAGAGATTGCAGACGACAATACACTGATTTCCTCTAGTTCATTAAATGCAACCACAACAGGTAATAGTGGTAATATATTTATTCACACTAAGCGACTTATAGTAGAACAAGGGGGTATTCTTACTGCAGTTACAACTGGACAAGGCCAAGGTGGTCGATTGGAAATAGACGCATCAGAATCTGTTGAAATAGTTGGTACTGGTTTTGATGCCCCTACCTTGCTAACAACCTCTACGGGTGGTCAAGGAAATGGTGGAGAAGTTAAACTTAATACAGGACGATTGGTTTTACAAGAAGGTGGACAAATAGTTGCTGCCACTGCTGTCCAAAGTGGTCAAGGTGGAACAATCACAATTGATGCTTCTGAATTTATACAAGTCAGTGGTGATGGTTTCGTGATCCGTAACAATCAAGTGCGTAATATTCGTAGTCGAATATCAACTGAGTCAGGATTTACGGATTTAAGACTTCCAGGACTTGCTTCTGGGGGCAACGTTAATATCAAAACCAATCAACTATCAGTTACGAATGGGGGTATTATTTCGTCGGCAAGTTTAGGGTCAGGAAATGCGGGAAACGTCAATATTACGGCTAATTCTATCTTTTTAGACAATCAAGGGGTAATAACGGCATCCTCTGAAGGAACGGGAAATGCAGGAAGTTTAACGATTGATACGGATCAATTAACCGTCAATAATCGCTCAGAAGTAGCGGTTAGAAGCATTGGAACGGGTCAAGGGGGTAATTTGACCCTCAATGCGCAGTCTATTTCTCTAGACGATAAAAGTAAACTCACCGCTACCAGTGAAGCGTTAAGTCCAGAAACCGCCTTAGAATTAGAACTTGCTCCAGAGTTATTAGAATCAGATAATGCTTTAGCTAATGCTGGAAGTTTAACCATCACCACTGATAATCTCACAATTAATAATGATTCAGAAATAACGGTTAGTAGTTTTGGCTTAGGAAATGCAGGGGATATTAATGTAGAAGCCCAAAATATACTTTTAGATAATAGTAGCCGCTTATCGGCCGAAACGGGTTCAGGGGAAGGGGGGAATATTAGCCTCGATGTTGATCAAGTTTTAAACTTACGTCGTGGTAGTCACATTTCTACCACCGCAGGAACCACAGGAGGACAGGGGAATGGAGGAAACATTGATATTAATGCGCTGTTTATCATTACTGTTCCCACAGAAAAGAGTGATATTTTTGCTAATGCGTTTCTAGGCCGTGGAGGGAATATAACGATTGATGCTGCCGGGGTTTTTGGCATCGAAGAACGGCAAAGATTAACCCCCCTCAGTGATATCACTGCCAGTTCTCAGTTCGGTCAAGTGGGGAATATTGGCATTAACCGGCCCGATGTTGACCCGCAAAGAAGCTTAGTTAAACTGCCTGATGAGGTGGTAGATGAGAGTAATGTCATTGTCGATGCTTGTCGTCCGGGTGAAGCTTTAAGCAGAGGAGAATTTACCATTAGGGGGCGGGGTGGTTTACCCTCTAACCCCAATGAAGGAGTAGACAACCCGACAGGATTAACGGAATTGGGTTATCCTAATACTGATTCATCAAATTCCCTGCCTTCTGAACCCGGAAATTCTCTTCCTTCAGAAGTATCACCGAATTTAAGTGAGACACATACTCCATCCATTGTTGAAGCACAAGGATGGATCATTGATGCTGATGGTAATGTAGTGCTAACAGCACAAGCAACCACTGTGACTCCTCACAGTCCTGGTTTAAGTCCTGCTACCTGTTATGATTTGTCAAACCGTAACTCGTCTCCCTAACTTATTTTGTTGTTCTTTTTGTCTTTTTTGCTTAAGTGGTGTGTTTGCTGCTGAATTAATGGCGCAGTCCTTTGATAACAGTCCCATTCCCCCCACTTCTCCCCCTGAGTTACCGCAACCGTTTCCTTTACCTGAAACACCGTTAACCCCTCCTGATATTACCCCTCCTGCTACAGAGGAGGTGTCACCGAATATTCCAGGAACTATTACGGTTAAACAGTTTCGTTTTGAGGGAAATACCGCTTTTGATAGAGAAGAATTAAGCAAGCAACTGAAGGAATTTGTCGATCGCCCGTTGAGTTTTGCGGAGTTATTAGAAGCGCGATCGGTCATTACTCAGTATTATGTGGATCGCGGTTATGAGACTTCTGGGGCTTATATTAAACCCCAAACCATCAAAAATGATACTGTTACTATTAAAATTGTCGAGGGCCAATTAGATGATATTCAAGTTACGGTTGTAGGTAAACTGAATCCTAATTATGTGCGCGATCGCTTGGCTTTAGGGGGAAAAACCCCGTTAAATATTCCTCGCTTAGTGGAATCTTTACAACTGCTACAATTAAACCCCATTATTGAGAGTATCTCAGCGGAATTAACACCGAGTCCCCGTCCAGGTAATAATATTTTAGTGGTCAAAGTTGTCTCGGGCCGTTCTTTTTATCCCCGTCTTCTCTTTGATAATGGCCGTAACCCGCAAGTGGGAGAAATTCGTCGGGGGTTTAATATTGCTGAAAATAATTTATGGGGAATAGGGGATCAGGCTAATTTTAGTTATTTTAATACGGATGCGAGTGATGATGTGGAGGTGACTTATCAAGTTCCTATTAATGTTTATAATGGAACCGTTGAGGTAGGGTATAGAAGTTTAACTGGGGAAATTATCGAGGAACCTTTAGATATTTTAGAGATTAATTCTGATTATCAAAAGTATTCTTTTCGCTTCCGACAACCGATTATCCAAACTCCGTTACAAGAATTTTCTTTAGGGTTAGATATTGACCATCAAAAGACTAAAACCGTTTATTTAGATGGTCTTGCTTTTCCTTCTCGGGGATCTGATACGAATGGAAGAACTAATATTTCTACTATTAGATTTTCTCAAGAATGGGTAGGGAGAACACCGACTCAGGTGTTATCGGCAAGATCCCAATTTGATTGGGGAGTTGAGGCATTTGGAACAACAAGACCTTTTGATCTTGAGGTCAATCCTGATACTCCTTATAGTAACTATTTTTTATGGCGAGGGCAAGGACAATGGGTTAAATTGTTAGCAGATGATACTTTATTTGTTTTTAGAAGTGATGTGCAACTTGCGGATCGACCTATCGTTTCTTTGGAACAATTTTCTTTAGGTGGAATAGGAAATGTTAAAGGGTATCGTCAAAATTCTTTGTTAACGGATAATGGTATTTTTGTGGGAATGGAGTTACGTTTTCCTGTTTATCGTCTCCCCAAAGATAAATTTGTAGTGCAGCTTGTTCCTTTTTTACACTATGGTCAGGGGTGGAACAGTGGTAATGATTCTGATCCTCCTATTAATGAATTATCCTCTGTTGGTCTTGGTTTACAAGTGCAATATGGTGATTTTTTTAATGCACGTATTGACTGGGCTAACCCCTTAGGAAAAGACCTATTTCAAGGGGGTAATTCTTTACAAGATGATGGCATTTTTTTTACAATTACTATTAGTCCATAATAACAATTAACAGTTAACAATTAACAGTTAATAATATTCTCAAGTTACTGTGTATTTTTTTGCAGTTGAGTTTGTAAAGATTGTTCAGCATTAATCACTAATCCTGTTAAACTTTGAGAAAAGAAACTAGCAATTTTATCGTTTTCTGGTGGGAATAAAAGCCAACGACTTCCTAAGGGTAACTGAGCGAAAGTTGCAGGATTTTCTGTGAGCCAAATTAAGGGTATTTTAGGTAGAGTATGTTTGTTATCTTCTTCTTCTTTACTAACAGCAGCTAAGGTTTCTAAGACAGTACGATTACCATTAATGAGTCCTGTTTTAGCTGTCCATAATTTGACATTTAATTGGGCGCGAGTGGCATAAAAATATAAAGAAGCTGCGGCGATAACTGCCTGTTCAAAATTATCATCTACCCATGAAGAACCACTATCCAAACAAATAATAATATCTTCTCCTCCAGTAATAACTTCTAACTCCCGTACCTGAAACTCGTCATATTTGGCACTGGTACGCCAGTGGATCATGCGCATGGGATCACCATAACGATAAGGCCGTAACGCCTTTGTAACCCCTTCATTTGCCCCTTGAAAACGGCGATCGCTTTGTCGGTTGTCGCTTTCTTCTTGTCCAATGGTATCAATCAAAGGACAATGGTTTAAGGGTAAAATCTGGGGATAAACCACGGCTTTGGCCGGCACATCCTGACTGCGACGACACCAAAACAGTCCCAAGGGTGAACCACTGCGTAACTCCACCTCATGCCAATGATAGACCCCTCTTTGTTGGGTTTTCAGATAATAGGTCCAATGTTGTTCTCCTTGGGGTTCAATGGCTTCGATAGCGGTGTTTTTGGGCTTATCCATGACCATCGGCAGAAGATCCCCTAGTTGCAGTAAGGTTTTGGGAGATTTTGACTTATTTTCAATAATTAGTTCGACGGTGAGATCATCCCCTGCACTAACGGGGTTGAGGGGATGACGACGGACTTGTATTTGAGACAGCGATCGCACGGAAAGAATGGCCCCTAATATCAATAAGGCTAAAATGGTACCGCTTAACACATATAACCATCCTGCCATAGTATTAGTAGCTGCCCCGAAGAAACAGAGAGCCAACGCGGCTAACAACCAACCACTAAAAGCGGGGGTTGTCCAATGGGTTTCTAACCAGTCTGTGAGGGAAAAATTGCTTGTTCTCGCCATAGTATCAGTCGCTAAAGTGTGGCGTTTGTTCTTTTTATGATCATAGCAAGAGTTTGACTGATCAACAATTACATTTATTATTGTCTGGTTGATGATGTGATCGGGATCACTGTAGTTGCTGAAGTAAATTACTATAATTTTCTTATCAAAGTAAAAATAATTTTAACCATGACAACTACTATTGATACTCGTGTAAAAAGTGTTTATAAATTAGCTAAAAACTATCCTGATAATGAACAATTACAAGAAGCTGTTGAGGTGGTTAAGACGTTACGACGTTCTCAAGGTCAATTAGCATATTGGAGTGAACAACATAAAATAGATAAGAAACAATTAAAAGCAGAAATTATCACACTGTCCAAAGAAAATCAGGAATTAGAAGTACAAATAAAATTAAAGTCTGAAGATATTGATTCTTTGAAGTCTGAGTTAAAGCAACTTGATCAACAAATGCTTCAGTTAACCGAAGATAAGCAAAGAATGAGCGCACAAAGAGATAAAGTTCT
>JBFRWB010000049.1:0-15364 GCA_051439375.1 Microcystaceae cyanobacterium
CGATTTCAGAGCTATATAGATTGAACTTCTGATAATTTGAAGACAATTTAGCCAGTTTGGCTAGGAAGTAATCTGTTTCCTCTTTTGTTAAAGCTCTGAACTCAAACAAGTCAGGAAATTGGTAAGATCCACAATTGGCCATTCAGAGGGTTATTGAGATAATGACTAACCACGCTTCACACCTAATATGGGGTTACTTAACTTTAGAACAATGAGAATGAAGATGTTCTTGATTAGTTTCCTGAACAATTGAAATCTCTAAATTCTTCATTTTTTACGGAAGAAATTTCTGTAACAGAGAATACATTATGCTAAGATTGGGCAGAAATTTTGCAAAGTTTTAATATTAGCAAGGGTCTGGAATTGCTGAAAGCGTAAGAGCAAGGAAAATAACTGTTCCCTGCTCCTTTTTATGTTTCATTTATAGTTATTTACCGACCGACTTGATCACAATTTGAGAATCAGAGCATTAATGATGAAAACGAATCCCCAAGAAGACATCATAGAGAAAACTGCCAAAATTCTTCTTTTCTAGCAATCCCAAAGACTGATCACAACCCTTCTGATCTAACAAAGGTTTCATCTTATAATAGGCGGGTTGGTATTGATACCAAGGAATAGATGGCCATAAATGGTGAATTAGGTGGTAATTTTGCCCAAGGATTAAAATATTTAGCATAAATCCGGGATAAACTCTGGCATTTTTCCAGCGATCGCGTTCTTTAAAGGGACGATGGGGTAAGTAATCAAAAAATAAGCCCAAAGCGACACCAACCACCAAAGCAGGAACAAACCAGAAATTCATAACATAGCCAATAAATCCGTAGTGAATCCCCAAAAATACAATAGTAAAAAGGAATAAACGACTTAAAAACCATTCTAATAGTTCAAATTTCTTCCACAAGCGACGCTTAAAAAAGTAAATCTCGTGGTAAAAAAAGCGGGCTGCAATTAACCACAAAGGTCCCCCAGTGGAAACGAAATGGTCAGGATCATTATCTGGATCGTTAACATGGGCATGATGTTGTAAATGAACCCTTGTAAACACAGGAAAGGCAAATCCTAGCATTAATGCACTTCCGTGACCCAAAATCGCATTTAGAATCCGATTACGATGGGCTGCATTATGGGACGCATCGTGAATAACTGTTCCTGACAAGTGCAATGCTAAAACATTTGCACTAAAACAAATCCAATCTGACCAACTCCACAACCAATAACCACACACAGACATGGCGATGAGCATGATGGCGGTTAAAAACATGAGAACATTGGGGTTAAATCCCCCATCTGCTTTCAAATACTCTTTGGGGATGGTCAGCACCGTCTCAGCCGACTGCATGGTTACTGTTTGCTCCTTTCTACGAGTTATTAACTACCTTGGTTAGCTTACACCAATTTGCGACTTAGGTAAAGATTTGTAACATTATCTCATCTTATGCAAGCTTATCTGATAGATAAACAGATTAAGGATTATGCACTTTTCGTAGAAAATTAAGGCTATTCTTAACTTGCTAGTTGGACAAATCACAAATTTATGGCTTATGGATCACAGTACAAAGCTGACAAGAAGCTTATTGTGAAATTATAACTTCCATACAATCCCTTCTCTCACCACTATGTTTATCCTTACTGCTAGGCAAGTGAAGCCCTGTCGTCTCCATGGGACGAAAAAAGGCGAGTCAGTTGCGTTTAATGGAATTATTTATAGAAAATGGCTGTTTATAGAAGGAGAAAGCTTTAAACACACAGAAACGCAAAAAGCATTTAAAAGAGTGCAGGTGGTGTTAGAAAATGAGAAGCGTTTACCCATTCTACTGGATGATGGATTAGGAATCACACTTTACTATTATAAAAGAGCCATTAATCCCGAAAAAGATATTAAAAATTCTCCTTATCGCCGAGATATAACAGGAGATTGTTTGAAACAAGCCCTCGACCTTTCTTTTCTCTCTCGTTGGATAGAGCCTTCTTCCTTGGCTACTTTGAGTTAAGTGATGTTTCTAAGAACATTACGGAAGATTAAGAGATACAATATTTTGTAAAAAATTAGTGCCAATCTTCGGAAAAGAGACTATATTAAAAACATGGCGCAAAAGGATCTGACAAAACATTCCTTTCACCCCAGTGATTAGGGTTTGTGCCTTCTACTCTAATCCCCCCCAATAACCACAACAACAGCATTATTCACGCACCTCGATGGTTTTCTCCACTTGATGTATATTGGTTTTAGTTGTAACAGAGTGATGTAAACCATAATCAATAGCTGATTTTGCAGGATAACGCTAATCAAAGCAAGTGGCAGGGGTAATTACTTCTAGTTTTTTATTGTTTACTATCTCTTTTCACGTTTTCGGAAGTCCATATCATTTTCGTGTTTTCTTTCGTAACCCGCCTACCTAGGCGGGTTAGTGTTTTTAAGTCCTTTTTTTGTTTCCCTGAGCGTTCAGAATTGATAGAGAAGACGTAATCACCTTTCTTTCTAAGAAAGCTTATTGCCAGAGAACTTCATACCATAGAACGGCTTGAGCGTTACCTATGTCAAAGGAAACCCTGTCTTCAGAGACTGATTTAACAGGAATTGACTGTATTCGTTGACCTCGCTCATCTAAAGAAAAGACACTCACTTTTTTACCTACTGAGGGAACTGTAATCTCTGCTGGAACGGTTTCCACTAAAGTTGGGGCTGTTCCCCAGTCTTCAAGTTCAAAACGAGTCTCTTTTTTATCGGGAACATCAATCTCACGAAACTTCATTCCCGTATTAACGGCTCGTCCTGTTGCTACTAACAACCCACGTTTTGGATGACTAAAGGATTCCCCTTCAAGTAATGTCAAGCTGACTGTCGCTCCACCATCAAGGGTTGAACCAACTTTAATACTAACGTCATCAAGGTTTAATGAACGTTGAGCCGTCATACCAAACACTGACTTAGTCCGAGGGGTATTGACTATCATGACAGGGTTCTCAGTTTCAGTGTTATCCCAGATTAATTCTCCTGTATCTGAAACAAACGGTTGATTTATGTCATTTTTTGCAGAGGGGTTATCTTCTTCTGATGAAGAAACATCGATCGCTAGGCGATGGCGAACAACATCATCCCCCTTTAATCCTAGATGAAACCCGTTAGCTAAATTCCAAGCTTTGCCCCTTTCTTGCATTATGCCTAACTCTTTCTCCTTTGAAATAGACGCTGAGATAAGTTGTTGAGCGGGCTGTATATCCTCTCTGCGGAACATGGCGGCAGCAACGGGTAAATTGACCATTTTAGTGGGGTGTTGACTGATATTAAGCCCCATAATCTGTTGATTATCCCAGTCTGCTTTATGTTCATAGGCAAATAAATAGATAGCATCCCAGTCCTGTAGTGCAGCATAAGAGGCAAGATAAAGCGGTGCTTCTCCGGCAAATACATTTGGGGCTGCATGGTTAAATTCTGTTACGCTGTAAGGCTTTCCTGCTACCCGATACATGGATAACCACCGAAGTCGTCCGCCCGGATTAGTGTTAACATGGCTTTTGTTGCTAATCGACCAGTCTAAACCTTTCCAGTCCCACTGCCTATTTCTAAACTTGGGATTATCCCAATAGACATGATTATCAATGACATCCAGTTCTTGTTGAATCGTCATAGTGCTAGAAGCGCAAGTTGTCCCCATTAACAAAGCTTTAACCCCAAGCTCATCTTTGAGATAAGTTTTCATCTGTCGATAGTAGTTAAGCTCAGTATCGTATAAAAACTCTATCCAGTCGTGTTGCATTGGTTCAGGTAAGTCTTTAAATTGATCAACAGAAATAAGCCTAATCTGGTTATCTTCTAGCAATCCTTCGGTGTTAGACCATCTGGCTAATAAGTTTTCTGATGAGGAATATTTTTGTATTAACCAACTGTTCCATTGTCTGGTCAAAACATCAGCAAATACGGCTGGCAAGTCTTGTAATTGTGGTTTAAGTCTCGATTTAAACCAGTAATTGAGTAAACCATGTTCGTTGATAATCTCAACAAAAGCAATGCTTGGATCTTCAGTATAAGAAAGTTGTGTATATGGGTTACGATGGGTTAGCAACCTTTGTGCGTACTCTTTTTGCCATGTTAAGGCGGGTTCATAAAAAAAACCTAAGAGACGATTCGCTGGCATAGGTAGCTGTCCAATCTCAGTGGGTAGATTATCCTTGGGGATAAACCGACGAGAGGTTAGAAGATTTAGGTTAGCGTAAATTCCTTGCTGTTTAAGTTGGGCGATAAAGTAATCTAATCGATCTAACCCTTGGGAGTCAAACTCATAGCCATCGCTGCCAGCCTTAAGAATACCACGGGGAAATTCAAATCGGGCAAAATGATGAAAACGTACCACGTTGATGCCAAATTTAGCGAGACGTGCGGCAATTTTAGGTGCATCAGCTTTGGAAGGTAAGTTGGCACTGAATATCATATTTGTTCCTAAGAAGCGAATACGCTGATTTCCTGCGTAAAGATGACCATCTGTTTTCACTTCGATATAACCAAACTTACCGGCTGGTTTATGGTTTAAATAACTCAGGTTTGTTGATCCTTCCGTGCTATCGTCCCACGGCAAAACTAATGCTTCCATAGATGAAACAGGAGGTTTTCCCTCAACTTTTCCCCAAGGCATTAAAAACAAGCTTTCTATCGTCAAAATTATGGCTAAAGATAAAAAGGCTATCTTCATGACATAGGAAACCTTCCGATTAAGCCATACTTTAGGAAAATTTTTCAACTGATTTAACCTCTAATCTTCATAAAGTTTATTGACTGCATTTTACCATAGAAAAAACGCCATGAGTTTAGGAAGTATCTTATTTTGTCTAAATTATTTATTTGTCACTAACATTTCACTTATTCATCCTGCTCAGAAGATAAATGAAATTGAAGAAATTGTGTTGCTTGTTCAACTGTCAGGGGTTGACAGAATCGATAACCTTGCATGGCATTACAGTCTAAATTACGAAGAATTTCCACTTGTTGTTGAGTTTCTACCCCTTCGGCAACGACCTGTAAATTAAACGTTTTACCAAGATGAATTAAGGTAGAGATTAGAGCAGTATTTTCAGGATTAGCGGTTAGTTGACGAATACAAGATTGTTCAATTTTTAACTTATGAAAAGGAAGATTTTGTAAACAGCTAATAGAGATAATTCCTAGACCAAAATCATCTAAAGATAAATAAACACCTAGCTCTTTTAGAGAATGTAAAATCTGATGGGATTGTTCCAGATTTTGTAAAACCGTAGCCTCTGTTATTTCTAATTCTAGCCAGTGAGGATCAAGTCCGGTTTTAGTTAATGTCTGGGCAACTAATTGGAGAAATTGAGGATGTTGGAACTGTCGAGCAGAAATATTAATAGAAACAGTAAGGGGATGAATCCCTGAACTTTGCCATTGTTGATTTTGCAGACAAGCAGTTTCTAAAATCCATTGGGTAGTCGGTTTAATCAGTTCGGTTTGCTCTAATAAATGAAAGAATTGACGGGGAGCAATAAAGCCTTTTTGGGGATGTTTCCATCTTAGTAAAGCTTCCATTACCTCAACTGTGTTGGTATCAATATTTATTTGGGGTTGATAAACTAGGAATAGTTCTTGTCTTTGTAAAGCGATTTCTAAGCGGTGTTCAATCTTAGTTAATCGGTCAGGGGTCATGGAAATAGATTGTTTTCTTTTTATATCTTCTAAGACGGGCAATTTCTTGACTTGAGGTTGATTTGATGAATCTTGTAACTTGTGTTCTAGATCGTCAATCAAACTTGAGATATCCTGTCCATGTTGGGGATAAATTGTTAAGGCGGTTCTGACTGACAAAACGATAGAAAACTTATCAATTTCTAGAGGATTACTTAGCCGTTTTAAAATTCTTTTCTGGATTTCTTCCCCATTTTCTAGATCCTTTAATTGAGGAAGTAAAATAGCAAAGTTATTGCCTGACCAACGGGCGACAATATCAGAAGAACGAACACAATCATTTAATAATTCTCCTACGTTGACTAGAATTTGATCCCCTACTACATAACCATAAGTCTCATTAATTTTTTCAAATTGATCAATATCAAAGAGTAATAAGGCTAAGATCGAGCTATTCCGTTTAGTATTGGCTAGGGCAATGGAAAGATATTCTTGTAAAAGTACTTGATTGGGTAAGCCAGTTACACTATCTAGATAAGACTGATCTTGAAAGGTATCATCATCTACTAATGTTGCGGGTTTTTCAATATGAGAATCGGATAAGATTAGCGTATTTTGGTCATTAGTATCAGGTGAATCAGGATCAGTCTGATCAGGGGAGAAAGGAGGAAGCGGCGGTAATTCATTAATCTTATTCTCTTCTTCAATTAGATAACTCATTATATGGTAACTAGCATTTACTTCGCAGCCAAAGTTGATTAAATCCCCATCTTTTAACTCATGAATTAGACATTTATCCCCATTGATAAAAATTCCATTATGACTGCGTTTTCCTTCTAAATCCCCATCAACAATCCAATAGGAATATTGACGGGTTTTCGTGTTTGTTTTTCGCACCAAGGTTGCGTGTTGACGTGACGCTTTCCTCGATTTGAGAATAATCGAACTTTCATTTTGACGACCAATGGTATATTTGTCGCCATCTAAGGTAATCATTCGTCTTGAGGTTTGATCTTCAAGAATTAGAATGTAACGAATGGGGGAAACATCATGAAGATTGGTGTCCACATTTCTCTCCTTATCATCTACTTTGACTTAATTATAGTGAATAATTTCGGTACAATAGCTAAAAGCAATCAACTCTCCTTAACTTAAACTTACCGTCAGGTAACTGTACTCCTTCATGAAGTATTTACCATAATATAGAGAGTTTCTAAATTACATTTCATCATCTATAGCATCTATGATCTGGCCTTTCAAAAAAAGCACTCGTAAACAAATTGCTCGTATTGAGATTAATGGAGCGATCGCTTCTGAAACTCGCAAAAATGTTCTCAAAGCTCTAGAAACCGTTAAAGACAAGAAATATCCTGCCTTATTATTGAGAATCGACTCCCCTGGGGGAACGGTGGGAGATTCCCAAGAAATTTATGAAGCACTCAAACGTTTACAAGATAACGTCAAAATAATGGCAAGTTTCGGTAATATTTCCGCCTCTGGTGGGGTTTATATTGGTATGGGAGCGCAATATATTGTGGCTAACCCCGGTACGATTACGGGGAGTATTGGGGTCATTTTACGGGGAAATAACCTAGAAAGACTACTAGAAAAGTTAGGGGTTTCCTTTAAAGTAATTAAATCAGGACCTTATAAAGATATTCTGGCATTTGATCGGGAATTAACCTCGGAAGAACAACAAATCTTACAAGATATGATTGATACCAGTTATAGTCAATTTGTAGGAACAGTCGCCAATGCTCGCAATTTATCGGAAGAAACCGTGAGAAACTTTGCGGATGGTCGAGTATTTACAGGAGAACAAGCGATTTCCTTGGGATTAGTGGATCGTTTAGGGACAGAAGAAGATGCTCGTCGTTGGTTAGCAGAATTAGCAGACTTAGATCCCGAAGAAACCAAATGTAAAGACATCGAAATGCCAAAATCTTTGGTAGAACGTTTTTTGTCTCGTAATCAATCCCGATCTCGCTTGGGTGCAGCCATGAATTGGTTAGACTTTGAATTACAAACTAATGGTCAACCTTTATGGTTATATCGTCCATAAGTTGTTCATATTCATACTTCCGACTTCATTCAACAACCCCTTGTTATCCTGAAATCCAAGTGAGTTTATTCTGCGATCGCTTGGCGATAATTGCTCATTTCTGGACTATTTTTCCCGTACATATCTTCAATATGTTCTAGACAACAATCAATTGCAAACTCATTAAATTCTTCGGCCTTGATCTTAAACATCTGTTGAAACGTATCTAAACGAACTCTACAAAACCAAGGCCGTTCTTCATATATTTTACAATTGCGAAGCTCTGAGTCATAATTAATACACCAGCCATCTTCCCCGACTAAACTTAAATACTGTTGTAGGGTTTCTGGGGTTAGATAGTCGGATAGATCAGGGCGATCGCTCGGATCTAAATAGCAACAGGCCCCGCATCCTTTAACACATTTCCATTGATTCATTTTTAAAGTGTAATCCTTTGCTGTTTTGAGCTTAACTGAAAACAATAAGTACCATGAGTTTCTTTATTTTAACAAATATTCTTGAAAGGATGGAAAAACAAGTTTTTATGAGAGTCAATTATTACAGAGAGGATAAAAATTTATGAATCCTATCATTAAAACTCATGATCTTATCACCTTGGCCTCTGGGGATCGCTTAGGATTACAATCTTACCATTTTCAAGGGAATGATTCTGATAAAAAAGCTTATATTCAAGCTAATTTACATGGCTCAGAAATTGTGGGAAATGCTGTGATTTATCAACTCATTGAGTTTCTAGCTCAATTAAATCCTGAGCAATTAAATGGGGAAATTGTTTTAGTTCCTGTTTGTAATCCAATTGCAGTCAATCAAAGAAGTCATTTCTTTTCCTCTGGAAGATATAATCCCTATGATGGAAAAGACTGGAATCGTATTTTTTGGGACTATGAAAAAGAGCAAGATAACTTACATGACTTTATTAAAACTCAAATTAATCTGCCCGTTTTAGAAATTCAAAAAAATTATTTAGCACTCATTTTACAAGCTTTTGAAAATAAACATAAACAAAAAGATCAAGCTAAAGGATTATCTTTGAAGGAACTTTATCGTTATCAATTACAAGCTTTAAGTTTAGATGCAAATTATGTGATTGATATTCACAGTTCAAGTAATCAATGTATTGACTATTTATATTGTTTTCATCATCGAGAAAATTCTGCCCCCTATTTTGGTTTAGATTATGGCATTTTAATGAGGGAATATGATGGAGATGCCTTCGATGAAGCCTTTATGAAACCTTGGTTAGCTCTTGAAAGACAATTAGCAAAAATGAAAGTAAATCTGCAATTTGATGTGGAAGCATGGACATTAGAATTAGGATCAGGAATGGTTATGAATCCTGATTCTGTTAAGAAAGGGATCGAGGGAATTAAAAATTATTTAGCCTATAAAGGAATGTTATCTACAGAGAAACTCACCTCTCCTATTAAGGAGATAACTTTTTTTCGACGTAGCCAAATGCAACGCTATTATGCCCCAACAGGGGGAATGATTCAACAGCGTTTACCTTTATATCATCCTGTGGCTAAAGGCGATCGCCTCTATCAATTATTGTGTTTTAATAAAGAAGAACAACCTCCCACCGTCAAAGATATTTATGTAGAAGAAGATGGCTTTATTTTTGACCGTAGTATTAATCATGCTGTTAATCAAGGGGAATATGTTTTAACCGTGATCAGTGATCAGTTACCCATATAGTCATTATTTTGTCCATCTTTCCCCCTATTATTAACTCCAAACGCTTAAATTTATAATTCATAATTGAGAAAATCATGACCCAAAATGAATCTTCTTTAGTCCATTCTATCCCTACCCCACCTGACGGCTTTAAATCAGGATTTATTGCTATTATTGGCCGCCCTAATGTGGGAAAATCAACTTTAATGAATCAATTAGTGGGACAAAAAATTGCCATTACCTCCCCTGTCGCACAAACTACCCGCAACCGACTCCGAGGAATTCTAACTACTGAGCAAGCTCAGATGATTTTTGTAGATACCCCCGGTATTCATAAGCCTCATCATGAATTAGGGCGTGTTTTAGTACAAAATGCTAAATCAGCCATTAATTCTGTAGATTTAATTCTATTTATCCTAGATAGTTCCTGTGAAGCCGGGGGCGGCGATCGCTATATCTGTGAGCTATTAAAAAATAGTAAAATTCCTGTTATTGTAGGGTTAAATAAACAAGATAAACAGCCTGATGACCCTAAATACTTAGATAAAAGCTATTTAAACTTAATTAATCCCTATAATTGGCCAAGCCTTAAAATATCTGCTGCAAATGGGGAAGGATTAAGCCAACTGACTCAGATCATGATCCACCATCTTGATCATGGCCCCTATTACTATCCTCCTGATCTTGTAACCGATCAACCCGAACGCTTTATCATGGGAGAATTAATCCGAGAACAAATCTTATTACTAACTCGTCAAGAAGTTCCCCATTCTGTAGCAGTTGTCATTGAAAAGGTGGAAGAAACCCCTAAAATTACCCGGATTTTTGCAGCAATTAATGTTGAACGAGATTCACAAAAAGCAATTATTATTGGCAAAAAGGGAACAATGTTAAAAGATATTGGTATGGCTGCTCGGCAACAAATTCAAAAATTAATGATGGGAGATGTATATCTTAATCTATTTGTTAAAGTTGAACCCCAATGGCGACAATCTCGTTTGCGTCTTATGTCCTTTGGTTATCGGGTTGAGGATTAACTTTTTTGGGTTAAGATAATTTATAGCTCTACGTGCGATCATTTAAGACATTTTTCTTGGCTTGAAACAAGGGTCATCGCTTAATTTTTGCCTCGTGCGTAGTAATATAAAAAAGATATTCGAGGAACACACCATTGTCCCAATCACTACGAGTCGCTATCTTGGGCGCAACCGGCGCAGTTGGTACTGAGTTATTGCAACTATTAGAAGAACGTCATTTTCCCCTAACTAGCTTAAAACTCTTAGCTTCTGAGCGATCGGCTGGTAAGAAATTGCACTTTAAAGACGAAGAAATGATAGTTGAAGCGGTTAATGAAAAGGCTTTCCAAGACATTGACTTGGTATTAGCGTCAGCAGGGGGATCAACCTCTAAAGCATGGGCTAAAACCATTGTAGATGCAGGGGCGGTTATGATCGACAATTCTAGTGCCTTTCGGATGCAGAAAGATGTTCCGCTTGTTGTTCCTGAAATTAACCCCGATGCAGCGCAAAAACACCAAGGAATTATCGCTAATCCTAACTGTACCACGATTTTAATGGGAGTAGCTATTTATCCTCTCCATCGAGTGCAACCCATTCAACGGGTGGTGGTGGCTACCTATCAGTCAGCTAGTGGAGCAGGTGCAAGAGCAATGGAAGAGGTTAAGGAGCAATCTCAAGCGATTTTAAATGGGGAAACGCCTAAACCCGAAATTTTACCCTATCCCCTAGCTTTTAATTTATTTCCTCACAATTCACCCATTAAGGATAATCATTATTGTGAAGAGGAGATGAAAATGGTTAATGAAACCCGTAAAATCTTTGATACGCCAGATTTACGAGTAACCGCTACCTGTATTCGTGTTCCTGTTTTACGCGCTCATTCAGAGACGGTTAATTTGGAATTTGAGAGTCCTTTTGAAGTGGAAAAAGCCAAATCTTTGATTGCTAAAGCGCAAGGGGTTACTTTATTAGAAGATTGGCAAAAGAATTATTTCCCTATGCCCATTGACGCATCAGGAAAGGATGATGTTTTAGTAGGGCGAATTCGTCAAGATATTTCCCATCCTAACGCCTTAGAATTGTGGTTATGTGGGGATCAAATTCGTAAAGGGGCTGCATTAAATGCGATTCAAATTGCTGAGTTGTTGCAGGAGAAAAGTTGGCTTTAAGCTGTTCATCATTGCGCATTGGTATGTGAAGACTGCAAGGGAGTAGGGAGAGAGCTTGAGGATTTGTACTAAAATATCAAATACCCAGTTTAAATACGTCTTACCTTAACAAGTTCTCAACTATCAATGAATAATGGATAATTAACAATGGACAATTTATAATTAAGTCTTGAAACTTCCGACTTCCGACTTCATTTAATAATGCTTGATCAACCTTTAACTCGTTTTGAACCAGTCGATACCCTTGAGGAAATGTATTTAACCCTTTCTCCTCGGCCACTGATTACTTTACAGGAACTTGAGGCGTTTTATCGACCTGAAATTAATCAGATGAGGGGAGAGGATAAGATGCTTCGTCTCAAGTTAGGGTTAAAACGGGCAACCGAAACGAGCTATTATAAGGGGTGTTTGATGGGACATCCGGGGGTAGGAAAGTCAACGGAGTTAACCCGTTTAATTTATGAGAAGGATATTGAAAAGAAGTTTAAAGCGATTCGTTTTAGTGTGTTAAGTGATCTTGATCCTCTGAATTTTCATCCCTTGGATGTGGTGTTATTAATGGTCGCAGAAGTGGTAGAAAAAACGGATGAAACGACGGGAAAAAGGCCTCAAGATGCGACTTTGCAAAGGTTAAAGGATTGGTACAATCAAGAAGAAGTCACTCGTAAGGAAAACGAAGAAGGTAAGATAGGAATAGAAGCAGGTGCAGGGGTTAAGGATAATTCTCTTTGGAATCAAGTTTTAGGGCTATTTGCGTCTGTGAAAGGAGAGTTACGGTTTGCATCGAGTCGGGAGAAAAAGGTGGTTGAATATCGGGTTAGACGCTTTAATGAGTTAATTGCGATCGCTAATAGATTATTAGTAGAATGTAATCAGATATTGTTGGAAAATGAACAGCGTCAATGGTTATTTATTGGGGAAGATTTTGATAAGTCTGGGGTGTCAACGGAGGCGATTAAGTCTTTATTTATTGAGTATGGTAATATTTTTAAGGATTTGAAGCTACACCTTATTTTTAATATTCCCATTGGTTTGTACAATTCAGCAGCAGGAATTCGCTTGCTTTTCCCGTTTGAACAGTGTCATTTAATTCCTGATACAACGGTGTTTGCGAAAGATCATCAACCGAATTTAGACGGTCAAAATGCGTTAAGGAAAGTGTTGGAAGCAAGGGTGAATCTTAAGCTATTTGCAGAAGATCAAGTGAAGCGATTAATTATTGCGTCGGGGGGGAATATTCGGGATTTATTTGCATTGGTGAATTATGCTGCGGATACTGCACTTTTGGATGAAAGAGAAATGATTGATAGGGATGATGTTACGGTAGCAATTGGTAATTTACGTACTGAATATGAAAGACGGTTAGGGGAAAGTTTGTTAGATAAAAAGGAGATTTCTTATCAACAGAAAGCGGAACTTTTGAAGCGTATTTATGATCAAGATGAACAAGCACAAGTTCCTAATGAGATTTTATATGTTTTGCTTTATTGTCGTGCAATTCAGGAGTTGAATGAAGGGGAAGGGGAACGATGTTTTGGGGTTCATCCTTTGGTGGTTGACTTGTTAAATGCACAGGGAATTATTCCTTTTTCTTCTAGTGGTGGGGTTGCGGGAGGAACGATCTAAATTATGAATTATGAATTATAAATTATGAATTGTGGAACAAGCTTCTAGCTTGTGATAGGCAGGGTGTCTGTATCATTGTTTAAAAATGAGTTAGAATTATTAAGTTTACTGGTTACTGTTTGTAGTGAGAGCATCCTGCTCTCTAATCTTAATAAATGCTAATAACTGATAACTGATAATTGATAACTGAAAAAAATGTTAATTCAAGGAAGTTCGTAGGTTGGGTTGAACGAGAGTGAAACCCAACATATAAATTATAAATGGTGAATGATAAACTATGAATGGTAAATGATGAATGATAAACTATGAGAGTGTTGGGTTTCGTTCCTCAACCCAACCTACAATGATTATGTTAATTCAAGGAAGTATCGAAGATGTCGCAGCGAGGTTGTTTTTGTGGGGAAAACGTCCGCTTAATGGGTTGGCCAAGGTAGAGTTTTCTTCGGAGTTTTCTCGTCAAAAGGTGGTGGAAAAGTTACGAGGTAAGTGTCAAGAGAATGATATTGCTTTCCATGAGATTCAGTTACCGTTACGGGAAACGTCGTCACTGGTGTTTAATCGGTTGTATGAGGAATTGTCTGGGGTAACGTCTGGGGTGGTGTCTATTACGGGGTTGGAAACTGCGTTTAAAACGACTATCCCCGTTGCGGAGTCTTTGAGGATTATTAATTTTAATCGGGAAAGTTTAGCTAAGTTTAATCTACGACAGGTTTGGTGGATGTCTCGGCCATTTCATGGTGAGGTGGTTAAGCTAATTCCTGACTTAAATTCTTGGTTCTCTTTGCGGTTGTTTCTCACTGAAGATGTTCCTCAATCTAATGTGTATAGGACTCGTTATGGTCATGAGGAAAGAACAATTTCTGAGCCAATACAAACAAAAGTTTATCATAATTTACCTCAAATTGATCGGGCGTTGGTGGGAAGGGAAGCGGAGTTAAAGAGAATAGATGATGCGTTGCAAAATTATCCCTTTGTTGCGATTAGTGGTCGGGGAGGGATGGGAAAGTCTCAGTTAGCGTTACACTATGCTTGGGGAAAGTATGAAAGGAATGATTATCAGGGGGGAATGATTTGGTTAAATGGGTTAAATCAAAATTTAGGACTTCAAGTTATTAATTGGGTGTCTCAATGGTTTGAGTTTTTTCCGTCAGAGGAGAAGTATTTAACCGATAGGGTAGCAGATTGTTGGGGACATTGGCCGGAGGGAAAGGTGTTAGTGATTATTGATGATGTGCGAGATTATAGCTTTATTCGGCCTTATTTACCTCCATCTGATAGTCGCTTTAAGGTGTTGTTAACCACTCGGTTTGACTATCTTTCTTCGACACTTTATTCGCTACGCTTAGAAAAATTATCAAAGGTTTCTTCTCTTTATTTGTTGCAAGGTGCGATAGGGGATGAACGGTTAGCAGTAGAATTTGAGTTAGGGAATCAACTTTGTCAGGGGTTGGGGTATTTTCCGTTAGCGTTAGATTTAGCAGCACAATTTTTAAGCTATCATTCGCAACAAACGATTGCTGATTTTTTAGGTCAATTGGAAGGGAAAGGATTAAATTTACTCAATCCAGATAAGACGGGAGAAGTTCAAGTTAAAGCAATTTTTGATCTGGCTTATCAGAGTTTAGCAGAAGAGTGTCAAACCTTAGCTCTTTATTTAGGGTTGTTTGAACTTGCACCGATTGATTTATCTTTGCTTGAACCGTTGTTTGCTGAGGAAAGGTTAGAGGATATTAGGGATGATTTATTATATCCTTTAATGACGCTGCATTTTGTCCAAAGGGTAGGAGATAATCAATATGAAGTTCATACCTTGATTCGTCGTTATTTACGGGAAACCCTTAATCAGTCGGAGAAAGGGACTCTGTTTAAACGCAATTATTGTCAGGTGATAGCAGAGATTTGTCGAACCCTTCCCCAGACACCTACCTTAAAGGAAATTAAAGCAGTGACTCCTTTTCTTCCTCATATTCAGTTAGCAGCAAAGGAATTTCAGCGCAGTATGGCTGAGGAGGATATTGTGGCGATTTATAATGGATTAAATAGATATTATAGTGGACAAGGATTGTATCTTTTAGCTGAACCTTGGTTAATTGATTGTTTGTCTCTGACTCGTTCTCGGTTAGGAGATGAACACCCTGATGTCGCTTCCAGTTTAAATAATTTAGCAGGACTTTAT
>JBFRWB010000050.1:0-3774 GCA_051439375.1 Microcystaceae cyanobacterium
TTATTCGTGAATGTACCCAATGTCACTTACAAGGGAAAACCAAAACCAATAATAACGTCAGTTTGGGTTTAGAAGACTTAGCCTTAGCTGAGCCTCCCCGTGATAGTCTTTTAGCGATCGTAGACTATTTGAAGTATCCTACCAGTTACGATGGAGAGGACGATTATACCGAATTACACGTTAACGTTACTCGTCCTGATATTTATCCAGAATTAAGAGACTTCACCGAAGAGGATCTTTATGATGTGGCCGGTTACGTTCTAGTCGCACCTAAGTTAGATTCTTACTGGGGTGGCTCAATTTACTTCTAAACTCTGTAATAGAGATAATTTGAGTTCACTTTCGTCTTCATCTCTCTAGCTTATCTAGGGAGATTTTTTATTTGTTAATTTGTTAAACTTGATTTGAGCAATTGTATTTGTAAATTCTCAATTCTCAATTCTCAATTCTCAAACATGGTTCCTTTAAACGACAACAACCCCACAGAAAAAACTCCCTATATTACCTATGGACTCATTATTATTAATGTTTTAGTCTTCTTTCATGAAATGAGTTTAAGTTCCGAAGAACTGTCTCAATTTTTTCAATATTATGCCATTGTTCCTAAACAGTTAACAGCCGGCTTTAACGGAGTCTATTTTTATCATCCTATTCCTGAATGGATGACTTTAATAACGTCACAATTTCTCCATGCTGGCTTTTTACACATTGCCGGAAATATGTTGTTTTTGTGGATATTTGGTAATAATGTTGAGGATAAATTAGGTCATCTTAAATACTTATTTTTCTATCTCACTTGTGGCGTGTTGGCTGGTTTAAGTCAATGGTATTTTTCCCCTTATTCTGAGATTCCCTCTCTAGGGGCCAGTGGGGCCATCGCAGGGGTCATGGGGGCCTATATTTTGCGTTTTCCTCAAGCCCAAGTTTTAACCTTAATTCCTTTAGGAATCTTCATTACAACAGTGAGAATTCCTGCCGTTTTCTTTTTAGGATTTTGGTTTGTGCAACAAGCGATCTATGGTTTGACCAGTTTAAATGTTCAAACCAATGTGGGAATGGAAAGTGGTGGGGTTGCTTATTGGGCCCATGCCGGAGGATTTGTGTTTGGATTTATTTTGGGTCCATTATTAGGATTGTTTAAAAAATGAGCATCAGAGATAATAGAATTATCCCTCGTTATAGAAAAGGATTCAATGCTTTTACTGCTATTTCATCTAGGAGATGAAAGATACGCCATTGACAGTACAAAGGTAGTGGAAATTATTCCCCAAGTGCTACTAAGAAAACTCTACCAAGCCCCAAAATACGTAGCCGGGGTCTTTAATTACCGGAGTAGAATTGTACCAGCCATCGATTTATGTTATCTAATTGGGGATTATCCCTGTCGTCATTGTCTAAGTACAAGGATTATCATAGTAAATTATCCGATGCCTGACGGTACGAACCGCTACCTTGGTTTAATGGCAGAACGAGTGACAGATACTCTCTATAAATCAAAAAGCGAATGGATTCCTACAGAAGTCACCTCAGAGGTAGCAGCTTATTTGGGAGAGATGATTCCCGAAAAAGACGGTATGATTCAAAGACTACGGATTAATAAGTTACTCTCGGATTCTCAACGGACCTGGTTGTTATCGCAAAACCGTTCATAGCAACACAAATGATGAACCAAGACTATCAAGGGATTAAACAGTTAATTGCCAAGAAAATCGGATTTGGTCCAGACAAAGTAGGCCAACGTCAGTTAATGAAGGCGGTGACAAGCCGTCAAAAAGCTTGTGGTATCAATAATGTATCGGATTACCTCAAAAAGTTACAATCTTCAGCCTACGAACTACAAGAATTGGTTGAGCAAATTGTTATTAAAGAAACTTGGTTTTTTCGCCATCAACAAGCCTTTTCTCTGCTGGGTAACTATATTAAAACCCAATGGGTTCGTTCTAATCGCCGAGACCCCCTAAGAATACTTAGTGTTCCTTGTTCAACTGGGGAAGAACCCTATTCTATTGCCATGACATTACTGAATTCTCCCTTAACCTCACAACAATTTACAGTAGAAGGGATGGATATCTCTCAGACGGCCTTAAGCATCGCAAAAAAGGGAATTTATGGAAAAAACTCTTTTCGTTCCCATGATCAAGTGGATTATCAAAAATTTTTTGAGGTTAAGGACAACCGCTATCATATTTGCCCCTCAATTCGTAATCAAGTGAAATTTTCCTTTAAAAATTTACTCTCTGCTTGGCCACCCAATCATCCTCCCTATGATGTGATTTTCTGTCGTCATTTGTTAATTTACTTAGATGAAGTCTCCCGCGATCGTGTCCTCAAAACCCTAGATCGTCTTTTAGTAGAAGGTGGTTTATTATTTGTCGGTGCTGTAGAAACCGCTTTAATTAAAGCCCCTAATTTTCGCTTCATGTCCCATCCTTCAGCCTTTGCTTACCAGAAAATTCCCATGGTTTCAGAAGCGTTGGGATTAACAGCACCCCCCAGTGCCAAACCTTACCAGCGATCGCCACTGAAAAAAAGACCGGCTCTCCCGATTCGGAAACCCTCAACACCGGAAATCCAACTTTCTTCTTTAGAAATGGCGCAACAATTGGCCAATCAGGGAAAATTAAAGGAAGCAGCCCAGTGTTGTCAAACTTATCTCCAACGTCATCCCATTGATGCTAAGGGTTATTTGTTGTTAGGGGAAATCTCTCAAGGACAAGGCAATCTAGATGAAGCTCAACGATGTTTCCAAAAAGCACTCTATTTACGGCCTAATTATCGAGAAGCTTTAGTTCATCTGGTATTGCTCCGAGAAAGTCAAGGGGATGAACAAGGGGCTGCTATCCTTAAAAATCGCATTCAACGATTAGATAATCTTCAAGGTTGACATTATGAATTTTTACAAATCCATGACCATTGAATCCAAACTATTGGGACTGCTTGTGTTTTCTGCTCTGATTATGGGGGTTGGAGCAGTTGTGACTTGGGCAGGAATGTCTAAATTATATGCTGAGGTTAGACAAATGGCTGAACAGGATCTTGATTTGATTCAAAATTTGATTTCTATGCAGGAAAATCAACTGGCACAAGTTCTTAATTTTGAAAAAGCTTATATTGCTGGCATCAATAGCACCAATAATCCAACCAATCAAGCCAATTTTAATCAATCTCGCACTGGCTTTTTAGATAATCAAAGTCGGGTTGGTCTTTCGATTGAAAAAGCACAAAGTTTATTACAGAACCAAATTACCACCGTTAATAACCAATCGGAACAACAAGAGTTTCAATCGATTGCTCAAAACTTGAATGATTATCAACAAACTTATATTCTTTATAATAACCAAGCCGAACAAGTCTTCAGTTTTATTAATAATCAGGACATTACTGGAGCGAAAAGTGCAATGGTCAAGGTGCAACCCTTACAAGAAGAACTCAAACAAGGTAATACCGAACTCCTGCAACAAGTTGTGGGTTTGTCTCAAGCGGCCGCTGATGTTGCTAAACGACATCAACTAAATACGGTTAGAATTGTTTCTATTACATTTATTCTTAGTATTATCACAATTTTAAGCTTAGGATACTGGATTACTCGCACGATTACCCGTTCTTTAGGAAAAGCGGTTAACGTGGCAGGAGAGGTGTCTAATGGTAATCTGACGGGAGAAGTAGAGGTGATTTCTGAAGATGAAATCGGACAACTCTTAGAAGCGTTAAAAGTGATGATTTATAACTTGAATTCTTTAATTTCTAAGGTTCAACAATCGGGCATCGCCATTA
>JBFRWB010000051.1:0-3234 GCA_051439375.1 Microcystaceae cyanobacterium
GTCAAAGGTCATTGATGCACCATTTGCGCCCCCTTGGAATCGAGAAAGCCGTCCTATTTATATTAACTTTGATTTATGGCGACGGCTACCAAGAGGCCAACGAGATTTATTAATATTAAGGGCTACCAGTCTTTTGATTAATATTCGTTGGTTTAAACCGGATATTAATCAATTAATTGTCTTAGGTGGAACCATTGGGTTAATGGTAGAAACGGGTCAAGGTGATGCCATCGGAATATTAGTTGCTGGGGGTTTGACCGCTATTTCAGCAAGACAAATTTGGCGAGATCAGCGCAGTGTTCAAGGAGAATTAGATACCGATGAATCTGCTATCAAAGTTGCTTTAAGACGAGGGTATACAGAGGTAGAAGCTGCCCAAAATCTTTTAGAGGGAATCGAGAATGCTGCTAAGATAGAAGGGCGTTCTATTTTAAATTTTACCGAATTAATTCGTACTCAACACCTAAAAGCTTTAGCGAATCTTTCTAGCGTTGATGTCCCAGAAAAATTTGATTAAAAATCAATCAATAATGACATTAATTTGCTCTAAATTACTATCAGTACATCCAGTAATCATCCCTCCTAATTGTTGTATTTTTTTTAAATAGGCGATCGCTTCACTGGTAATTATTTCTCCTGGCATTAATACGGGAATGCCAGGAGGATAAGGGCAAATTAATTCACCGCTTATTTGACCAATACTCTGCTCAATTTTTACTGATTGTTTCGGCGCAAAAAAAGCATCACGAGGGGATAATTTTAAAGGAGATGGGTTAAGGAGGTAAGGGGATGAAGACAAGGGAGAATGAGGAGATGAGTAGCCGAAATCACTGAGGGTTTTAAAGGCATGAATTAACTGATCAATATCCTGCTTTGTATTGCCAATGGAAATAATAAAAGCTAAATGGGATAACATCGGCAACTCAGCTGTAACTTGCAATTTTTCCCTAAAAATATCATCAACTTCTAAACCACTGATTCCTAAACCAGTTACATTAACCGTTAAGCGAGTAATATCTAAATCATGAAATCCTGGCCGCTTTTCTGGTAAATTTAGAACCGATAAATTGTTGATTTGCTTGATATTTTCAACGGCTAGTTCTGCTAATTCAATGGTTTGAGTTAATAATTTTTCTCCCTGTAAAGCCATTTGTTGTCTTGCCCCATCCAAAGAAGCTAATAATAAGTAACTGGGACTGGTGGAATGAACTAATTGTAAGGCCTGACTAATTTTTTGGGGGTCAATGCGATCGCCCTGTAGATGTAGCATAGAAGCTTGAGTCATTGCCCCTAGTACCTTATGGGTTGATTGTACAGTCAAATCTGCCCCCATAGACAAAGCAGAAGGGGGTAGGGATCGATGAAACTTAAAATGGGCCCCATGAGCTTCATCCACCAGTAAGGGGATATGATGGCGATGGGTGATATCTACGATGGACTGGATGTCCCCACAAACGCCGTGATAGGTGGGGTAAACCAGCAAAACGGCTTTCACACCAGAATTCTCTTTTAAAGCTGTTTTTAGAGCCTCTGGGGTAATGCTGAGGGCAAGATCCCAAGTGGGATCATATTCAGGGTTGAGAAAAATCGGAACTGTCCCAGAGACAATTAAGCCCATAATGACAGATTGATGGGCATTACGGGGTACAATAATCTTATCTCCAGGGCGACAAGTTGCCACAATAGCCGCAATAATGCCACAAGTTGACCCGTTGACCAGAAACCAAGTCTGATCAGCCCCAAAAGCTGAAGCAGCTAGGAGTTGGGATTTGGCGATCGCCTCATCTGGGGCAAATAAATTTCCCAATTCTGGCAATTCTGGTATATCAGCTTGAAACACCGTCTCCCCTAACAAACACCGCAACGGATCACTAATTCCTTGTCCGCGTTTATGGCCGGGAACATAAAAGGTGGCATCGGGTTTGTTTTTTAAGGTGTTTAAAACATCAATAAGTGGTGTTGTGTCTTGACGATAAAAGAAAGAGTCTGATGATCTGGTCATTGACTAAAATAAATAAAAGGCCATGGCGAATGGTTTATAAATGTCAGCTTAATATATTCCCTGACCATTTTAACTTATGACTATTAATATCCCTCACCTACAAACATCTATGATAATCAATTCTTCTCAATCGAAAATCTTAATTGTTGATGACGATCCGGCCATCTGCCAGTTAATTTCTCGATTTTTCAGCTACAATAACTATCAAATTGAAGCAGCGGCTGATGCCAGAACAGCGAGACAACTGTTTCAACAGTTTAACCCGGATTTGGCCATTTTGGATGTTAATTTACCGGATGAAAGTGGATTTAATCTCTGTAAAGAAATTCGTCAAACGGGGACTCTGGTACTGATGTTAACCTGTATGACAGATACGAATTATGTGTTAGAAGGGTTTGAACAAGGGGCTGATGATTATTTGACTAAACCCTTTAATTTAGAAATTCTCAAAGCCAAAATTGCTGCTTTATTAAAACGTCGTAATGTTGGAGAAATCAATCTTAGTACCCCTAATAACTCTCTTACCATTGAGGGGCTAACCATTGATCCTAACCGATGTGAAGTGACTCTCGATGATGAAGTTTTATCCCTAACGACTTTGGAGTTTGAGTTATTATATTTTTTGGCGACTCATCCTAACCGAGTTTGGGAAAGAAGTGATCTGATTTCTGCGGTTTGGGGTAATAATCATGAGATTGGAGTTGAAAGAAAAGTAGATGTTCATATTGGTCAAATTCGTAAGAAAATTGATGATCTTCAAGGTAAAATGATTAAAACGATTCGGGGAAAAGGTTATTTATTTGAACATTCTCATAAGGATTAATTTTTACTGTTCTTTGCTTGGACAAAACCCATAGAAAGATTAATCCTATGGGTTAATAATGATTATTGGGTTTACATATTTCCCCAGATCAATCGTCCATACCAAAAAACAATTAATAGTCCTAATGCTAACCAATCTCCTTGTATTAAACGTAATTGATGCCATTCTACTTGGTGTTGGTTAGGACCAATAAAACCCCTAATTTCCATAGCGATCGCAATTTCTTCAGCCCGCATTAATAGGTTTTCTAATAATTTTTCTACCACAACTAACCAAACTTGTAAACTTTTTTTGATGCCTAATTTTTTCCAATTAATTGCCCGAGTGCGAATGGATCTGATTAAATTTTGGACTTCTTCTAACACTAAAGAAATAAACCTTAAGGACAAGGTTAAGGTTAATAAAATCT
>JBFRWB010000052.1:0-19100 GCA_051439375.1 Microcystaceae cyanobacterium
GAGTGTTCTCATGGCATAAGCCAGTAAGGTCACGGGAAGACGACCCGTTGATAGGCGGTAGGTGGAAGTGCAGCAATGGATGAAGCCGAGCCGTACTAACAGACCGAGGGCTTGACCTTTTTAACTTACTTTTTCTTTTCTACTTGTGCAGTCTTGAGGGTTCTATCCTTCACTTCTTTTCTTGGTGTCCCTAGCGTGGTGGCCCCACTTCGATTCCATCCCGAACTCGATAGTGAAACACCTCAGCGGCGACGATACTTTGGGGGTAGCCCTCTGGGACAATAGCTCGATGCCAAGTTTGTTAATCGCAAGCCTCCACCTTCTCTCAGGTGGGGCTTTCGCTTTTTAATGATGTTTTTGACTATCATGTATGCAAAATATTTAAGATACAAATACATTTCTTTTGGTTAGATAAGCTTATGTGATATGGTAGAGATCTATTCTTTTGACCCTATCTAGTAGACATTAATTTTCGTTAACCATTGAATTAAAAAAGATCATCGTGGTGTTGGTAAAAACTATTGTCAAAGGGGTCAAGGTTGCCTATCCTTATTATTGAGGCTTATAAATCAGCAACCCACATGAGACGTTTCCCCTATCCCCTGCTCACTCAACTGCGACCGAAAGGATAGAAGCAAAGACTAAAAGGGAAGACACAGTTCTAGGATTGTGACAATCACCCTCCTCAATGTCTCCCCCAAACGGCAAAAAGTGTTTCCTATGAGCATTGTAGTGATTTTATCAAGGGTCTTTCAAGGGAACAAAGCTTAAAAGTTGTTAAAGAAACTGAATTACAGTGGGGCATTTTTGCCACATGAGCCTTACATAAACACAAATGGGGATCTAGTTCCCCAATACCCCCATAACTTTAGGAGAAAAATTAATCATGTCAATTGCAGTAGGAATGGTAGAAACCTTGGGCTTTCCCGCCGTAGTAGAAGCAGCAGACGCAATGGTAAAAGCTGCCCGTGTTACCCTTGTCGGTTACGAAAAAATTGGTAGTGGACGAGTAACCGTCATTGTCCGGGGGGATGTCTCCGAAGTCCAAGCCTCTGTCTCTGCAGGGACAGAAAGTGTTAAGCGGGTTAATGGGGGTGAAGTGCTTTCTA
Organism: Microcystaceae cyanobacterium; assembly: GCA_051439375.1. Classification (GTDB taxonomy): domain Bacteria; phylum Cyanobacteriota; class Cyanobacteriia; order Cyanobacteriales; family Microcystaceae; genus JBGTGT01. The sequence goes on from JBFRWB010000052.1 coordinate 1,110, forward strand.
CCCATATTATTGCTCGTCCCCACGAAAACCTCGAATACGTCTTACCGATTCTCTACACCGAAGAAGTAGAACAATTCCGTAGTTATTAGGGTCAAATAAGCTTAAAGATTCAGATTTGATTAGTTTTTAGGAGAAGAAATCATGTCAATTGCCGTGGGAATGGTAGAAACCTTGGGCTTTCCTGCCGTAGTAGAAGCAGCAGACTCAATGGTAAAAGCCGCTCGTGTTACCTTGGTCGGTTATGAAAAAATCGGAACAGGAAGAGTGACCGTTATTGTGCGAGGGGATGTCTCAGAAGTACAAGCCTCTGTTGATGCGGGGATTGAAAATGTCAAGCGGGTTCATAACGGACAGGTTCTCTCTACTCATATCATTGCCCGTCCCCACGAAAACCTCGAATTTGTTTTACCCATTCGCTATACCGAAGCCGTAGAACAATTTAGAGATAGCGTTAACCCCGGTTCCATGAGACGGGCGGGTGCATAGAAACCTTAAAACCGTTTAGTAAATTATGCAGATTGCCAAAGTTCGAGGCACTGTAGTTAGCACCCATAAAGCCCCTAGTTTAACAGGGGTGAGGTTTCTCTTCCTTCAGTATGTCAACCTTGAAGGGGAATTACTACAAAAATTTGAAGTAGCAGCTGATATGGTTGGTGCAGGAATTAATGAATGGGTGCTAGTGTCCCAAGGAAGTGCGGCTCGAATTGAGCAAGGACATGAAACTCGCCCCTTAGACGCAATGGTAATCGGCATTATTGATACCGTTACGGTAGATAATTCCCGTTTATACGACAAAAAAAATGAAGGTTAAGCCAGTGACTCGATTATACGCTCAAATTTAGGAGGATTCAAACAATGGTAGTCCGCAAAACGGCTGCACCTCCCACCCCTTGGTCAAAAACCCTTGCTGAACCCACCATTGACAAAAGTGCCTACGTTCATTCTTTCTCTAACCTAATTGGAGAGATCACGGTCAGTGCCAACGTTTTGATTGCCCCCGGCGTATCAATTCGGGCTGACGAAGGAACGCCCTTTTACATTGGCGAAGCCACCAACATTCAAGATGGGGTAGTGATTCATGGATTAGAACAGGGAAGGGTAGTAGGAGACGACGGCAAAGAATATTCGGTATGGATTGGCGAAAAAACTTGCATTACCCACATGGCACTGATTCATGGACCGGCTTACATCGGTGATCAGTGCTTTATTGGCTTTCGTTCGACCGTGTTCAATGCCAGAGTGGGCGAAGGTTGCGTTGTCATGATGCACGCCCTGATTCAAGATGTAGAAATTCCCCCCGGTAAATATGTGCCATCGGGTGCAGTGATTACCCATCAAGAACAGGCTGATCGTCTGCCAGATGTAACCGAACGCGATCGCCACTTTGCCCATCATGTGGTAGAAGTCAATGAATCCCTCAGAGCCGGCTATCAATGCGCTAAGGATCAAGCTTGTTTGACCCCTATCCGTCAAAAATTAGAGCGTTCTATTCAAGCAACTAACCAAACTGATTATACAAATTCGGTGACCGATATGCCTTTAAGTTCAGAAATTGTCCATCAAGTCCGTTCCCTATTGAATCAAGGCTGTACCATTGCAGCAGAACACGCCAATCAACGGCGCTTTAAGACCAAATCTTGGCAAACCTGTGGCATGATTGACAGTCAACAGGAAAGTCAAGTCTTAAACCAGCTCGTAGGTTGGTTGCAGGAATATGAAGGGGAATATGTGCGATTATTAGGCATTGACCCCCAAGTCAAGCGAAGAGTAGCCGAAGTAGTGATTCAACGCCCCGGCGACACTCCCGGTGAACCCTCACGGATGACCGCTACAACTCATACAACTACCCATTCCAACAACCATAGTAGTAATGGTAACGGACAGGGAGATGCAGAAGGCATTGGTCAACTACAGGTCTTACTACGTCAAGGGTATAAAGTATCCACAGAATTCGCCAGTGAACGGCGGTTTAAAACCAAATCTTGGCAAACTGGACCCGTTGTTAATAGCATGCGGGATCTTGAAGCCTTAATGGCTGATCATCCCAATGAATATGTCCGCATCATTGGCGTAGATACTCAAGCCAAGCGTCGGGTATCAGAAGTGGTGGTGCATCGTCCGGGTGGAAAAGTCGCAACTGCTTCTAGTACCAGTTATCAGTCATCTAGCAGTTCAGGATATAGCAATGGTGGCATTAGTAGCGGTGGCTTAAGTGCCGATGTTGTAGAACAAGTGCGTCAACTTCTGGCTCAAGGGTTGAAAATAGGCACAGAACACGCAAATAAACGCCGTTTTAAAACCAAATCATGGCAAAGCTGCGAGCCGATTAATAGCACCCGTGAATCTGAAGTGATCGCTGCCTTAGAAGCTTGTTTAGTCGAACATTCAGGGGAATATGTACGCTTATTAGGCATTGATACGAAAGCCAAGCGTCGGGTGGTAGAAACCATCGTGCAACGTCCTGATAGTCAACCTGTGAGTAATAATGGTTCATCTAGTGTGAGTGCTGCTTCTAGTGCTTCAAATGGTAGCTACAGTAGTTATAGTAATGGCGGAAGTAGTAGTGCCAGCTTAGATGGAGATACGGTGGCGCAAGTACGGCAACTTCTGAATCAAGGGTTAAAAATAGGCACAGAACACGCTAACCAACGCCGTTTTAAAACCAAATCATGGCAAAGCTGTGACTCAATTGATAGCACCCGTGAATCCGATGTAATTCAGCACTTAGAAGCCTGTCTTGCTGAGCATTCAGGAGAATATGTTCGCTTAATTGGGATTGATCCCCAAGCCAAGCGTCGGGTCTTAGAAACCATCATTCAAAGACCGTAATCGTTAAAAATTTAGAATTTAGAATGTAGAATTTAGAATGATTTTTGAACTTAATTCTGCATTCTTCATTCTTCGTTCTTCATTCTTCATTTAGATTGCTTCATAATTCATAATTTATCATTCATAATTTCTGATGCGTTTGCCGTCGATTCAACCTGTTAGTCAAACTGATATATATATGAGTGGTGAGGTCATCATTCATGAAACGGCGATGATCGCATCGGGCGTTATCCTGCAAGCTTCACCTCACCATAAAATTCGCATTGGCGAAGGGGTTTGTATTGGTATGGGGGTGGTAATCAGTGCCTCCGAAGGAGATATTGAGATTGCTTCAGGAGCAGTGTTAGGGGCTGGGGTTTTAATGACTGGAAGCGGCAAAATTGGACAAAATGCTTGTATTGGGGCATCAAGTACCCTAATTAAAGTATCTGTGGAAGATCACTCAGTCATTCCCTCTGGTTCATTAGTCGGGGATACTTCCCGTCAGGTTGTCGTTTCCCCTCCTGTTGCAGAATTTCAAGCGATCACTTCTGCTTCTGTCTCATCTTCAACCAATGGAAATGGACAACAAACGACTCCCCCCGAAGATTTATGGCAAGATCCCCCCTCTCAAGTCAAAGATTCTCCAGACACACCACCTGAGCCTTCTTCAGAAGAAAATGCCCCCATTTTAGAACCAGAAATTGAACCAGAAGAAGAAACAGTAGAAGTTAATCCACAGTCTTTAAGTACAACAGAAAAGTCTCAGCCAGTAGTAGGTCAGGTGTATATTAATCAGTTATTAGTTAAACTATTTCCTGAAAGAGAAGCCTTTAAGCGATCGCAAGATAACAGTGAACAGTAAACAGTTAAATCGTCCTTGTTAAATCCCATTCCTGCGAATACTTGCAGCTATGTTTCTCAGAAAATCGTAGAAACTTTCTCAGAAAATCTTAGATAATATTTCCTCTAACCCCTAACTCCAAATTCTGTGTTAGACTTCCCACACTACCTAAAACCATGCTAACAACTGACAAACTAACTCACCCAAAAGCTGATCGGATCGTTTTATATCGTCTGAGTTGGGAACAATTTAATAACCTATTAAACAACTTAGGTGATAACCGTTCTGCTAGAATTGCTTATGATCAAGGAACATTAGAAATTATGACGCCTTTACCTGAACACGAATATTTTAAAGAAAGAATTAGCGATACGATTAAGGATGTGGCTGAGATATTAGAATTAGACTGTGAATGTTTAGGATCAAGCACATGGAAACGAGAAATTAAACAAGCAGGCGTTGAACCTGATAGCTGTTTCTACTTCCAAAATGAACCCTTAATTAGAGGGAAATTAACCTTTGATCTTAATGAAGATCCGCCTCCAGATTTAGCATTAGAAATTGATTTAACTCACAAATCTTTAGATCGCTTCCCTATTTATGTGCGCTTGGGCGTTCCTGAAATTTGGTGTTATAATTCAGGAAGTTTAAACATTTATCAGTTAGAAGGAGAAGCTTATACCGAAACAAAGAAGAGTTGTATTTTTCCTACTCTCAATATAAAAGAAATTCCTATCTTAATTGAATCATATCGTCAGTTAGGAAGACGAGCTTTCCGAAAAGCCGTTAGAGAATGGGTAAAAAAGCAAATATAGCAATTCTCTCGCGTTATGCGGTAAGCAAGTCTTTGGCTTTCGGGAATGGGGAATGGTGAGTGTCCCTCATAAGTCTGGGAAACGCTACATAACATTTTTGAATAATTATACTTTTGAATAATTATTCAAGACGCAAGATATCAGTTTAATCTTGGCGGTTATTTTTACCGTAGCGTGTTTCTTGCCAAGTTGTTCCTACGCCTTGTATGATTCCTCGTCCGACTAAACCAATGGCACGGCCAATGACTTGGGTTAAAACATAGACTAACCCTTCCCCTAACCATCCTGTCACAGAACGCAACCGAGGGGCCATCGCATCTCGAATTTCGAGGCCAAGGGTAACAACACGGGGAAGTCCTTGTAATTGTTCTAATTCCCCTTGACGGGGGAAATACAGGTCGGTACTTTGTAAACCTTTGGGATTAATGTAATAAACTCGGTATTGACTTTCAAAGATATTTTTAGGGGTTTCCCAATATTTATCAAGGCGATATTGCCAAGATAAATCGTTACGGAATTTGGCAATTTCTCTAGAGGAAAGTAATTTTTCTCGATATAAACTATCTTTGATTTCTTCTTGTTCAGAAAAGTTATTTAAAATAAAGATCATGACTGCATTGGCAATTTGAATGATAGTATTTTGCAATAAGTATTCGGCTTGTTCCATTGCTTCGGGAGATTCTGGACGATAATCAACACCCTGAATTTTTAATCCTTTCTCAAACAAGACATAATCAAATAGTTCTTTTAAGAAAGGAATCTTCTCTAAAATCTCTTCTTGAATTAAATCTATATCTTCCCCTAGACGCTCTTGGATTTCATCTAAGGTATAAGGCGTTGACAAAATACCATATTTACTTAAAAATGTAATGGTGCAGTTTTGCCAAAGAGAGTCGAATAAAGATCCTAAATTGACGGGTAATTGGGAAGCGGTTAGTTCCGCAAATTTCATTTGGTCAAAGAGTTGACTGATTTGTTGAAAGACAATAAATAATAAGCCCTGACTTTTTTCTGATTGTAAAATATCAATTTCCAATGGATAACCTGTGGCATTTTTTAAATTGCCTTGTATTTTTTTTAAGGTGTTATCAAAAACTATTTCTAAGTAGGGACGCTGTACAGGAGAAGGGACAAGTACAATACTGTCCTCTGAGAAAATTATTTCTTCATCGGGACGAGGGGAGTCTGCATATTCTTGACGGTTTGTTCTCTCCTCAATAGTAATGACTTCTACAGGTAAAAGCTGCTTAACTAACCATCTTGCAGTGACTAATTCCCGTTTTCTCCCTTGCCAAAAAAAGCGATCAACGAGTGGCAAGGAAGATAGGTTAAGCTGTTGATTAATAGCCGTTAGATTACGATTAATTTGTTCAATTCCCGACTGACGTAACTGAGATAACCAAGGTCTGCGCAATCGCTGATTACTGACTTGAGCGATAATAGATAGGCTATGCCAATAGGTATCTCCTTGGTTAATTTGTTCTAAAATACCGACTAATTGGGCAACTCCGACTCCTTTAGGACAATATCCTTCAATTCCTCCTTCTCTGGCTAAAGATAATTCCTTAAAGTTGTCAGTTTGACTCAAGAGGCAGATTTTTTGTTGGGGATAGCGTCGTTTAATTCCTTGACAAAGTTGCCATCCTGTGGCGGAAGAATTGGGGCTTAATTCGGGTTCTAGGAGAATAATATTAAAGGATTGCTCTGCTAATTTTTTAAAAGCATCTTTAGGGGTATTTGCTTGGTCTAAGACCTGAATACTTTCAAAATCTTCTAGGGCAGCAGTTAACCCCAAGCCAAAAATGGGGTCATTATCAATAATTAGTAGGGTTAACGGTTGATCACTCACAGAGGTTCTTTAAATATGAATATATGTGTTAGCAGAGAAAGGTTGAACTGATAAACAAATTTAACACTGTGTGACTTTCTTTACAGGTGTTAACGAAAAAGCCATCTATTGTTAAACTTGGTAAAGAAACTGAAAATCCTAATTTAAAAGACTATAACATTATGGGTCGCGTCGGGGTACTATTACTCAATCTCGGAGGGCCGGAAAAATTAGAGGATGTTCGTCCTTTCCTCTTTAACCTATTTTCCGATCCTGAAATTATTCGTCTTCCGTTCCCTTGGTTACAAAAACCGTTAGCATGGCTAATTTCTACGCTTAGAGCAAAAAAATCCCAAGCTAATTACCTCGAAATTGGGGGAGGATCTCCTTTACTGCAAATTACCGAAGCGCAGGGAGAAGCACTCGCAGAACAATTAACCGATATCGGACAAGAAACACAGGTTTATGTGGGGATGCGCTATTGGCATCCATTCACCGAAGAAGCGATCGCAAGAATTAAACGGGATGGCATCAAAAAACTCGTTATTCTTCCCCTTTATCCTCAATTCTCCATTAGTACCAGTGGTTCAAGCTTTCGAGTTTTAGAGGAACTTTGGCAAGAGGATACCAATTTACGACAAATTGACTATACCTTAATTCCCTCTTGGTACGATAACCAAGGTTATTTACAAGCAATGGCTGATTTAGTTGCTCAAGAGTTGGATAAATGCCAAAATCCCCAACAAGCACACGTCTTCTTCAGCGCACATGGCGTTCCTCAAAGCTATGTTGATGAAGCAGGAGACCCCTATCAACAGGAAATCGAACAATGTACCCGTTTAATCATGCAAACCCTCAATAGAGGCAATGATTACACGTTAGCCTATCAAAGTCGGGTCGGTCCGGTGGAATGGTTAAAACCCTACACAGAAGATGCCTTAGTAGAATTAGGAGGGCGAGGCATAGAGGAATTAGTCGTCGTTCCTATTAGCTTTGTTTCCGAACACATCGAAACCCTGCAAGAGATCGATATTGAGTACAGAGAAATTGCAGAAGAAGCAGGAATTCATCATTTTCACCGTGTTCCTGCTTTGAATACCCATCCCATCTTTATTGATGCCTTAGCACAAATGACTAAGGATGCGCTAAAGGAGTCTCCTTGTACTTTTGACCAAGTAACTCATCCCAAGGAAAACATGAAAATGTACCCTCAAGAACGATGGGAATGGGGAATGACCACCGCAGCCGAGGTATGGAATGGCCGTTTGGCAATGGTGGGCTTTTTTGGCTTATTATTTGAGTTAATTAGTGGTCATGGTCCTTTACACTTTGTCGGGTTATTATAGTCTGTCAATCCTAAAGGTTAATTAAGTCATAATAAGAAAAACCTATCTTATAAAAATACTTCCAACTTCTGACTTCCGACTTCTTTAACCCCAACCCATCATTATGAGTGATCCTACTACCCGTATTTGTATCTTAGGCGGTGGTTTCGGTGGCCTTTACACCGCCTTACGTCTCTGTCAGCTTCCTTGGCAACCCGAAGAAACCCCCCAAATTACCCTGATTGATAAAAGCGATCGCTTTTTGTTTACTCCCCTATTGTATGAATTAATGACAGGGGAGATGCAAACATGGGAAATTGCCCCACCGTTTAACGAATTACTAGCAGATACCCCTATTCGCTTTCAACAAGGACTGGTAACCCAGATTGATGTGACAGAACAACAAGTCGAAATTCAATCAGGAGACACCTTTAATTATGATCAGTTGGTGATTGCATTAGGGGGAAATACTCCGTTGGATAGGGTTACAGGGGCAAAAGATTACGCTATTCCCTTCAAAACCTTAGAAGATGCCTATCGGTTAGGCGATCGCTTACGTTTGTTAGAACAAACAGATCGGGATAATATTCGGGTTGTGATCGTTGGAGGAGGGTATAGTGGAATAGAAATTGCTTGTAAGTTAGCAGATCGCTTAGGGGAACGAGGTAGAATCCGTATTATCGAAAGGGGCGAGAAAATTCTCTCTAATTCTCCTGAGTTTAACCGAGAAACGGCACAAACTTCCCTTGAAGAACGGAAGATTTGGCTAGACTTAGAAACGGATGTAGCAGAAATTACCCCTGATACTCTCTGTTTAACCTATAAAGGACAAACCGATGAAATTCCTGTTGATCTGGTACTATGGACAGTAGGAATGCAGGTATCTCCTCTTATTCAAGACTTACCCTTACCCCACAGTGACAAGGGAACATTAGACATTAATGAATATTTGCAAATTGTTGATCATCCTCATATTTATGGGTTAGGCGATGCCGTTAGTTGTAAAGATCAAAACGGTAATTTTTTGCCCTCAACTGCACAAGTTGCTTTTCAACAATCAGACTATTGTGCGTGGAATATATGGGCTTCTCTTAGCCATCGTCCCCTCTTACCTTTCAACTATCAACCGTTAGGAGAAATGATGACATTAGGTGTGGATAATGCCACTCTTAATGGTTTAGGATTAGAGTTATCGGGCTTACCAGCCCATTTATTAAGACGGCTAATTTATCTTTATCGTTTGCCGACGTTTAACCATCAAGTTAATGTTGCTTTAAATTGGTTAACTCAACCTTTAAAATTTTAATTAAAAAGAACTAATCACAATTAGCACAAAAAAATCAATAATTTGTCACTAATACTTCTGCTATCTTACCTCTTTTATTTCCTTTAGAATTAATAGAGCGTGAGGCTTGAACAAATTGGAGATTAAAAGACTTGTAAAGTTCAAGTACTAAAGGGGCAGAGGAGTTCGATAGCATGAAGCTTATACCTTTATTATTAAGTCTATGGCATAAGCAACACAGTTCTTTTTGCATCGTTTCATTAAAACCTTTCTGACTATAGCTAGTAAAGTTAGCAGTTTGAGTTAATGGAACATAGGGAGGATCGAAGTAAATAAAATCTTTTGGCGTAATCATTGATTCAACTATGCTAAATTCTCCAGCTATAAGCTCTACATTATTTTGCAGAATCTTACTACAAGCTCTAAGAGTTTTTTCATCTAATATAGTTGGATTTTTATAGCGTCCAAACGGCGTATTAAATTGCTGTTTAGAATTAACCCTATACAACGCATTATAACAAGTTTTATTTAGATAAATAAATCGACTTGCTTTTTGAATATTGCTCCAATTTTTATATTCCGAATTTCTGTCAGCACTACGAATAGAATAATAGTAATCTTTATCATAAATATGACGTTTTAAATCAATGATCAATTCATCTAGATGATCTCTGATGGTGATATAAGTATTAATAAGTTCGCTATTAATATCTACTAAAACTGATTTTTGAGGTTGCAGGAAAAAGAAAACTGCCCCTCCCCCCACAAAAGGCTCAAAATATCGTTCATATTGACTGGGGAAACGCTTTTGTATTTCGGGTAATAGCTGTGATTTACCACCCACCCACTTCAAAAATGGCTTTGCTTTGATTTTTGATGTCATTTTCTAGGGCTTTATTGGTTAGAAATTAACTTAACTGATAGTCTTTTTATCTTAACTCAAAAGAGTCGATAATTATAGTTAATTTTCTGTGTTTAAAGTGGGAAGAATACGATCACAGAAAAATAATGTTCCTGACGCAACGCAAATAGGAATTGTGATTAAATTAATTAAAGGAATACTAATTAAAAACAAACTAACTAAACTAAACCCTGCACTGGAAGGAAACTGTAACCATAACAGTTTTATTTTTTGATGAAAAGGAAACCGCCTTCTTTCTAAGGGTGCATCTAAAAAGTCTAAACCGGTTAAAGTAGCGGTTAGGGTAATACCTCCTATGGTAGAAATTAATGTGCCAATACCGGGGAAAAGATTACACAATAATAGAGGGATACCGATAAAAATAGATAAGATTAATTTTTTTAATTCAAATGCGATCGCTCGCCAAATATCTTTAATGATACCTACTTCAATAATCGTAACCGTCCCCGTACGAAGTTGCTCTAATTTTTCCGATAATTTGCCATACCAAGGTGAACCTAATAATACGCCAAATTGAGCAAAAATGAAGCCTGTTACCCCCAAAAAGATGACACCAACTAAAAGACGTAAAATTAAGAATAATGCTACCCAAAAATAGGTTAAAAAATCTAGCCATTGCGGTAAACTATCAATAAATGCTTCAAACCATAAGGTTAAATCAATTAGCCAATTCTGGGTAACTTGCCAACCATAATAGAGAAAAATGCCATAAAAAAAAATAGCCAATACAACATTGACTAAAACGGGAATAATAACGTAGGAGATACATTGAGGATTTTTTAACAAAACTTTGAGGGTTGCTAACGGGTAACTTACCCCCGAAAAAAAGCCAAATCCTGTCACAAGCTGTTTCATCTTTGGGTCAATCTCAACTCAATTTTGCTCTCGATCTTCTACTAAAACAGGTATAATTTTAGGAAATCCCTGATTCGGCTTGCTCTCTTGTCTAGCTAAAAAATCCCCAATTTGCTCAGAGGAAATGCCTTGTAATTTCAATAATAATTGATAGCTTTCTTCTACCAACTTTGTCACATCAATATCATGATAGGTGGGTTGATAGCTACTCAGTCGGTGAATTCCTTCTCCTAAAAGAGTAACTGAGCCCTGCCAATTTTGATGACTAAGATGATAGCAACCCACTGCAATTTGTAATACCCCTTGATAAAATTTCTTATCGGGATCAATGGATTCCATCCAGATAGCTTCTAAGGTATCATGACAAGCGTAAAATTCATGATGATTAAATTCTTCTACTCCCTGCCAAAATGCTAACGAAGTCATAGAAACTTTTAACCCATACTTGCTCTTACTTCTTTAAGATACTCTAGATCAATTTCTTGTGCTTCCCCTGCAAAATCGTTATCTGGGGTAATAAATAGCATACAATGACACTCTTTGCGCTCTCGCATGGGAACGCAGGGACAATTCCAGAAGGTTTGCTTAGCTTCTGCTTCTTTATCCTCATAATGACGACAGGGACATAGAGGTGCGCCTAATTCCTCTTTATGACGGGCTAATCCTTCAATAACAACGGCGGTAACCGAGAGGTCACTACAAAAGTATGTATCTGTTCGCTGGGCATACTGCTCTGCGAAGCTTTTCATGGTCTCTAATAGTTTATCTGCTTGTTGGGTGTCAGTCATAGATAAAGTTTAATAAATGATATAAACTGTTAACGATGCTTAATTATATCATGTTATCCTTTAATCAGTTAATGTTTTTCATAACATAGTTCTTACCATGTTTCTTACCCCAAAATACTTCATTTTTAGTGCAATAGCCACCTTAATATTAACCAGTTGTCAAGCTTCTGCCAAAATTAAAACCCTAGAAGATATTTCTTATAAGAACTACGATGTCAATGGTGAACCTCGATCTTTATTATTAGATTTATATATTCCTCAAACTTCATCTGAGCAATCCTTACCTCTTTTGATCTTTATTCATGGTGGAGGATGGTATGAAGGAAGTAAAGAAGTTTGTCCCGGAAAACAGGTCGCACAAGCTGGTTATATTATGGCTTGTATCAACTATCGTTTTAGCTCAGAAGCACTGTTTCCGGCTCAAATTTATGATATAAAAACAGCAGTTCGTTGGTTAAGAGAAAATGCTTTAAAATATCAGATTAATCCTGATAAAATAGGAGCATGGGGTTATTCAGCAGGAGGTCATTTAAGTATTCTTTTAGGGACATCGAAGGGAATTTCTTCACTTGAAGGAGAAAATAAAGAGAAGATTTCTAGTCAAATTCAAGCAGTATCTAATTGGTATGGACCCACTGATTTTAGTCAAGTTCCTCCCTCTTTCACCCAAGAAATTACCCCCCAGTTATTAAAAGATAAGAATGAACGCAGAAAAGCTTGGTTTCTCTATACATTAGCAACCCATCGTCTCATTGGTAGTCCAGTCTCTGAAAATCCCCAATTAACCCAATTGGCTAACCCCATTAATTATATCGATTCGAGTGATCCCCCTGTTTTTATTATGCACGGTGAAAAAGATAATGTCGTTCCTATTAGTCAAAGCGAAATACTTTATGATGCATTAAAAAAGAATAATGTTCCCGTTACTTTTTCCCGTCCTCAAGATAGGGGACATGATTTCACTGGAACAAATGGAGAATCCTATGACCCACAGTTAATTAAAGAAACCTTAGATTTTTTTGATCAGTATTTAAAGTAAATGACATCATTTGCATAATAAAAAAATTTAGAACAGTTACAGTTACACAATAAGTGTCACGATAATAACTGATATTTGGAGGGACAAATCAATGATTGGTATTTGGATTTTAGGGGATCAATTAAATATTAACCAATCTGCTTTATACAGTTGTCAATCTCAAAAAGCAGACACACCTGTTATTTTAATTGAATCAGAGGATTATGTGCAGCAACGTCCCTATCATCAGCAAAAATTAGTATTAATATGGTCAGCAATGCGCCATTTTGCCGAAGAATTAAAGCAGGATGGATTGCAAGTTAGCTATAAAGTTAGTGAGGATTTTTTAAACCCTTTAAAAGACTGGGTGGCGGAAAATCATATTACAGAATTAAGAATAATGATGCCAAGTGATCGCTCTTTTTATAAATTTATTCAATCTTTAGAGTTAAGCTGTAAAATTAACTGGATTCCTAATAATCATTTTATCTGGTCAACGGAAGAGTTTCAAGCATGGTCAGAAGGTAGAAAACGTTTGATTTTAGAAGATTTTTATCGAGAAGGACGCAAACGATATAATATCTTAATGGAAAATGATCAGCCAATCGGTAATCAATGGAATTTTGATAAAGAGAATCGTAAACCGCCTAAAAAGGGGTTAAAATCTCCCCCTGTACTTAAATTTGAACCTGATCAAATAACTAAAGATGTGATTAAAAAAGTAAAATCTTTAAAGACTAAAACCTATGGTAACTTAGATTTATTTAATTGGGGAATCACTAGAGAACAAGCTGTGCAAGTATTAGAGCATTTTATTGAATATAGCTTACCCAATTTTGGCACTTACCAAGATGCAATGGTCACAGGTGAAGATTTTTTATATCATAGTTTAATTTCTCCCTATTTGAATATTGGCTTATTACAACCAATGGAAGTCATTCAAGCTATAGAAACCGCCTATTATGAACAAGACTTACCCTTAAATTCGGTAGAAGGATTTATTCGTCAAGTATTAGGATGGCGAGAATATATGTACGGTTTATATCATTTCGTAGATGAGGCTTATTTTCAAAATAACTGGTTTAATCATTCCTATCAATTGCCTTCCTTTTATTGGAATTCCTCAGAAACAGAGATGAATTGTCTTAAACAAGTTTTATCCCAAGTTGAAAGAACGGGATATGCTCATCATATTCAAAGATTAATGGTTTTAAATAATTTTGCTTTAATTGTGGGGGTATTGCCTCAAGAAGTTGAAAACTGGTTTCATGCAGCTTTTATTGATGCTTATGACTGGGTAATGCAAACCAATGTGTTAGGAATGGGACAATTTGCAGATGGGGGTTTGTTAGCTTCTAAACCCTACGCAGCGTCAGCTAATTATATTAATAAAATGAGCGATTATTGTAAAGGATGTTGTTATAATCCAAAAGCCAAAACAGGTGAAAATGCTTGTCCTTTTAATTTTTTTTATTGGGATTTTCTCATTCGTCATCAAGATCAATTAAAATCTCAGGGACGGATGAATTTAGTATTAAGTCACCTCAAAAAAATGGATAATTCTGATAGGGAAGTGATTCAAACTCAAGCCGCTCAATGGCGCAAACATTATAATATTGATGTTTAGGGTTGAAAATTATTGCTTTTTATGTTAAGCTCGTATGGCTTAACGGGATGTGGCGCAGCTTGGTAGCGCACTTCGTTCGGGACGAAGGGGCCGCTGGTTCGAATCCAGTCATCCCGATTTAACCAATTAATTGTTTTTTAATATCATTAGGAACGTCTGAATCCTTAACGGGATATCCATGATAAGTTGGATATCCTTGATCATCATAAGTATTTTCAAAGTGGAATCTATAAAATTTCTCCTGAAAATAACTAAAACGTTGTCTATCTTTGTATTCTATACTTTGATTGAGTGCCTTTTGTGCGTTTTCATCACTTAAATCCATTGGAGTTGCATTTTCCCATGTTCCCATCGAATCATGTTTACCATAATCAGGATTATAACGAGGACAAATTCTCCTTGCTTGATGAATTTGAGTTAAATTATGAATTGTCCTATTTTGATTTTCTTGATTCTCAGCTATTAAAATAATAGTCATATTCTCTTCTGAAAATTCTCCTGCATTTTGTAAACTAATCAAAATTCCTTGTAAATGAACTGCACCTGCAATTGAACTATCTGAAATATCTTTTTGATTATGCAAACATTTACAACTCTGTAGTTGAACTTTTATAGGTTCTTCTTCCATAAAAGGAGGATTAGTAAGAATTTGAAGTAAAAGAATTTGTTGATCTGGATTCAAAGAATTATCCTTATGGTAAAACCATTGATATAGAGTCAACTCAGAAGTTAAATAACAATTGGATAAATAACCATGCTTCCTTACAGGATTGTTTTTTCCTCGTATTGCATCAATCTCCTTAAAAATATGGAGTATTTCTTCCATGAGAGTATTTGCAGTAAAAACACTATCTGCTTGACCAATAAAAGATAACTCATTAATAAAAAACTTTATCTTCATTTACAACAACTCCATTAAATCTATTTTTGTTTGATCAAAAAATCCATCTGGCCATTGATCAATTCCTCCGCTTTGATATATTTTAGGAGAAGTAACTTTTGTTTGAAATTTTCCTTCTTTTTTTTCTCGTTGAAAGTAATAAATGACGACATCCTCAGCATTTAATTCTTTTTGTTTAACAATACGACGAATTCCATTTAAAATATGATCACTATGAGTTTCGACAATAATTTGAATACCACAACTCGCCGCTAATGCAATTAATTGACCAATTCGAGATTGTCCTCTAGGATGAAGATGAGCCTCTGGATTTTCTAGGATAATTAATGTATCAGGTTTTGCTGATAAAATAGCCGTAATAATAGGTAAAATGTAAGTTACTCCAAATCCGACATTAGTAGGACGATATAAGTTTTCAACACCATAGTTATATTGAAGATTCATCAACTCAAGCTCACGAATAGATTCAAGGTTTAATTCTACATTTGGACTAATATCACCCATCCAAGCTTCTATTTGATCTTTCAAATCAAAGGAAGGTTTAGGTTTTTCTTTGTATGCTCCAACAAACTCTTTTACATTGGGATGGCTTAGTTTAGCATCAATAATCTTTTCATTTTCATTAATTGAAATAAAATGAGCGGTATATTCTCCTTTTGTTCCTAATTGTCTCATATCCCTTACATCATAATCTGACATTTCAAAGGAAACTTGTGGACTTATTCTTTCCGCTTGTAAGTAGTGGAAATTTTGATTGAATAAACTAGACTGATATATAGGAGATGTCTGGGAAACTTTAGCATGAGAACTGATTACATTATCCTCAAAATCATAATCAAAACTCCATTGATAGATTTCTTGATTTTCTAAGACTATTTCAAAAGACATTAAATCATCTTTTAATGCACCTTCAAACATAGCATTTTTAGCTGTGCCAATATTAACCAAGTTTCCTTTTAGCAAAAGTCCTTTTTCCGGTAGAAAATTTTGCTGATAAGATTGTCTAAGTAATAACAAAGATTGAATCATTGAAGATTTCCCTGTGCTATTTAACCCTGACAATAAGGTTAACGGCCTGAGGATAAATTCTTGTGATTGGAACGGTTTAAAGTTTCTTATTTTTAAACAAGTAATCATGATAAAACCTCCTGAATAGTTTTTTCTATTTCTCTAAATCGATATTCTACTTTTTCAGATGCTTGAGAAATTGACGTAACAAATTCTGGATCATCTTCTATTTTCTGCATGAAATTCTGTTTTAATACTTCTTTGCTTGATATTAAAATCTGAATCTCTTGCTCACTGAGTTGACTTAACCAAAATGACCAAGTTTCAAATAATGCTTGATTAATGGGTTGTCTTCTAGAAGCATTTCTGATTAATTTTCGATAAGCATTATCGCCAAAAATATTCCATGCTGTGTTCATCGTTCTCTTAAAAAGCTCGTCTAATTTATCTAATTCTTCTGAAGATTTTTTATTCAGAATGACTAAATTCCTAGTTAAAAATAAATTTCTAGACGGATAGTTTTTATAGTCTTGATAGTTCGTTAAAATAAAAGAGAGAAAGGCTAAAACAAATTCTCGATCATCCATTCTCATTATGCGCTTGTGTCCTAATGGAACAACTTTTTTAAAGTCTTCTGAGTCAGCAAGTTTTAAAATGAAGCGATTTCCTTTTCCGGGATTAAGTGCATGACGAATTTCTTGGGGAGACATGGGTAAACCTCCCGTATTAATTCGCTTAAAAATATTATATTTAACTTCAGGAGGCGTTCCTTTGTTAATCAAGTAAACTGTAACTTGGGTTTCTAAAATTCGACGCTGGTATCTTTTTTCTTCTTTTACAACTTCATCATAATTTTTGCCTTCTAAAGATTTTAAATATTCTAATCCTGATAGTCTCAGCTTTTTATCAGTTACAAATTGTTTAAGAGCAGATAATCTTTGAATTCCATCAACTACTATCCATCTATCTTCATCCGTTGCATCAATATAAAATGCGGGTAAAGGAATCCGAATAATTATTGATTCAATTAAACGACTTTTAGCCTCATCTTTCCAAAGGTTAGCATGACGTTGGAAATCAGGAGCTAAATCTAATGCTTCTTCATCAATCCGTCTTAATAACTGCTCAATTGTTGGCTCTTTTGTATCAATATTAATATCGTCAGGTTCATAAATTAACTGATCCGTTTCAAATTCTAATTCCTCACTATTTTCTGCAAAATATTCATCATCGTTAATTTGAGTTAGTTCTAATTGTTGCATCATCTTACATCCTTAAGTTCCTACTTTCAACTTATAGCACATTACCAATTAATAACAAAGCACGTCTTCAGGAGAAATCAAACAGTAAGCAAAATTTTTCGATCATAATCAAGTTAGGACAATTGTTCGGGATTAAATGTCAAAGGCGTAATACGTTGGCAAAAATCAGCTTTTATATTACTAGGAGTTTTCAATGCTTTGGATGCCTTAAATACGGGATTTTATTCAAGGAGACTGTAGTAGGCTAACAAACTTGAATTGAGGGACTGAAATAGGGTACAGGAAGCCAAGATTATCCCTCAATACAATCTTGATGACCTAGTAGTATAAATTAGGTTGATTTATTCCTCAACTGAAGTTGTAAGGTAAGCATTGTTAGTTTTGTTCTCGGATATGGGTAAATTAAAGAAATAAGCTTATCGCCTCAAATTTGCTCACAATGCCTTCGGTAAATCAACAACCAGAAAACCAAGCCCGTGATTTGATTGATACAAAACTCCGTCAATCAGGATGGGTAATACAGGACTATAAAACGCTGAATTGGAACGCCAGTTTAGGGATAGCAATGCGTGAATATCAAACCGATGCAGGATTCGCTGATTATGTCCTCTTTGTCGATAGAAACCCTGTCGGTATTATCGAAGCCAAACGAGATGAAGAAGGCTTCCGTTTAACCGTTGTCGAAGAACAATCCAAGAAATACGC
>JBFRWB010000053.1:0-2707 GCA_051439375.1 Microcystaceae cyanobacterium
AAGGCGATACGTTTTGAACCTGTTTGCTGTATGGCAGCGAGTTCCTGCGCCAAGGTATCTAAGGTAGGAATATCAATTGATTGACTCAAAGATTCTCTCGTAGACTGCAAATAACCGTGCTTAATCATAGCACATATTTATCCACCGTGCCAGAGAGAAAGATGATTTTGTAATATAATGCCCTTACAAAAGCTTCAATAATCAATGAAAACTTTGCTTATGGTCATTTCTATTGCTCATCTTGGACCCATTGGGACAAATACAGAAACTGCAGCCTTAGCTTATGCTTATTGGTTAGAAAAGACACAACAAAAACCCTCTCTATTATGTTCTTGTCCGAGTATTGCTCAAACCTTGCATTCCGTGGCTAGGGGAAATACCCAAAAAGCAGTGGTTCCGGTGGAAAATTCAACGGAAGGAAGTGTCCCCATTACTTTAGATACTCTATGGCAACTGGATCGGCTAAAAATTCAACAAGAGTTAGTTTTACCCATTATCCATGCTTTGTTTTCAAGAGGAACCGCCGTCAGTGGCATCAAAACCGTTTATTCTCATCCCCAAGCATTGGCACAATGTCAAGGATGGTTACAACAAAACCTCCCCCATGTTGCCTTAATTCCCACCAACTCTACTACTGAAGCTTTACAAAAAATTAGTCTTGACCCCACAGCAGGAGCGATCGCTGCCCCCCGTGCGGCCAAACTCTATCATGTCCCCCTCTTAGTCAATCATATCAACGACTATCGCGATAACTGTACTCGTTTTTGGGTCATGACTTTAGATCCCACCCCGACGGTAGGAAGTCGCATTTCTATCGCTTTCAGCGTCTCGGAAAATGTACCGGGTTCCCTAATGAAACCGTTGCAAGTATTTGCCCAACGCAACATTAATTTAAGTCGCATTGAGTCTCGTCCCACTAAGCGATCGCTAGGGGAATATCTTTTTTATCTTGATGTTGAGGGAAACCATAACGACTCCCATATTGTTGAGGCGTTTGAGGCTTTAAAGTCCCACACAAAACTTGTCAAGATATACGGTAACTATCCAGTATTATCTCTCAAAGAGACAGATATTGAGCTACTTTAACACTATTTAAGCACATCTTTCAGAGCGGTGCGTGCAGCCAAATGATTGCGGGTTGAGGTTAAAATTTCAATTTCCCGTTGTAAACGTTCTTGGGTATCTTGCATTTCTAAGAGTGCTTGTTGTTCTGCTGCAACCCCATACAGGTTACCGGCTACCCAATAGGATAATTCTGTGGGCAGATCAGGCAAATCATCGGGCAATTCGATCTTTTGATCCGTTAACTTAGCTGAAAGACGGACAACATCCTGTAACAACTGTCCTACCTCATTAGCCAAAGGATAGAGATTATCTGAAGTGGGCTGATCTTCAAGCCATTCCACTAAACCGACTCGATAGGGCTTTTCTCTAACATATTCAAGGACTCGGAACCGTTGTTGTCCCATGGTTAAAATTTTCATGCGGTCATCGGGGAGCCGTTGAAAACGAATTAACTCAGCACAGGAGCCTACTTTGGCAATTTCTCCATCGACAGGATTAACCATCACCACACCGAAACGGCGATCCTCTTCTAAAATAGTATTCATCATCATGCGATAACGAAACTCAAAGATGTGCAGAGGAAGAGGACGACCAGGAAATAAAACCACTTCAGGTAAGGGGAAAATAGGAAGTTCTCGAACTGCAAGGGAAGAAGATGTCATAATAATTAGCTACGCGTCTTAGCTTTTATTTAATACTGTAACTGATTTTCCTCCATTGGGTCAGCTATGGCAGTCAAAAAATTAGTCAACCTTTCTTTGACAATTGTAACAAAGGGTTGAACTACCCCAAGTTTAGAACTTGGGGATTCTTTACACGATAAAGTATCGTATCGGAGCGTCCAAAAGCCCCTCTAATACCTCCCTCTTTTCAAAGAGATTGGCTTTACTTTTACGTCCAATGTTAGCAGAGCCATTAATATCTGAGTTAACCAATTTTTTATCCATAGTCCGATACAAACCTCTCTTTATTCTCTTTCCTGAAAATTCGTAGGTTTGTGGATTATCTGAATTATATTCTGGTAAATCATCTAAATCTAATGCACTGGCTAAACTGGTGTAGGATTCTTCTTGTTCAATGTAATTAAGTCCATATCTTTTACACAAGTAAGCTAGTTGTTGTCTGAGGGCATTAAAAGGAATTTGAACGAAGTTTTGATTATTGACTTTACCAATATTAATCCTTGTTTTCCACCCTTCATTGACTCCTACAATTAATGTCCCTAACTTATGTTCTAAACAGTAATTAATTACTAATCTAGCTGTCTTTTTCAAGTAATCATTTACCTGATTGGTTCTCTTTAAGATTAACTTGGCCATTTTATTGGTTAATCTTTTTATTCCCTGTAAATCCTTAAGAGACTGTAATTTACTTAGCTGCTTATTGTACCATTGGTTTATTGATTTTAGTTTTCGTCCATCCACGAGGAATGACGACCCTTTTGTATCAATTGCGGCTACCAAATTATTCAGTCCTAAGTCTAAGATTAAACATTGATATTTATCTAGATTCTCTCCTTTTTCCTCCTTAATTTCATAGACAAATTGAGCGACAAAATAACGACCGTTATATTTAGGAATAATTCTAAACTCATGAATCTTTTTCCCTTTTAGGATATGAGGGATTAAGAATTTAAACGCTT
>JBFRWB010000054.1:0-3316 GCA_051439375.1 Microcystaceae cyanobacterium
GCGCACAACATATTAGTATCGGTTCCCTAGGAAAAGACATTTTTGAACGCACCATTATTAGTAATGGTTTTGCCAAGAGTTACTCCATGACGGGATGGCGTATCGGTTACTTAGCTGGTTCTGAGGAGCTAATCAAAGCCACCACCAGCCTTCAGAGTCATAGTACCTCCAACGTCTGTACCTTCGCTCAATATGGTGCTGTTGCTGCCTTGGAACGAAAAGAGTCCCTCGAATGTGTTCAAGAGATGGTGCAAGCCTTCACCCAACGCCGTCAAATCATACTAGAAAGAATTAAAGCCATTCCTAAGCTAAGTTGTCCTATTCCGATGGGGGCTTTTTATGTGTTTATTGATATTAGTCAAACAGGGATGACATCTTTAGACTTTTGTGATGCTTTACTCAAAAAACAACAAGTAGCTGCCATTCCCGGAAAAGCATTTGGAGCGGATAATTGTATTCGTCTTTCTTATGCAACGGATTTAGAATCCATTGAAAAAGGTATGGATAGAATAGAAAAATTTGTCTTTGAGGAGAAAAGATGACTTATCAAAAAATATTAGCAGCCTTAGATAATTCACCTTTGGGAAAATTAGTCTTTGAACAAGCTTTGGCCATGGCAAAATCTAACAAAGCCAGTTTGATGTTGTTTCACTGTTTGCCGATAGAAACCCCGTCGAACGCTCCCTATACTAGCCTGTATGAAGGAGAATTTTCCGATTTTTCCTATTCCATGCGAGAACATCTCGAAAATCAAGCTCAAGAAACCCGAGCCTGGTTAGAAGACTATGGCAAACGAGCTAGTGAGGAAGCCATCGCCACAGAATGGGACTGGAAAATAGGAGAACCCGGCCGTTGGATTCGAGACATGGCTAAAACTTGGGAAGCCGACCTGATTATTGTGGGTAGACGGGGACTGAGTGGGGTTTCAGAAATGTTTTTAGGCAGTGTCAGTAATTATGTCGTGCATCACGCCCCTTGTTCTGTGTTAGTCGTTCAAGAAACAAAAGAGAATTAAACACAGTCTCAGGAGTTGGCGATCGTTAATACTCCTAACGCATCAATGCAACTGACAAAACTATCCTTATTTGTATTCTTTTTTAGCAGTTCTTTGTTAATCCCTTTTCCCTCCTCTTCAAGAGTTTGTGCAGGAATCGCACTAGCTGCAGAGGTAAGAAGCTTTGGACAAGATGGTTCCAATGCTCTTAATGGTGCATCGGGAAAAGAGGGGGAAGAGAGTGAAGATTTAACCATTTTTGCCGATGGCTCTCCTGTTACCCTCAACTTAATGGGAGAAGATGGGCAATCCGGAGAAAGTGGAAAACCAGGAGAAGATGCTGAGTGTAATGACCAACCGATGGGGGTCAAAAATAACCTACAAGCCCCTAGTGGCGGCAATGGGGGTAGTGGAGGTAATGGGGGAGATGGAGGCAATGGAGGCTCTTTAACCCTTTACACAACGGATATTTCTAGCTTAAAACAAATCTTTGTCAATGCTGCTGGGGGAAAAGGAGGGCAACCCGGTCAAGGAGGGATAGGGGGTCAAGGATGTCGTTGTAGTCAACCGTATTGGACTGTAGAAACCTGTAGCGGTAATCCAGGAGACCCTAATTATCGTTGTACAACCCTAGAATTTCGCTGTCAAGACGGGAAAAATGGGTCTAATGGGGTGAGTGGGGCTTTTGGGAGAAACGGCATACCTGGTCAACTGACGTTAATCAATTTAGATAAACCTCTAGAAGCTGATAAACCAGCAGCAACGGTTACAATGGGGGCTTTAAAAGACAAAGGTTACTCCTTATCTAAAAATATTTGGGAAACTCGTACAGGGGCTGCTGCTTTATTTGCCTCGGGTTCAGTCATTGATGACCAATACTTAGCTTTGGTGGAACGGTTAGAACAGTCTTTTTTATTAATTTGGAATGCTCCTCAATCTTTTAATCAATTTGCTCAGGAAAAGGTAACTTTAAAGTATGAAGATAATCAAGGGATTATGATCGATATTCCTGATGACATTTGGATAGAAGGCACAACCCAACAGCGTGATACTCTAACTCAATTCATTGTTTACAATGCCATTCGCAAAAGTGATGCAACTCGCTTAAGAAGTCAGGGACTTTCGGGACGAGCAACAGATTTACAATTGACGTTAATTGATGATGCAGCTCAATCCAATTTAATTGCGACAAAATTTAAGATTACTTACCAGATTACCCGTTCTGACCCTCGTTTTCGTCGTGTGTCTGACTATCGCACTCGATACGAAGGAGAAGTTCCTGAGGATTTAGTGATACTTGATGGGGATAAATTTACTATTGATATTGGCAAGTTGCCCATTGATTCTAATTATTTACGATCAGGCTTAGGTGTCAAAATTAAACTCGTAGCTACACGAACCTTTGCTGGCTACACTGATGAACAAACCATTACGGTTCGGGATGTTCTCGGTCCTTTTCGTTGACACTTTATTTTTTGTTTAACGGGAGTCCTCTGGCAACATTTAAGATAGAATGAGTAAGGTCAAGTGGTGAGAATCCCCAGTAAAGTCTATAATCTAAACTCAGAACAACTATGAGTTATTGACCTCTCCCAGTTTATCAACTAAATGGTAATACTGGGAATTGATTTTATCAATGATTTTCTGAAAACGCTCATTATCAGCCTTAAGGCAATTTAGCTGCTTCTGAAGAACCACAAGGTGAGATTGTTTAGCATTCAACTTCTCCCAATATAATAATTCTTTTTGTTTGCTTTACGCTAGAATAGCTAACAAAATTTATACAAATCATAATGACCAACCCGTTACAATTATTACCTAAAATTGATAATCATCGCAACGACGACGTTTATATTTCTGTTATTGTTCCTATTTTTAATGAAGTTAAAAATTTATCGATTCTCATCGAAAAAATAGCCGAAGTTTTAAAAAATCATCAACTTGGTTATGAAATTATTTGTATCGATGATGGCTCTCAAGATGGATCGGCTGAATTATTAAAGGAATTAGCGAATTATCGAAATGATTTAAGTGCTATTATTTTCCGTCGCAACTATGGTCAAACTCCCGCAATGTCTGCTGGGTTTCGATATGCCAAAGGACAAGTTTTAGTTACCCTAGATGGAGATTTACAAAATGATCCTAGAGATATTCCCTTATTAGTGTCTAAGCTGGAAGAAGGTTATGATCTAGTTAGTGGTTGGCGAAAAAATAGACAAGATGCAGCCTTAACCCGTCTTCTTCCCTCTAAAATTGCCAATTGGCTAATAGGAAGAGTTACGGGGGTTAAATTACATGATTATGGATGTTCCTTAAAAGCCT
>JBFRWB010000055.1:0-16581 GCA_051439375.1 Microcystaceae cyanobacterium
CCACCGAGATCTAAACGACATCTGAATCGTCGGCATCGTCAGATTTGTATAAGAGACAGGAATACATATTAGAGAAATCATACTGAGGGATACCTGAAGGCAGCATTTTAATGAACTGAAGGTCGTCCCCGGTACCAATTAATCCATAAACAGGACGCTCAGGGTTAGGATGTGCCATCATGTAGGTCATTATTTTCGGTAAAGCAACAGGGAAAGCAATGGTAGATGTAGATTCTACTATTAAAACCCATAGTTTTTGAGCAATGATTAAAGTATCAATTCTTCCCCGTAAGATTTTATCATCATCTTCTATTTCTAGTTCAACACTCGCTTCAGTTGTGACATAAAAAGGTTCGTCATATAACCCTGCTAAAGTCAGCAAGGGAGAAATCAACAACTGGTTGATAACACCTTCTGTAAGAGGACTTCTTTCTCGATGGCGTTCAAATCTTTGCTTAATTTGCCCTAAAGCTTCTTTTTCTGACACACTCAAACTAGGTAAATCCTCTTGCCATTCACTAAAAAATAGCTCATCCCCAGTTGGTGATAAGTTAAACTTTTGTTTAAGATCAGCAAAAGTGTTAATTGTTTTAGAAATTGGGTAAGTTGGAGTCATTTTAAAAGATAAAAGTGATCAATTTTTGATAGCTTTATACTTACGTCGTACCTGATGAATCGCATAAAAACCGCCCTTCTTGTATTTTACCACAATGGTTTTAGGCGTGAATGTAATGCGAAAAATATCTAGGAAAATGAGACGAGAGGAACGGTTAGGAGGAATTTTTTCTAAGATAATTTCTTCTTCTGTATGAGGATAAATCATCATTTCGATCGCTTCCCAATAGGCTTGGGGAATGGCAATTAAAAGTTGCCAAAGGGCTTGAAACCACTCTCTTACACGGGCAGTTGGAGGATAACTATGGGGAATAATTGTCACCACAATTACGCCAATCACAATGTTAAACCAACTTAAATCTGCGGTCAGTAGCAACCAAATAATTAATCGAAAAATAAAATTGAAGGCCATGTCAATACCATCCAGAATAGTACAACTAACATTAAACTCATTCCCCCAATTAGATGCTCAAATTCTTCTAAAAAACGAGGTAAAATCAGGGTCATTTTCTGGAAGATAAATAGATAAGCTAACCATCCTAAGATAATGGTAGCAAGGGGTTTGATTGTATTCTCTAAAGTGTAAGCATCATAATAGACTGCATTGGCAATAATTAAGCCACCTAACAGAATAATCATCGCTAACCAAAATCCAGTTTTGAGGGTGGATTTTTTCCCTCCTCTTGGCAGAAAGATAAACTTTGCAAAAGCAGTTGCCGTTCCCAAAGCAGCAATATTCATAGCAATCTCTTGCCAGTCTAACAGACTTTTCATCGTTAAAATCTTAGCACCAAACCCTGCAAGTAAAGGAAAACCAGAAATGGAAAAACTAGCAATCACTAAAACAATCCAAAGACGATTATCAAGAGGGGTGTGTTTAAGTTCTTTAAAATCACGACTCGGTAAATTGCCAGCAATTAAAAACAAAGATGATTTGACTAACCCGTGGGTTAACGCATAAAATCCACCCACTTCTGGGGCTGCTAAAATGAAGCCTATCTGGGAAATGGTGCTAAAGGCTAACATTCGTTTGGTATCACGCTCAAAAATCGCATTAAATGCTCCTAATAAAGCCGTCAGTACGCCAAACAGCCGAATTAATGGGTCAAGTTCAGGAAGAACGATCGCACAGCGAACAAGGGGCAAAATACTGGCTTTAACCACTACCCCTGATAATAGAGCAGAAACGGGACTTTCTGACTCAGAATGGGTTAAGGGTAACCATAAACCTGAAACAAAAACTCCTCCTTTTACTAACAACCCTAGAAAGATTAAAGCTGCTGCTTCAGGGGGTGCATTGACAAGACCGCTAAACTTAAAGGAAAAATTATTTTGATAAACTAAAACAGCCCCGACCAAATAGAATAGCATGGCTGTGTTGCTGATAAATAAATAGCGCAATCCTACCCAAATTGAACGACGGGTTCGAGGGTAGGTGATGAGGAGAAAAGAACCAACACTAAGCACCTCTAAAGCAACATATAAACTGATAAAATCCTCGCAGAGAAAGGTTGAATTAACACTGCCATGAAGAATAATAACCTGAGCATAAAAAAAAGCAAGTTTTCCAGTTTGCCAACAGTATAGAATTACAGCCGTTGTCACTAAACCATTAGTAAGAATTAAAAATGCGCTTAATCGGTCAGCGACTAAAGTAACTCCAAAATTATCTAATAAGTCTAGGGTAATAGGAGAATTATAAATTAAGAGGGTAGCTGCATAGACAACAGAAAATAAGCCCATGGCACAAGCCAAATAACGGTCAAGCTTAGGCAGTAAAAAGAGAGTAAATCCTAGAAAAAAAGGCAGGGTAATCCAAACAATCGTTAAGGTGTTCATGAAGGCGAGGTATAGTGCTACGCACAAGGCAAAAGGCAAAAAGCAAAAGGCAAAAGTAACCCCTGACGCTCGTTTCAAGCTTAGAAAAATGTCCTACATAGGGAATGGGGAATAGGCAATGGTGAGTAAAATGTGGCAACAATTACACTTTTCACCTTAACCTCGTAAGAGCCTATCAGGTTTGTTTGCTTGCTTGTTTCAGGCTTCAGGTTGGAGAAAGGTCACTGACTCGATACCCAACACCTGAAACCTTATCACGGACTGGCTCTCAAAACTTATGTGCGTGGAGTACCTCCATCACGTCACAAAGATAGGCAATACCTGAGTAATCGTCGAAAAACCTTGCTGCGACCTCATCAGAAATCTTGACGGCCATATCCCGACTGGGGGTAAGTACCTCAAACTTGATATTAGAGAAACTATCGCCAACGGTGGGTCGTCCAGATGAGCGGACATTGCGACTACCTTTACCACCCGCTTCCACCACTGTATAACCTGGCGCTCCTGCTTCGTCGATGATCTTGCCGATCTTTTTCAGCAGCAACTTTTCTGTCACAATAACGAGTTTAGTGGCTTGCTGAGTCATGTCTTTTTCCTCCTGATTATGTATTGATTAAAGAACTCTGAAATTAGCCACCCAGTGCTTGGGCAAGTCCGATAAAGAGGGGTATTCCCAAAGCAAGGGCAACAGGTGTACCAACGGCGGTAGAAGAACCGATGTAAGCAGAGGGATTTGCTGAGGGGATACCTGCCCGTAAGGTGGGGGGTCCTGAGATATCTGAACTAGAGGCAGCGATAACGGCGAGAATAACAACACCACCAAGGCTAAATCCTGTCAAATAATGGGCAATCATGCCAAAACCAAAGGCGATGAAGCCATGCAATAGGGGACCAAAAAAGCCATAGAGAGCATACCATTGACCAACTTTGCGTAACTCACCGAGTCTGGCGGTGGCTTCCATACCCATGACCAACATTAATATAGAAAGTAGTCCTCGGAAGAGGGGATTGAAGAAAGTTTCATAGACACTTTCGGGGCGGGTTAGCAGTCCTAGTGCAAGGCCAAGCAGGAGGGCAGATAGGGCAGAACCCTGCAGACTTTCCTTGATAATTGGCCAAATCTTGACCTTCTCCTCTTTAATATCTCTCTGAGGATAGCCTTTGGCTACAATGCCCTGTCCTTTGGCATACTCTTCTTTGCCAAAAAATTCTTGCTTGCTTAACTCCTCTTGGGCAGCACGGCGTTGTTTCTGTTTAGTAACATAAATGCTGCCTAAAACGATCGCAGTTACCAGTGCAGGTATATCCATGAAGGGATAGAGTGCGGCAGCCCAAGGTTCGTATGTAATGCTTTCTGACTCCATTAAGGTTAGGGCGGCGGCGAGGGTAGAACCACTGACAGCACCAAACAAACCTGCGGTTGCGATCGCATCTACTGTTTTGACCTTCGGTAGTTTGGCTAATGTGTAACGCCCGATAAAGACGATAATGATACCTATTGCTACAGCGAACGCTGCTGGCAGCAACATATCCACTAGATTAGCATTGCGGATTGCCATACCACCACTTAAGCCAACTTTGATGAGCAGCATAAAGACAATGAACTTATAGATTGCTTCTGGAATTTGTAGTCGGCTATTAACGGCGGCAACCACCATACCACCAATCAGAAAACCGAGGGTTGGGGACTGCAACTTCGATAAAAAGAGTGTTAAGAAATCGGACAAAAAATCCATGTTGTAATTCCTCCTTGAGCAAATCTTAAGGGTTATTCCAGCTATTAGTTATCAGTACCTCGCAGCTATTGCTAGAGGTGTGAAATATTTAAGTTTTTTTGAGTTCATCTCTGTTTATTAGAGAGAACCTAAAACCTTTTTAGGTCAAGCGATCGCAAATGATTGAGTTAATCAGTGGCGATTCATTAGTAATGAATGGCTTGTTACTGTCACAGCTTACCAGCAACTTTGGACTGTTGACAAATCAAATTAACTTATAATCCTGATCAATTTTCTGATAATAACCTAATTACTATTATCGATTTCATTGATTATTCTGAATCTTAAGGTTAATGTTTAATAACTCAGTTACTATATTGATGCCATTGATTATTCTGAATCTTATGATTAAAGAAAACTAGGTTTTATCTGTGCCTCATCTTACAATCAAGGGAGGTACTAATCTCGGATTCGGGATTACGTTAGATTTCCCGTTTTAACCCAACCTACATTCTATGATTTAAGGGAGTAAAATGAATCGTTTCTCAGAGTTATTGTCAAAAAAGAACAGTTTTACCCTACTATTAATTAACTTAAGCATCTTTTTGTTATTATTTCCCTTATCTGTCTATGGTGTTGGTGAATTACTGGTCGCAGGTGGATTTTTATTGACTAACTTTTTTATTATTAAAACATTAAAGATGTCTAAGCGATCGCTTTTTCTTTTAAGGGGACTGGCAATCATCGCTTTTAGTCTTTCTATGCTTCGTGCTAGAGATTTACCTATTTTGACAGATTTAACCTCAATTTCAGCATTTTTAGCCTATATGGGCTTTAACTTATTGGCAGTTCGTGCCATCTGTAGCGAAATTTTAAGCCGTACTAAAGTTAATTTGAATATTATTAATGGGGGAATTTGTATCTTTCTATTGATCGGATTTTTCTGGTTTAGTTTATATAGCATTATTCTAATTATCGATGTAGATGCCTTTCGGGGTGTTAACTTAGAGGGTGAGGAAAGTTTTCAACTTCTCTATTATAGCTTTACAACCTTAACCACCCTAGGTTATGGAGATATTGTTCCTGTTAATCGGTTTGCTATGATTCTTGCTAATATTCAGGCAATTGTGGGAATGATGTACCCTGCTATCTATATTGCCCGTCTTGTTACTTTATACGACTCAAAATGATAACGATAATAATATTTATTATTAGGTTCAATTAAACTTAACTTATGCTGGCTACCCTAAAATAACTTAAAATATTTTTCTGTAATATGGTCATAAAAACATCGTTAACTGCGATAAATCCCCGTTATCCAACGTAAACTGGCCATAGCGTAACTCATCAGCGATCGCTCTTGAACAGTCACTCGTACTTCACCTAACGCACCTTCTACAATTTGGGTATCGGGTCCCGCACTATGTGTCCATTCGTATCCTGAAGGATTATCTAAATTTTGCTCTAATTTTAACTCAACTTGAACGACAGGCAGGTTTTGCGCCCGTCCATTGTCAGGTATGGTGTAAGGAACGGGATTTTGGACTAAGGCGTTGGCTAAGTCAGAATCACCGACTATACTTGCAACCTCCTGCACGGTTACCGTTTTCGAGGAAACTGCCATAACGGTAGAGGGAATTGACCCATATTCTTCACGAACCCCGCCAAAGCGTCGATTTGTAAGCAAATGGGGCGTAACTTCCCCCGTCATTCCCTGACGAATACGGTTAGCATCTTCTGGGGTAAAAAAGGCATAAGTGGTAACAATGGGTTTATTCTCTTCATCTAAGGTATTGGAATTATCAACCCGTAACGTCCCTAGGGCAGTGCCTACTTGTATGTATTCTCCTACATTACCACTGATTGTTACTACTGTCCCATTATAAGCAGAAATCACAAGACTATCTTTAGCTATGGTTGCTCTGAGGTTATCAATATCTCGTCTAAGATTATCAATGGTGTTCTGACGTTGTACATTCGCTTGTAAGTCCGTTAATCTTAGGTTAGCAGAATCAGTCCGTAGTTTTTCTAATTGCGCTTTTAAATCCTCATTTTGTGCGTTTAAATTAATATTAGCTGAGTCTAATTCTTCTTCAGTTGAGCTTAAGTTTTCGAGTTGAGCATATAAACTGGTGCGTTCATTTCGACTCACTTGCACTTGATTTTCAGAATTGACAATTTGCCAACTTAAAGGAGCAATTGCCCCTTCTTCAACCAACTTGTTATAAGCTTGAAAACGACGTTGGGTTAATTCAATAAATTCATCTAGTTGGGCAATTCTTTCTTCATAAGCTTGACGTTGTTTCTCTACTGCAATCAATTTAATTCGGTTGGCTTCAATTTCTTTAAGATTAGCTTCGAGTTGCTGAGGAATAGAAACGCTTTCTAACTGTAAAGTTTGTTGTTGTAAATTACTACGAATATTTTGAGCATTGGTAATAGCTAGGTTTTCGGCTTCATATTCGGCTAATTTCTCTTGTTGATTACGAAGTTGTTCTTGTACGTCAGGTAAATCCAAAACCGCAATGACTTGTCCGGCTTTAACTTTATCCCCCGGTTTAATTCTTATTTCTAGTATTTGTCCTCCTGATCCTCTCGGTTGAAAAGAAATAATAGAACGGGGTTGAATTAAGATAGATTGACCAATGACACGGGTAGGAATGCGTCCTACTACACTCCACCATCCTGTTAAACCAATTAGGGTAAAAGTAGGTAATAAACGGAAAATCAGATGGGGTTGGAAAGGCTGAGAAGGGATTATCGTTTCCTTTGTTTCTTCCTGTCCATTTGGAGTTTCAGTTTTTTGTGGCTTTTGATCAGAGGTTGTCATTTCTCTCCATGATAAAGCATTTCTCAATTGTATAAGATACATTCAAATTTTAACAACAGCTTATTGTATTCCCTATTCCAAACTCATGTTACTCTTTTTGCATAACGATTTGCCCAAGGATTAGCGGTTAATCCATGTAAAATAATGCTTAAGAGAACGGTACAAGTAACCGCATCAGTGAGAATCTCACCATTCGGTAAATTCTCATTTAAAACAATAACAGCAAAAACAATACTAGCCAGTCCTCGTGGTCCAAACCACCCCATAAAGAGCTTACTTTCAAGGTCTAAAGATATTCCCAACAGGCATAACAAAACAGGTATAATTCGTACCACCGTTAAGCTTAAGGTAGCATATAAAATAATCGCAACACTCAATGAACTAATCCCTTGAGCAACTACAATTGCGCCAAAAGTTACCCAAGTCATCAAAGACATGGCATCACCGATTCCCTCTGAAACCTCTAACATTTCTTGCTTATAAACTTTAATGATACTGCCAAACAAAAGTCCCCCAACAAAGGAAGCAATAAACCCACTTCCCCCTAAACTTTGTGCAGTTGCAAAACAAGTAAATGCGATCGCAGGAATAGAAATTTGTCGCCATGTGTCTGTTAGCCAATTTCGTTTAATGGCAAAGCTGCCTAATTGTGCGCTAAGAAGGGCAATACTTGCTCCTACTAACCCACCAATGCCAATTTCTTCCACAAATAGATGGATGACAAGCTCAGACACACTACTTTCCATATTTTCAGGAGTTGCTATTGCTAATAAAGCAAATAAAATCGGCACACAGATTCCATCATTTAAGCCACTTTCAACGTTTAAATCCTCTCGAATTTGAGCAGGAACTTTTGGGTTACTAACAACGGCTTTTCCTAATGCAGCATCCGTTGGTGCAAGCATAGTAGCTAAAATTCCAACTTCAACCCAACTCACATTAGGAAACAACCATTTACCCACACCCACTCCCAAAAGAATGGTAAGGGGAAGTCCGATTAATAGTAAACGAGAGGGAAAACGGACACTACTTTTAAGTATCTTTAAGTCAGCATTCGCCGCATCAGAAAAGAGAACTAACGCAAGGGTTAATTCAGCGAGTAGGCGAATTCCTTCAGAATTAATACTTAATTGCAAAATACCTAAGCCATTCGTCCCAAATAAAAAACCAAATGCTACATATACCATTGCATCTGAGATAGGCGTTGATGCTAATCGTCCAGCAAGGGTGCTATAGACAAAGGTAAAGGCGGCGAAAATGGCTAAAATTGGATAAAAGGTCTCCATGATTTACCTCTAAACACCAACTGGTTCGGTAATTGGAAGCACATTTATTCTTCTGAAGAACTGTCTGTTTGTTCCGATTTTTTAGATTGCTTTTTTATTGTACTTGTATTGGGTTTATTGAAGAGTTTTTTCGGCCGAGTTGTTGTCGCTTCTTCAGTAGAAAGAGTAGAAGTTTTTTCGTAAGCTTGCTCTTTTTTCCCAAAAGTCTCTTGAGGATTATCTGCTGAATAAGGTGCTTTATCTTTATCTGGGGACGTGGGTTTCACCGGTTTACGATAATGGGGAATTTGCTCACTAGGTGGGGCAACATCTTTTACCCATCCCCAACAATTGCGAGAAGGAATAAACTTATATTCAGCCTGAATAAACCAGCGTTTGGGTAACTGCTCTTTGGGAATTTTCGGATTAAACTTAAAGGGACGAGTTTCATCCTCCCGACGCATTAAAACAGGTAAATGAACCGCCTTAAACTTTTCGGTGGGATCTTCGGCTTCGTAATTACGATAAACTGAAATGACAGGAGTACGAACTTGGGGGATAAACTGCCAAATTCCTCTAAAAACAAACATCCCCGGTTCTTCCCATTGGTTTTCCTCTACCCAAGCTACCACTTGAAAATAGACCTCTGGTGGCTTGCGGGGAATAATGCGATATTTAGGATAAACCCGTAAATAAAGGGGCGTATCAGGGGCATTCCTCATCTGTAGCAACCAAGAACGATATCGATTTTTAAGAACGTAGAGACGATATTGATTTTGGCCTAACTTAATATAAAATCCCTGTTCCTCATCTTTATAAATTTTGCCATAAAGTGTACCAATGCCCTGAAACTTGGCTGATTCGTCCGTTTCTTCGTCATTAAATAGGGTTTCTGGTGCAGTATCAGACGCAGAAGATGAAGCAGTTTGTTCCACCTCAATAGTAGGGGGAAGAGGGGGACGAGCTTTGGGTTCGGTGGAGGGTCGCTGAGGCTTAATCAAGGTTCGTTGGGGTTGATGACAGAAAAGGACGGAGGACACTTACCGTCACTATATAATAAGAACAGATAAAAACCATAGCAGATTTTTAGGCAATTTGGCAAATGGAGAGTGAGTATAATTCATTCTCTCATACACATTGCCAAGGAAAAAAACAGCAAAATTAACTATCAATTGCCTCTTTGACAATAGGAATCAAGGTAAATCCCCCTTCTCTACTTTCTACTAAAGAGCGTCGTTTTAAGGATTGAATCGCAGTTAATATTTCTTGTGCCGTAACATTTTGCAGTTGATGCTGTAATTCTTGAACATTATAAGGGGCTTCTTGTTGTGCCATGACTCGGATTAAATTGTGTTCAAGCAAAGATAAGCAGGTAAGAATTTCTGAGACTAAGTGGGTAATTTCATTAGTTAACCGAGTGGTAGCCAAAAATTCCGCCACATTCCCTTCAAAAACCTCTTGAATGGTCATAGCAACCAGTTTCAACATCAAAGGATTTCCTTGATAAATCTCAATAAACTCATTCCATACTTCTTGTTTAAACAAATATTTATGTTCAAGTAACGAATAAGCCCCATCTGTTAAGCCTTTTAACATTAAGTAATTCACGCTACCTTCTTTTTCTTCAAAAAAGCAAAACTCTTTACTTTTCTCACGAGAGGTGATGATAAAACAGCTTCTTGACGACTCTTGGGCAAATTTGCCTAAAAAATGACCGTAAGCATCATATCCCTTGCGATAAACCCCTGCTAATTCCCTACGACGAAAGACCATATCAAAGCCATCAAGGATAATCAGACAACGATGGGAGCGTAAGTAGCTGTTTAACCAATGAATTTGAGAGTTAATGCTTCGTTTCCCTCGATGATAGGTTAAATTTTCTTTTTGATGAAAAAACTGAATTAAATCGGAAAAAAGCAGACTGGGGGATGTTTTGGGCGTTAAAGTACGCCAGACCACACATTCAAATTGCTCTTGAATTTGTTGGGCAATTTTAACGGCTAAGGCCGTTTTTCCTACACCTTGTAAGCCAAAAATCCCCACTAAGCGGCATTGTTGTCCCACCGTCCAGCTATTTAATAGGGTTAATTCCTGACTACGCCCAGTGAAACGGGTAACATCTGGTGCATCACTCCAATCGATCGCAAACGATGGCTGATCAAGGCTTTTTTTTTCGTCAGCGTGACGGGCTTGACGGTCGTTTATTTGTGTATTGTAAAGAGCAATCAAGCATCGTTGCAGTTGGCCGAATTTAACTGGCCCTCTTCCTTGAATTCCCACCTTATCATAGACCCCACTTAACCGCTTCCGCACCGCTTCATCACTGACACCAATGCTATCAGCGATCGCTCTAGGTGATTCTCTTTGTAAAACGAAGGGTAATACCTCAACTTGAGAATGGGATAAACCATAATCATGGGCGAAGCTATCAAAAAATTGTGGAGAAATGTCTTGGGGAAAGGCCATTTTACAGAACTCGGATTAGGGTAATAATTGACAGATGAACCAGTAATGAGGAGAAAAAAAGAGCATAAATAAATTTCCCCATGAAGGGGAAGTGTCTATCTCTCTCCTGTTATTCTAACCTTTAAGAGAGAGATTTTTCCATAGTTAGTCTCTGCAATTAATTGTAAACAAGGCTCACAGAAGAAATCGGGAATGGGAAAAGTTGTTCACAACTCAATTGCAACTAGACTATAGATTATGTGCCATCGACTTAAGCAGGAAGTTTGTTCTGGGGAAGAACAGGAATCTGAATTAAAGAATCATAGAGATTATTTAATTGGTTAGCGACTCCATTCCAACTAAATTGATTTTCGACTCGATGGCGGGCGGCTTGACCTAATTGATATTGCCATGGATGATCGGTTAGAATACGGTCAATTGCTTTAGCAAAAGCTGCTTCATCCTTGGTGGGACAGAGTAATCCTGTTTTTTCAGAAACAACGGTATATTTTAAGCCACCAACTTCAGAAGCAACCACTGGAGTATGACTGGCCATGGCCTCGATGGCAACTAAACCAAAGGGTTCGTAGTGACTGGGGACGACACAGACATTAGCCGCCGCATAGTATAGGGGAAGTTCTTCGTGGTTTTTCTGTCCAGCAAAGGTGACATATTGTTCTAAGCCTAATTCTTGGACAATTCCTTCGATACGGGCTTTCTCTTGGCCGTCTTTTTGTCCCTCTCGCCATCCTCCTACTAAAACAAGGCGAATATCAGCAATACCGGGGAAAATTGATTGACCTAAAGCACGGACAAGGGTTTCAATTCCTTTGCGTTGGTCAAATCGTCCGACATAGAGAACCATCAGACTTGATTTCGGTATTCCTAACTGTAAACGGGCTTTTGCTCCCGATACTGCTCCAAAACGTCGAATATCTGTGCCACAAGGAATTATATCAACTGTACCTTTTTTTGACATGAAATGTCTCATGTGTTCTTTCTCTTGGGGACTCGTGGCAACAATTGTTTCAGCCGTTTCTAAACAAGCTTTTTCCACTTCAAGGCGAGTATTGGCAATGGGGGGAATGTCGCTGACAGATTGATATTTAATCGCCCCTAGAGAGTGATAGGTATGAACGTGCTGTATATTATGTTCTTTCTTTAACTCCATACCCACCCACGCAGACAACCAATAGTTAGTATGAACGATGGGATACTCTAATCCTTGGTCGTTTTTAAATTGACGGAAAGCTTGTACAAATTGGGGTAAATATCCAAAAATCTCATCTCTGGGAACAAATGCTTTAGGGCCAGCTACTAAACGAATGGTTCGACAGTTTTCAGTATGTTGAACGATGGTTGGCTGTTCTTGGCTAGTTTTACGGGTAAACATATCCACTTTCCAACCTTGACGGGCTAAAGCTTCTCCTATTTGCCGTACATAGACGTTCTGACCCCCTGCTTCTTCTTTGCCAATATCGATGGCAGGATCTCCGTGAACGGATACAAGGGCGATACGTTTATTGGATGTCATTGGTTCACTCCTTTGACTAGATAGTAAATGATACCTTGATCACAAGGCTCACTTATCGGCTAACGATAGACTCACTTAAGCTCACTTTCTGTTACTTATTTAACAACATCGGTCACTTATGTGAGGTCACACCTAACCTAAAACACAGAACTTAGATTTGTCAAGGATAAAAACCTTAATTTCTATCCCAAGTTAGAAACGTGAGTGACTTAGGGACATAGAATGCTCACACTTGTGAGCTAAAAAATTGTCTCACTAACGGTTAACTGTTCACTGCCATAGTAACCATGCAAATTTACCCACTCCCCAACCAAAATAAAGAATAATGACAAGGATAAACAATGCTATAAAAAGACTCATTAAGATTAGGTCTAAGGAAGTTAATTGAGTTTCTTGTAAATAGGTACGTTTAGAGCTACCTGAAAAGGCTTTAGATTGTAAAACAACCTCTAACATTTGAGATTGATTCATGGCATTTAAAATTAGAGGGACAGCAACGGTAGCATATACTCTTAAGCGAGAAAATAGATTGAGTCTTTCTAAATCTAAACCTCTTAATTTTTGTGCTTCTAAGATTGCTTGTACAGAAGCAAAGAGTTGAGGGAAAAAACTTAGCGTCGATGAAATAATAAAAACAATTTTATAGGGGATATTGAGACGAACTAATCCAATAACAATTTGATTAATGTCGCTGGTAAAAATGCCTAAAGGTAGAACTAAAATCATTGTTAAAGTCTTAAGAATGACATTAACTCCATATAGAGTACCTTCTTGGGAGATTGTTAATCCTCCTAAAAAATGCCATGTTTCGGGGGTAGAAATCAAAGGCGTTAACACTTCTTTATTGGTTAATAACTTCACTTGCTCAATATTAAAAAGCCCCATAATAATTAGTAAAATAACATAAAAAGGCAGGGTTAATTTTAAAATAGTCGCTAAATAGCCTAATCTTACCCCAGACAGTAAACAAGCTATACCGACTATTAAGGTTAAAATGCCGCCCGTAAGGGGACTTTCCCAGAGAAAGGCAATTAAAGTAACGGTGACCATCATCACTAATTTGGTGCGAAAATCAAGATGAGTAAGTAAGGAATTACGGGAAACTGTTTGGAATTTAAGAGAAGACATGGGAGCTATCAATGAGGCGTTGACAATGGGTAATTGATAATTAATTTTAGGTCTAAAACCTGTCCTAAACTGTTAAGCATCCCGCATTAGGTTGAGTCATCAGGTAGGAGACAGGGTATTATCTATTGTCCATTATCCATTCATTATTGATTTAATCGCTGATCGATCTCATTTTCTCTATCCTTTATGAGAGAATGGGAAAATTGCATTAAATTCACTAGGCATAAACAACATGGCTGAAATCCAATTTTCAAGAGGTATTAAAGAAGATACAGTTCCTGAAGTCCGTCTAACCCGTTCTCGTACTGGAGACAGTGGGACAGCAACCTTTGTCTTTGATTCTCCCAAGATTTTAAGCAAAGAGAATACTAACGAAATTACGGGAATGTATCTAGTTGATGAAGAAGGGGAAATTGTCACCCGTGAAGTCAAAGGGGTATTTATTAACGGCGAACCTAAAAAAGTAGAGTCCAAGATTATTTTCAACTCTGCCGGAGAATGGGAGCGTTTTATGAGATTTATGGAGCGATATGCTCAAGAAAACGGTTTAGGATTTAATAAATCTTAAATTATTATTGTTTTCTACAAAAAAATTAAGAAAGTGGGTTGGGTTCGGGTTTTGTCCTCTCAACCCAATGATTTGTTATTATCAGAAGCAATCTTGTTTTGTTGTTGGTGATTAACTGATTAGGAGGTTTCGCTATGGGTGTGAGCATTAAGGGGCTACGTCGCCTCTCCTACATTGCATCGTTGACATTAAGTATCAGTCTCTGGGGAAGTTTAGCATGGGCAGGTGATCCCTTTCGAGTTAATAATCCTCGTGATATTGGAGATAACACTGAAGCCGCTTTTAATGAGATTTTCCGCAATGGTAACTATACAGAAGCAAAAACCTATCTAGAGCAAGCAACGGATAGTGAACCAGATGAACCGTTAGCTTATGCAATGAAAGCGTCTCTGGCTTATGCAGAAGAAAATTTTGATGAAATGAAAACCTATGCCGTAAAAACTCAGAAAAAAGCCGAAAAACTTAAAAGTGACGATGCTTTACGGGGAAATTTATACCTAGCAGTTGGTCATTTCCTAGAAGGGGCTTATCTTTTCAAAAAACAAGGCCCCTTGAGTGCGGTTAAAAAATTACAGATAGTCCTTGCTTATGTGGAAAAAGCTGAAGCCATTGACGCTAATGATCCAGAATTCAACCTGCTAAAAGGCTATTTAGACCTGATTTTAGCGGTTAATCTTCCCTTTGCTAGTCCAGATCAAGCCATTGATAAATTTGAAAAATATGCAGCCCCTCAGTTTATGGTTGATCGTGCGATCGCAACGGCTTATCGGGATTTAGATGAATACGATCAAGCCATTCAATTTATGGATAAGGCACTCAAAGCAACCCCAGAAAATCCAGAGGTACAATATCTAAAAGGGCAAATTCTCCGTAAAAAAGCCCGATCACTGGATGATAGTGAACCGTTAAAAGTTCAACTCCTCAAAGAAGCCTTTACTTATTTTGAGGTAGCCAAAGCAAAAGAGGGTCAACTCCCCAAAACCTTACTGATTCCCCTTAATCATGACCATAGAGCCGTACAGGATGAGATTAAAACGCTTGAAGCTTATTCCAGTGAGCAGTGAGCAGTTACCAATGATTCAGTGACTACTACAAAACCGCTAGACTCACCTCTCCTATCTTCTGCACTTCTGCAACTTAAGTATTAATTTATGTAAAAAAAGATAACCTTTTGTAAAGTTGTCTAAACTTATCGATCCTACCTCTTGCTTTTTGGAAAATCCCCCTTAATATTTTCTTTAGATTCTTCTACCGAGCATTATGGATATGGATATTCAAGTCGTACGCGAATTATGGTCAGTGGTTGAGCAAACGGAGACCAATCTGTTGCTTAACCTCAGTGACAACGACTTAGTGACACAAATCATTAACCGACTACAGCAGTTCAAACCCCTCAACCCTAACCAATATCGTTTTGCAAAAAGCTATGTTTCTGCTAGAACTGTGCTGATTCGTGACCTTGCCCAATCTCGTTTTCATTCACTGTAGTACAGTACAAATGCCAGTTAAATTGGCCGCAAAAAAAGGCGCAGTGACTGCGCCTGATTATTTTCTATTTTTTAGAAAAGAGGAACTACATGATAGACCATGCCCCTTGAATGAGGTCAGTAACCGTATCTAAATTTAAGTAGAGAAGATAGGCGAAAAATGCACCGCCACAACCACCAATTAAAAAGCCACTGGCGAACTCACCCCATCCTTCTTTTGTTCCAAGATCGTTAGGAGGGGTTGCATTGGTGACAGAGGGTAAAGGTTTAAAGGTGGTCACACTGGCATAAAGGGATAAAGCAATGGTAAGAATGATAACTAGACCAACAGCAGACAAAACACCTGCCGTGGCTGCATATTCAGTGCTACGCAAGGGGCCAGTGAGGGCAAAGGGTCCAAACAGAAAATAACCATGAGCCATACCAACTTCTAAACCGCGACGGTTGGCAGATAAACCTTGGCGATAGGCGGGTAGGTTATTGATGAAAGCTTTTGAGAAAGCAGAGGAATTTAAAGGGGTAGCGAGATCGCCGATTTGGGGATCTCCAGCCGGTCCAACTACATTTGTCATTGTTTATTGAGTCTCTTATTTGAACGTGGGTTAACTCTAAGAGTTTAGTTTAAGATAATCTGATTCCTTGTCATCTTTTGTTAAGAATCTTTACACTTTCGGCGATTGCTTCTCAATTTTGCAGTACCATCTGGGGGGTAAATTCTTTATTAACCAATTAGGAAAAAACTATGGCAGCTTCATATTTGCCCTCAATTTTTGTTCCTGCTCTGGCTGTTCTTGCTTTTGCAGTTATGGGACTTCTCTTCCTCTATGTAGAAGGTGAAGCCTAAAGTTTTGGTATGAGGGCATAAGATACTTATGCCCCTACCGATTAAGAAATATCTATTCGTACAACCAAGGGGTTAATACTGAGTCCCAGTTCGTTAATTCTTCTGGGGTAAACCACAATTTAATCTCCGTTTGTGCTGTTTCAGAGGCATCCGAACCATGAATTAGGTTTCTTCCCACTTCTACACCATAATCACCCCGAATCGTACCCGGTTCTGATTCTAAGGGATTGGTCGCACCGATAATCTTGCGGGCAGATGCAATGACACCCTTTCCTTCCCAAACCATAGCCACTACAGGGGAAGAACAGATA
>JBFRWB010000056.1:0-4010 GCA_051439375.1 Microcystaceae cyanobacterium
CAGATGTCCATGATCCTCAAGCATTACAGAAAACAGAAGAACTCTTTCAACGCAAGGCACAAATTCTCTACACTCTAGATCACCCTCAAATCCCCCGTTTTCGAGAGTTATTCTCCTCTCAACAAGGGAACACAAAAACCTTGTTTTTACTTCAAGATCACGTAACAGGTACTACATATCGTCAACGATTACAACAACGGTTGAGTCAAGGACAAGTCTTCACAGAAAGGGAAGTCATTCAATTTTTATTAGACAGTTTACCTGTTCTCGCCTAT
The DNA here is from genome assembly GCA_051439375.1 of Microcystaceae cyanobacterium. Taxonomy (GTDB): domain Bacteria; phylum Cyanobacteriota; class Cyanobacteriia; order Cyanobacteriales; family Microcystaceae; genus JBGTGT01. The sequence goes on from JBFRWB010000056.1 coordinate 276, forward strand.
CTCCACGAAAAAGGCATCATCCACCGTGATCTCACCCCTGATAATATAATTTGTCGTGAACATGATCAATTACCCATTCTCATCGATTTTGGTAGCGTTAAACAGCTATCAGTGGTGGCCAATACCTACTTCAAACAACCCCAACTATTAACCACTAAAATCATACAAATTGGCCAACCTGGATATGCACCCCAGGAACAGATGCAGCAAGGAGTCGTCAGTGCCAATAGTGATTTATACTCACTAGCAGCCACGGCTTCTGTATTGTTAACAGGGAAAGAACCTCAACAGCTACAAGATCAACAGACGTTAACCTGGAATTTTCCCGCAGAACTCAACCTTAGTTCAAATTTAACCCATATTTTAGGGAAAATGTTAGCCAGAAATCCTAGCGATCGCTATGGGTCAGCTTCAGAAGTCATAGAGGCACTTACCAAAATCAATCTTCAACCTATCACATCACCGACCCTTGTGGTGAAGTCTGCTACAATTCTTAAAACTTCTAATAAAAAAGAGAAGGTTTCTCCCAAGAAAACAATCGATAGGAATATGACATCAACCACCAGCAAAAATAATCCCGTTCTTGGTTGTTTAGGTAAGTTATTATTACTCTTGATGTTGATTGTAGCTTCGAGTACAATGGGCTGGTGGGCAGGAAAAATGTGGCTTGCTCAAATGACCAATACTGAGAATGATAGTGAACCTGAAACGGCCTTTAGTAATGAAAAAAATAGCCCGAAAATTAGTGATCAAGAATTAGAAAGAAAAACAGAAATACGTAGCCGTCGCCGTCGCTTAGGCGTTGATCATAGTTGGTTTATTGGGGCAGTAGATGAACTATTTTGGGATAAGTATCCATCTCAAAAAGATAAATTTTTGAGTTATGAAAAAGATGACGCAACTTGGCGCAAGAGATGGGATGAAATGGCCATCAATCTATTAAATACCTTAGAATCTATGAGTGGAGAAGGGGTTGAAAATATTGGTAGTTATACACAAAGTCAACGAGATATCTGGAAACAGCAGGTTAATCGTTTGTACTTGAGTAGTCGGGCGTTATATGATTTAGTAGATGGGCGTTTTTTTGCCATTTTTCCTGAACAAGAAAACCAAGATTTTATTGATAAGCCTATGGGTCAGGTGTGGAATGCTATGATTGTAGATACTTTAACAACATTGCAATCTGGTGAAAGTTATGAAAGGATAGACAGCAATCTTCAAGAAGAAGGACGTATTGAACGTCAAGAAAGGCTAGAACCAGGAAGCGGAAAAGCCTATGTTGCTAACCTACAAGCCAGCGAAACAATACAAGTAAAATTAGAAGGCGAGCGCAATTTATTATTATCTGTTTATTCTCCCACTGGTAATAATAATATACTCGAAGATTCTTCTAATCATCAATGGTCAGGACAATTAAGAGAAAGCGGTTATTATGAATTTACCATTGTCTCTAAATCTAATCGACCAGTGAATTATAAGTTAACCATCACTATGATAGATTAATCATGAATAATCATCTGGATTTCAAACAATTTCAGACAAGGGTTAATCAAGATAAAATTGATAATAGTGAGGTCATAAAAATAGGCTTATCTATTTTAGAAACAGGGGATTTTAAACAACGATGGGACATTACGAAGTTATTTCCAAAACTAGGAGAAGATATTATTGATCCCCTAATAACAGTATTAGAAAATAGGAATCTTGATGTAGAATATCGTTGGTTCATTGCACGTATTTTAGGACAATTTAAAAACGAACAAGTTATTCTTACTTTTATAAAAGTATTAGAATTTGAAGAAGAAGATGAAGACATATTAACAATGGTAGCAGAAGGCTTGAGTAATATGGGAGTTGCGGCTATTCAAAGTTTAGAAAACTTACTAAAAACGAATCATTCATCCAAGTTATTAGCGTTGAAAGCATTAGCAAAGATTCGCCATTCGGAAACCATTTTACCCCTATTAGATGTTGTTAATGATCCCGATCCAGAAATTCGTATTATTGCCCTTGAATGTTTAGGTAGTTTTCATCAAAAGAACTTAATTCCTGTTTTTATAAAAGCCTTAAAAGATAGGGTTTCTAAGGTTCGCAAAGAAGCTATCATCGCTTTAGGAAGACAGTCAAAATTCTCTCAAGAATTTAACATTACTACTCAGTTAATTCCTTTACTTTATGACATTAATTTAGAAGTTTCCCAACAGGCTGCCTTAGCTTTAGGAAAAATCAATACGGTAGAAGCCAGAGAACAATTATCAATAGTGCTGCAGAAACCAACGACCCCCAAAATCCTCAAAAAAGAAATTATTAAGGCATTAAGTTGGACCGAAAATCCCCAGGCATTAAACGATTTAAAAACCCTGCTATGGCAAGACGACTTAGAATTATCTAAATTAATTATTACGTTATTAGGGACGCAACAAAATCAACAAGCTAAAATAACAGCAACTCAAATTTTAATCGATTTTCTTGTATCCGAAACCACCATAATTCATTATTCAGAGATTAGAGAAGCCATTGCAGTTTCCCTAGGAGAATTAAAAGACAAACTAGCAATCAGCCCCTTAGAAAAATTAACTCAAGACCCCAATAAATCTGTTCAATTACACGCAAGGACTGCCTTAAAAAAAATCTCAACATCTTGAAAAGTCCTTATCTGGTATATTCATCCTCCTGCTGCGCAGCTTTCCCCTCCTGCTCTTTCTGAAAATTTGTTGACGCAATGGGTGAAAAAACCCTTAGAATGATTAACGTTAGGTATCAAAAGCCAAAAAGTGTAACAATTATATGACACAATCTATAGCTAATTTCATATGGAGTCTCGTCTTGGGAGGCGTAATCGTCGTTATCCCCATCACTGCTGCATTGATCTTCATCAGTCAGAGTGATAAAATCAAACGCAACTTCTAAGCTAGTTTGAGTTAACCCCAGCCAACTTGGATGGGGTTAAGTCTTTGATAAGTAATTGGGTATCCTAGAAAAAGGAATTGTAGAGAAAATTCGCTACCATAGAACAGAAAAGGGAGAGCGATAATGGTTAAGTTTGGGCTGAACTCAGCCAGTGTCCTAGGAATTTTTTTAGCCGTAGCTGGAGCAGGTTTGTACTTCTTACGGTCTGTACGGCCAGAACTCTCTAGGGATCATGACATCTTTTTTGCCGCAGTGGGGCTACTATGCGGACTGATATTATTGTTCCAAGGATGGCGACTTGACCCGATACTCCAGTTTGGACAATTTTTATTAACGGGATCAGCCGTCTTCTTTGCCGTAGAAAGTATCCGTTTAAGAGGGGCAACCACTGAACAAGCGAAACGTAGTTCTTCCTACGTCGACGATGAACGTCGCGTCAGCAAAACCCGTGTCTATACCGAAGCGGAACTTGATCGCTTAGAACCCTACGAAGACGAAGAACCTGTGTATCGTAATAATCCTCGTTTACAAGGATACGCTGATCCTCGCAATAGTCGCAGTTATGACGAAGAAGACACCCGAAGTTCGCGCCCCCGTCGTCGTCCTTCTGGTGACTCTTACGGCGATCGCCCCTCTCCCAGACGCAAACCTCGTCCCACTCGTCCCCAAAATGATAACTACGACGCTTGGGATAAGGCAGATGATATGTGGGAAGATCGCCCTAAAAAACGCCGTCCTAGTCGTCCTCGTTCCGAAACCTCCTCCCGAGAAACCTCATCTCGCCCCCCCCGTCAACGTCGTCCTCGTCCCAGTAATGACGAAAGA
>JBFRWB010000057.1:0-13656 GCA_051439375.1 Microcystaceae cyanobacterium
GACAATGCCAAAAAATAGATACAATTGACTTTATGTTAGTCTATTTTGGTATGAATTTATGACAACCGTAGTTAATGTCACCTCGAAAAATTCTCTACCCGATCATACTCAATTACCCGACTCCGACAACACTTTTGTGAAAAATTTCCAAGAACATCCTCAAAGCATTTTACTCACTGAATCTATCTGGTCGAAATTGGAACAGTTACATCCCGATGGACGATTTGCCATTGGACAAGATAGCGGTATTTATTGGCGAATAACAGAACCACCACAAAGAGGCGCAGAAGCCCCAGATTGGTTTTATGTGGCTAATGTTCCTTCAACTTTAGATGGACATACGAGGCGTTCTTATGTGTTATAGCAAGAAATAGTCGCTCCCTCTATTGTAATTGAATTTGTATCAGGCAATGGAGAAGAAGAACGAGATCAAACCCCTTATAAGGGCAAATTTTGGGTGTATGAGCAAGCAATTCGTGTTCCTTTTTATGCTATTTATGAAGTGCAAAAGTCAAGTGTAGAAGTTTATCACCTTATAGAAGGTAAATATCGATTAATGTCAGCTAATGAAAGAGGACATTATTATATTCCATCTTTGGGGTTAGAATTAGGACTTTGGACAGGAATCTATAAAAATGTGGAACTTCCCTGGTTACGTTGGTGGGATGACAAAGGTAAGTTATTACCGACTCCAGAAGAGGCAATCATAGAAGAAAAACAACGGACTGAACAGGAAAAGCAACGGGCTGAACAAGAAAAGCAACGGGCTGATCGTTTAGAAGCCAAATTACGAGAATTAGGTGTTAATTTAGATGAACTTTAGTTAGGGCTTGCTCAATTCCCCTAAAACCCTTATAGATCAAGGTTTTGAGGATGCTTCTTAGCCAGAAAAGTGCCAACAAAAGCGATGTAGTATAATAGAATTGTGGTACTTTTTCTCTTTTTTAGGACACTTAAAAGGGTAGTGTAAAGAGTAATTCTATATCCCCAAGTTATACCCTAAGACTGTTCAGATTACAAAAATTTTAACAGTAACTCTCCCATTTCTTGACAGCCTACTAAGGTCATTCCCTCAGACATAATATCCCCTGTGCGATAACCGCTTTCTAAAACTGTCTGTACTGCTTGTTCAATTTTAGTCGCTGCTTGATCTTGATCAAGGGCATAACGCAACATCATCGCAGCGCTTAATACCTGTGCTAAGGGGTTCGCCTTATCTTGTCCCGCAATATCGGGTGCTGATCCATGAACGGGTTCAAAAACCCCTGGTTTATCTGCGCCTAAACTAGCTGAGGGGAGCATTCCGATGCTTCCTGTTAACATAGCTGCTGCATCTGAGAGAATATCCCCAAATAAATTCCCTGTCACAATGGTATCAAATTGTTTGGGCGCACGGACTAATTGCATGGCCGCATTATCGACATAAAGATGGGAAAGTTCGACATCGGGGTAACTTTCCGCCATCAATGTTACCCGATCTCGCCATAACTGAGAAACATCTAGAACATTTGCTTTATCCACTGAGCATAACTTCCCTTGGCGCTTTTGTGCTGTTTCAAAGCCAACTTTAGCAATGCGATCAACTTCTGAGGTTGTATAAGCCATTGTATTGACACCCCTTTGTTCCCCTGTTTCGGTGGTAAAAACCCCTTTGGGTTGACCAAAATACACCCCTCCTGTTAATTCTCGCACCACCATAATATCTACCCCTTCTACCACCTCTTTTTTCAGGGTAGAAGCATCAATTAGTTGAGGAAAAATCGTGGCTGGCCGTAGGTTAGCAAACAGATTTAATCCTGCTCTAAGTCCTAGTAATCCTGTTTCTGGTCGCTGATGACGGGGTAAATTATCCCATTTATAACCCCCAATGGCTGCTAATAGCACAGCATCACTGTTTTTGCATATTTCTAAGGTTTCATCGGGTAAGGGGTTTTCTGTTGCGTCAATGGCCACTCCCCCAATTAAGGCTTCTGTGAAGTTAAATTGTAAATCGAAGGTTTGGGCAACGGATTCTAGAATCTTGACGGTAACGGCCATTATTTCTGGTCCAATGCCATCACCAGGTAACAAAGTGATACGATATTGCTCAGTCATGGGAAGATTTATTTAGCACAGCCTTTTATCTTAACAACTTATTGGACATCAATAAATAGTATTTTTATATCATCTGTCAGGATTAATCTAAATTTCATAATAGGAATCAGACAAACGATGTAAGGTAAAAAAAGAGCAGCCTATCTCAATCAGGGAACATCGATATGAGCTTAAGCAGTGACGTAATAGTAATTGGCGGTGGTATGGTCGGATTAGCGATCGCCGTAGAACTCAAACAGCGAGGCGCATCCGTTACTGTTTTTAGTCGCCAAATTCAAGAAGCGGCCAGTCTCGCAGCGGCCGGAATGTTAGCCCCTTACGCCGAAGGATTAGAAGGGGTCATATTAGACTTATGCTTAAAGTCACGGTGGTTATACCCTGAATGGGTCAAGAAATTAGAGCAGTTAACGGGATTAGAAACCAGTTATCATCCTTGTGGCATTTTAGCTCCTGTTTACGAATTACCAGACGAGAAAACCCTGAAAAACAACCCTTCTCTCTGGTTAGACAAAACCGCCATTCAACTCTATCAACCCGACTTAGGGGAAGATGTTATTGGAGGCTGGTGGTATCCTGAAGATGGTCAAGTGGATAACCGCAAAGTCACCACTGCACTGCGACAAGCAACAGAGATATTAGGCATTACGGTTAAAGAAGGAGTATCCGTTACCGCAATTACCCAAAAAGACGGTAAGGTTCAGGGTATTTCCACCTCTCAAGGCGAATTTACCGCTAATACTTATGTTGTCGCTTCTGGTTCATGGGCGAGTCAACTATTACCTTTGCCTGTGCGTCCCATAAAAGGGCAAATGTTAGCCTTAAAAATGCCCAGTTCCCCTAATCAGCCTTTACCGCTACAAAGGGTTTTATTTGCGCCCCAAACCTACCTTGTACCTCGCCAAGATGGTCGTTTGATTGTCGGTGCAACCATGGAAGATCAAGGATGGACACCTCAAAATACCCCTAAAGGGATACAAACGTTAATTCAAAGAGCAATACGTCTCTATCCCCCTCTTGCAGACTGGCCAATTGAAGATTATTGGTGGGGGTTTCGTCCAACGACACCAGATGAATTGCCCATTTTAGGCTATGGTGATTGTAAAAACCTTATTTTAGCGACAGGTCACCACCGTAACGGTATTTTATTAACCCCTATCACCGCTAAGTTAATCGCTGACCTGATTATTGATGACAATGTTGATCCTCTGTTAAGTCATTTTCAGGCTGATCGATTTTATAACACTACTAATCATAAAAATAGTAACATGACAACCTTGACTCCGACCGCTTCCCTGTCTGTAGCTCAAAGTAACGGAATTTTGGTTAATCCTGAGTCTATTCCCTCTGATCCTTTAGTTATTGCAGGAAAGTCCTTTAATTCTCGTTTAATGACAGGAACGGGCAAGTATCCTACTATGGAAGCGATGCAGCAAAGTGTGGCGAGTAGTGGGTGTCAAATTGTTACGGTTGCTGTCAGAAGAGTACAAACGAAAGCCCCCGGCCACGAAGGGTTAGCAGAAGCCATAGACTGGTCAAAAATCTGGATGTTACCCAATACCGCAGGATGCAAAACAGCAGAGGAAGCGGTACGAGTGGCTCGTTTAGGTCGAGAAATGGCTAAATTATTAGGACAAGATGACAATAACTTTATTAAACTAGAAGTGATTCCTGATGCTAAGTATTTACTGCCTGATCCCATTGGCACATTGGAAGCGGCTGAACAGTTAGTCAAAGAAGGCTTTGCTGTGTTACCCTATATTAATGCCGATCCTCTATTAGCGAAGCGATTAGAAGAAATTGGTTGTGCCACGGTGATGCCATTAGGATCTCCGATTGGATCGGGGCAAGGTATCCGAAATCAAGCAAATATCGAGATTATTGTCGAACAGGCGAAGATTCCCGTAGTTGTAGATGCAGGAATTGGGACACCCAGTGAGGCCGCTTTAGCGATGGAAATGGGTGCAGATGCGGTATTGATTAATAGTGCGATCGCATTGGCTGAAAATCCGCCTCTGATGGGGCAAGCGATGGGAATGGCGGTTAAAGCAGGGCGAATTGCCTATTTAGCTGGAAGAATGCCCTTAAAAGACTATGCAAGTGCCAGTTCTCCCTTAACAGGAACAGTAAGCGGTAAATAGAGGTTAATTGCATCTTACAATAGACATGAAAGTATTTATATAAGCTCGTAGTGAGGGCTTTAGCCCCTATTTTAGGAATTATTGGAGATGTCTAATAAATCTTTCTAACCCCTTAAGATGGATAATCTTGGGGTCTTTTGAGGTTTAAGGTATCTAATAAAGTCATAGTTAGCTGTTTAACGATATATAGTAAAAATTATAATGCAAGAATAAGTTTGAGTTACATTAATCATTGTGTGATACAATCCTCTTGTGATTAACCAAAATAGCTTTTTCCTTAAGATGTATGACGATTTTAGCGAATTAGATGACCTAAAACAGCAGCTAAACGCAGTTATGCGTTCTGTGCGTCAGCTAAGACAAGAATATAAAGAGGCTTCAAAACAGTATTCTAAAGCATTTGAAGGTCTAAAGCAGCAGTCAGAGATTGTGAAGAAGCTAAGAGAAGAAACTCTTTCACCCAATGAACTAAGAGCAAGGCTAGGAAATATTAAATTTCAACGAGATAATTATCAAAAAGAGTGTGAAGCAGCTTCACGACGGAGATCAGAAATAGGTAACGCATTAAAACAGCAATTATTAAGACTTGAAGAACTAAAACGACAACTTGAAGAAAGTCGCCAGCTACAGCAACAGCGATATCAGCTAGAAAGAACATTGTTTATTGAACAATTAGAAGAGGATAAACGTCGTCGCTACCAACTGCAAATACGTCGCCAACAACTTGAAGAACAATCTTCTTTAATCGATAGGATTGATCAGTTAATAGAGTTAGCAGACGATATCATAAAATCTAGACGATTTAAGAACGAGTTTTGCCGTATTTATAATCTGCGGAAGACTCAAACGGGTATAGATATAGGTGAAATAATTATTGAAGCAGTCTTGTCAACCTATTCTTCTAGACTTTCGGTGACTGCGCTAGTTGTTTTTAAGCTTTCAAGGATGCGTATTGACGAGTATTGCGATGAGTAGAATGGAAATCGTTATCACCTAATGGCTAAATAGTGGAGATATTAAGTGATTTTACTTTCTAACTCAGCAATTTCTTGGTCAAGTTCTTGAATGACAATATGTTGCTCTATGTCAGCAATTTCTTGATCCAATTCTTGATTTGCTATATCTTGCTCTAGGTTAGCAATTTCTTGATCAACTTCCTGAATCAAGATTTCTCGCTCTAGATCAGAAATTTCTTGGTTAACCTGATGAATATTTTGATTAATCTCGTTTAAATCAGCTAAAATCTTCTGTTTACTCCATTCTTGACCATCATTAATTGTCTCTTCTTTATGTAGATATTGAAGAACTATTGCACTCAAGTTTTCTGTGTTTAAGGTTTCCTGATCAAAACCACCTAAATAGCCTAATCTTTTAACGAAACTGAGTACATCTTGCTTATAAGCTTCTTTAGAAGGATAATCTTGGGGTCTTTTGAGACTTAAGGTATCTAGTAGTGTCATAGTTTTCGTAGAAGTGATCTTAAGAACGCTTAAATCGTTTCTGTATAAAACTTAGGGAGCTTTCGAGGTGTGTATCTGTAATTTATATACACATTCTACGGTAACTATATACTGGTTCACTTTCAAGCTTATCTTTTGGCACGTTAGAGAGAAAAAAGCCAGTATAATGATAAGTTGATTAATTTAACAACTTCGGAAAAGTCTATTTTTATAGAAACTTATACAAAACAACGATCTTTTTTATGTATAAAAAAATACATTTTTATGAGATTTGAGAACCCAGTTAAGTTTTTTATATATCCCTAAAAGGATATTTTTAGTAACAAATGCCATTTTTTTACTTTTATTGAGAATTTGTCTGAGCTTACAGGAAATCTTATCAATGACCAAAAATGATCGTCAACGTGACCAAGAAATTTATAAAGTCCTCTTTAGCTTGGCCGTAGTTTACACAAATGATGGCAGAACGGTGAATTTTCGTCAAACCTCGTCACGTTTAGGATACGGCGAAAGATCAACTTATTCTCAGCGAATATATAATTTTATTAACGATATACCCCAAAAAACTGATCCAGAACCTCTAACGATAGATATACTCATTACTCGGTTAACGGCTATTTTGAAGAGTCTCAAAGAAGATTTACGCAATTCCAAACTATCAGCAGATGAAAAGCAAAAAATTATTCAAAAACTAACCAAATTACAAAAAAAAGATATTATTTGCCTGTTTGGACAATTAACTACTTTATCTCCTGCGGAAAGAGACGCATTAAATTTGACCATCGGAGAGGCTAACGTTATCCTACAGCAAAGCCTCGTTAATCTTGAGCAGTATCAAACACCAGAACAAAGAGACGCTATCTTAAAACTTTATCAGGCTTCTATTAGTCTGCAACAAGATAGTTCGACACCTGATCGCATTCTGATAGATGACACAAGCCGTCGAAATTACATTAACGAAACAGTAATGCAATATTTTAACCGTTTAGGGTTAGAAAATTGGAATGGAAGGGAAAAGACAGAAAAAATTCAAGCTTTATGTCAAAAAATTGAGCGTCATATTTATCGGGTAGAATCACAGATTGGACTAAGAGAAATACAACGACGTAACCTTCAAAATATCCCCAATCTACAAAGTTTCTCTCAAGCCTTTATCAAACGACTGATTAATTCTACCATTGAAAATAGCTTCATCCGAGAATCTATTCCTTTATTTTTAGAATATGTCACTATAAACCAGTTAAATCCTTTACCTCTCTATTATCCCACTGGTAATCATCCTGATGATGGCTTATTAAATCCTGAGCTTAGACCATTAGGTAAAGACAATGATAACATAGGTTTATCTTCTCAATATTCTTATAAAGTAACGATTAGCTTTAACCTAAGAATTGAAAAATATAAACTAGAAAAAATAGCAAAAAAACTACCTGCTGAAGCAAAGGTTCGTTTAGTTAAAAAAGGAAAAGGTGGCTTAGTATTTACAGCTAGTAGTTCAGGTGTTGGTACTCCAATGTCCCAAATTTTTGAAGTCATTAATCGTGCGTTATTATGGGATGTAAAATGTTTAAGAGATGACTACGCTCCAATTGCTCATGATTTAGTGATGACTCAAGATATTATTAATAATAACGTTGCCAGTCCAGTCTGGGCGCATAGCTTGGTCAGACTTTGCAGAACTAGCTATCTTGAAGATGCACTGAAGCAAAACAAATCCTATGAAGAATGCGCTTATATTGATGAAGTTGCGACAGGAGACTATTGTGGATTTAATTATTTAGAGTCTGTTGCTAAATCTGCTATCCAAGCCAGATTATCAGCCATTTTACAAACGCAAATTAATCCTAAGCAGTACATTCAAGATTTAAGTGAAAGAATTCAAGGAGAAGAAATTCTTAGAATTGCAGGTTCTTATTTAGATTTTTATCCTTTTTCTGTACAAGCTATGGAAAGTTATATTCAAAGACATTTCTTACAATCAAATTATGAAGGAGATTATTATTATTATAATCCCAATTCTTATTTAGCGATCACTAACGCTTATTTAGCAGAAGGATTATATCATCAAGCTTATATTTATTTACACAAAATGTGCCATTTAGAAATAAATCCAGATGATTCACAGATAACATCAGGAACAACACTTGCTAAGTATGAACTCTGTAAAGCAAACTACTTTTATTTATTTGACATTAATGATATAGATCCAAATTATCGATGGAAGTTACCCCGTTATGATCGTGCAACCTTTATCACAAAATGTTGGGAAAGTTTAAGCAAAGCAGAAGATCATCTCACGAAACGCTTAAAAAAATATATTGCCATAAAAGAAATTTCTCAAGGGATATTTGATCCTTATTTTATTCTCTTAGCAAGAATCAACTTTGTCAAAGCAAAAGTGTTTTTATTTTTTCCATCCTATGCAGAGACATTAGAAAATTCAGAGACAGATTATGACCTCAAAAACTATAATTATGCTCGTCTTTGTTATTTAGAACGTTCTCGAATTTATGCAGCTAAAAATGGCAATACTGTCGATTATGCTTGCTATACTGCTTATCAAGTATTTGCCTACGTTATGATTGGATACTATGTAGATAGAGAAAAAACACTTCCCTCTGGTCATAAAATTGATTTAACTCAAGATAATTGCTTAAAATGGGCAAAAGATTTACTAGAAAATGCTTTAATAAATTATAGCGAATTTGGACTTAAATGTTATAATCAAATTAAACAACAAAGTGGCACAACTCATAATGATACTTATGGAGATTATTTAATCGAAAATTTACCCCTTATTAGAGAAGAAAATCTCCTAAGAAACCCAAATAGAAAATTTACGGAAGGATATAATTCTGATGAGAAAGTTTTACATATTGATATGTCACTTTTACACATGAGAACTCTAGATAATAGTGAAGAACAACTAGAAGAATCTATTTATCTATTTGGTGCAAAAGCTGCAATTATTTTGTTTGCAAGAGCAATGGTAACATTATGTGATAATTTTAATATTGAAGATGCTAAACAGTGGTCAGAAAAAATTCTCAAAGCCTATCGTCTATTTACCTATGCTTGGGGAGTTGCTGAGGATGGTTGTATCACAGAATTAACTCAAGATGAAAATTCTGATTATAGTTATAAAATTACTCGACCTCATTTTAAGGATAATCATGAAAACGCAGCAGATTATTATCCCAATGAAGCAAAAGCAGTTAGAGATTTATATCCTCATCGTCAAACAGAAATCGCTGATTTAGGGAAAGTTTTCGCTATTGCTTGTCATTTACTTCAACTTTATTTAACTGATGATTTCCAAATACAAGAAACCATCATTCGTAAAATTAACTTTTTAAGAAATCGCTTTCAAGATATGTCACGCACTAAGCCCGAATATATTGAACATCAACCGACTTTTAATGGTCATTTACGTCTCTACTTAGATAAAATTAAGCGTGTGATTGATGAAGAATTAGAATTGGCTGAACAAAATGAGTTTATTCCTAATCAAACAGGAATGATTAAAATTCGACAGCGCATTATGAAAAGATTCTTTGATTTTTATAATCTAGAAAATTAGTTATAAGTCTTAGCTTACCCGAAACCCGATTAACAAAATGTCAGCAGAAGTCCTCATCTATAAATTACACTTCCGACTTCCGACTTCATTCAAGGACCCATAATAATCGTAAACATAATGCCCTTATCTTGCCATGTATTGCCCTCAAACGGGACTCTTCCTAGGGGAATTCCCACATCTAAACGAGCATTAAATAAGTCTTTATATCGCCATTGCAAACCCATACCTACCGAAGCCAAAGTATCAATAGATGGATTAAACTCTCCATTGTTCCAACCGTGGCCAAACTGGACAAAAGGAACAAGATGAATCACTGTATCGTTAATATCATCATAATAGAGAGGATAACGGACTTCTGCTCCTAAAAATAAGCCATTATCTGTCAATAAAGTATTCTGACGATAGCCAACCACACTCCCTAACCCACCAATCGCAAATTGTTCTAAAGGAACAATAGGACTTCCTGCTAATTGTACATCTCCTTGCAAAACAAACAGGGTTTCTGGGGCTAACCGTCGCACCCATTGGCTTTGGCCACGCCAAAAAAAGGCGTTAGGATTAGGTGCATCGGGGTTAATACGAACATCAAAAGGAGTGGTAGTTCCCAAAGCATCTATGCCAAAGTTGAACTCAGAACGGGCAGCTAAGACTTGTTTTTCGCCTCTTTGTAACCATTCTTGATTAAATCTGATAAAAGTTGCCTTAGTCCGTCCATTTTCATCCGAACCAGAGGACGTAATCGGAAAGAAAGGAGTACGACTAAAACTATTTTGGTAATCAAATCCGATTCCTAACGCTAATTCTTGATTCGGTTTTCTAATAACAGGATGGCGAATTCTCAGGGCATATTTTTGATAATCTGAGGCTAAATCTAATACATCAAAGGGTTCTTCGATAATTTTTCCCGTTAAATTACGAAATTCAACCTCGACTGTTCCATTTCGTGGGGTAAAAGGAATTCGATAGGCTACATTAATATCATCACTTCCATCGGTATTGCGATAACTTCCTCTGATACTATCTCCGATTCCTAATAAATTATCATCCCGTATTTCTGCACCCCGTCGAAAACTACCCACTTGAGGGTTACGGCCATTATCTAATAAAACCTGAAAATGAAAAGAATTAGCCGTTACCGCATTGACTGTTAAGATACTGGTTCCGGGTTCAATTCCTGCTGATAATTCCGTGGAAATGCTGTCAATTAGGGGGTCTAACTGTAATAATTGTAGAGATTCTAATAAACGATTAACATTTAAAGGGGTTTGGGAAGCAAGGGCAATTCGATTACGGATATAATCAGGGTTCAATTTACCCTCGACGGTGACGTTAATATCCGTCAGTTTTCCTTCAACAATGGCAATGGTAACCATTCCCTCATTGATAGTTTGGGGCGGAATATAAGCCCCAGAGGTAACATAACCTTGGTCGATATAATATTGTGTAATGGCGGTTCTTGCTTCTAATAATTCGGCAAAAGAAAGGGGACGATTGAGATAGTCTTGGACAACTTTGGTTAATTGTGCCTCACTAAACGCAGTATTTCCCTCAAAACTAAAATCTTTAACCGTTATTTTCTCTGGAATATCTGGAATTGATTCATTAGGAGGAACAATAGGAGAAGGTGTAAGGGGTAAGGGAGTTGTGGGTAAGGGGGTAATGGAGGGAAGGGGAGAAGACTCTTCTAACGGTTGTGCGTTTAATGGTGTAAGTTGTCCATCTGTCAATATTAAGACAAATAAAATGATGACAGAAAATGACTCAAACCATCTATTGATAGAGATAAAGAACATAACAATTTAAAGAAACAATTTAAAATAACAAGAAACAACCGTTGTCAGCATTTTAACTTAAGCCTTCCCATTAACTATACCGTCAAAAAAATGCGATCGCCTTTCTTCTCTAATGGTTTAATATCCTTTTCTGGAATCCTCTTGATTCACAACTGATTTAGGTTTAAATCTTCTTTTATTTTTAAGAAAATATAAGAAAGAAGATCCCTTATGATCCCCTCTAATCCCCCTTAAAAAGGGGGGAAGAATGGGAAAAGCAGGTATCTTCTATTCTGGAAATCATCTATCTGCTAAACTTGTCACCAAAAGGATACTTTTTTTTCCTAGTAACGTTTCCAACCCTTAATTGCTATCAACAATTAAGCACTTAACAGACTTCCTAACGCCCGTTTCATATTAGTTGGTTTCATGGCTTCCGTCGCTGCTGTGGGTTCATAGCCGCAATGTACCATACAATCAGCACATTGGGGATTCCCACTACGATGGCCGTAGTTATCCCAGTCTGTTTGGTCAATTAGTTCTTTAAACGTCTTATAATGACCTTCATTGAGCAGATAACAGGGCTTTTGCCAGCCTAATACGCTGTAACTGGGGCTTCCCCAAGGTGTACAGTCATAATCTTTTTCTCCCATTAGAAAGTCTAAAAAGAGAGGATTATGATTAAACTGCCATTTCTTACGACCATTCTTCCAAGGATTTAAAATATTACGGAATAAAGCTTTCGTTTGTTCCCGTTTCAAGAAATGTTCTTGATCGGGCGCCCACTCATAGCTGTATCCGGGGGAAATCATCATACCATCTATACCCAAGTCCGTTAGGAAATCGAAAAATTCCTGCATTTCTTTGGGATCTGTCCCTTCAAAAACCGTTGTATTAGTTGTAACCCGAAATCCTTGGGCTTTTGCTGTTTTAATCGCAGAAATCGCTTTATCAAAGACTCCTTTACGATCAACGCAATGGTCATGATGTTCCCTTAACCCATCAAGATGCACACTAAAAGTAAGGTAAGGAGAAGGGGTAAATTTATTTAAGCTTTTCTCCAATAAAATAGCGTTGGTGCAAAGATAAACAAACTTTTTGCGCTGCACTAAACCTGAGACGATTTCATCAATTTGAGGGTGTAATAATGGTTCGCCGCCCGGAATCGAAACCACAGGCGCACCACATTCTTCAACCGCACGGAAACAATCTTCTGGACTGAGATTTTGTTTTAAAATTTCGGTGGGATGCTGAATCTTTCCACAGCCTGAACAGGCTAAATTACAGCGAAATAGGGGTTCTAACATTAAAACAAGGGGAAAATGCTTACGCCCTTTTAAACGTTGTTCAATAATGTAACTTCCGACAGCGAGAGCCTGTTTAACTTGAACAGCCATGATACTCCTTTTCACCAAAATAAAGCAATTGGCTTAACATTATAGGAGATTGCGCTAAGATATGGGGGAAATTAGCACAATATTTTTGACGCTCTTAGAACTTTATGGAGTCAGACGCTCTCCTTACTGAGATTATACAAACCTACCCTCGTCAATGGTTAACCAATCTCTACCTAGATTGGATAGCTGATGCGGGTCATTATTTAGAGATAGAAGGACAAACCTACACTGTTTTAGAGTCTCATCATCATTATCAATACAAAATGGGGGGATATCGCTTACAGAAGATAACTCTTCAGGTTCAAGCAACTCAATGTCCCAGTGAAAAAAGTTTATATCAAGGACGGTGGATCATAGGAGATAGTCGTTGTCAATTTAATGCACATTCGGAAATTTTACGCTGTGCGGTGAACCCAGAGGGTCCGTGTCAAGATTGTCGTTTTTTTGAAAAGATATAGCAGTCTATCAAGCTAGTTTTGAGGTTGGAAAATTCTTCTATCCCTTATCTCAGGTTAAGATAGACAGGGTTAGCCTATAAAAATTTAAACGAATTACTGTATGTTTGATGCTCTCGCCGAACGCCTAGATGATGCGTGGAAAAAGTTACGGGGACAGGATAAAATCTCCCAAAGTAATATACAAGATTCCTTAAAAGAGGTGCGTCGTGCTTTACTCGAAGCCGATGTTAACCTACAGGTGGTCAAAGCTTTTATCGCCGAAGTTGAGAAGAAAGCCCTGGGAACAGAGGTTATTTCTGGCGTTAATCCCGGCCAACAGTTTATTAAGGTGGTTTACGATGAATTAGTCAACCTAATGGGGGAAAGTAACGTTCCCCTCGCTCAAGCAGATACTTCTCCCACCGTAATCTTAATGGCTGGCTTACAGGGGACAGGAAAAACCACCGCCACCGCCAAATTAGCCCTATATTTACAAAAACAAGAGAAAACCACCCTCTTAGTTGCCACAGATGTCTATCGTCCTGCCGCTATTGACCAATTAAAGACCCTTGGACAACAAATTAACGTTCCTGTCTTTGAATTGGGAAGTGATGCCAACCCTGTTGATATTGCCCGTCAAGGGGTAGCAAAAGCCAAAGAATTGAATCTAGATACCGTCATCATCGATACCGCAGGTCGCTTGCAAATTGATAGCGATATGATGGCAGAATTGGCAGAAATTAAGAAAACCGTTAACCCCCACGATACTCTATTAGTG
>JBFRWB010000058.1:0-3962 GCA_051439375.1 Microcystaceae cyanobacterium
AATCATCTTGTTCATCAAGAGAAAGATTATCAATCATTTCTAAAATTTGATGAAATTGAATAGTTTGTGACATTGTAGCTTTTCCTTTCTTAAATTAATTTATGATTACTCTTATAGTAACATAAAAATCCCTAATATTTGATTATATTCTCTTACATATAGCTTGTTTGGTAGGCAAATTATATTATTTCAGATAAGAAATTTAACATATTCAAATTTTGCCTACCCTACTTTAACAAAGTGATTATTTTTGACGAGATTATTTCCATTTATCATAATCCTCCTGAGTTCTAATTAAAATCATTCCCGCTTTTTTGGGATCAAAACCATCAGGAAAAATTGTTAAGCAATTATCATTTGAACACCATATAAATTCTGAAAATTTTGTTGTTGAATCAGTATATATTGTATTTTCTAGTTTAGCTTTTTGTAAATTAGCATTTTGTAGATTAGCTCCATGTAAATTAGCATTTTGTAGATTAGCGTCTCCTAACTCAGTTTCTGTTAAATTAGCTTTATGTAATTTAGCCCCTTGTAGTTGAGCCTGTGTTAAATCAGCCTTTTGCAGTTTAGCTTTCCGTAAATTAGCCTCTTCCAGTTCAGCTTTCCGTAAGTTAGCCTCTTGCAGATTACTTCCAAGTAAATCAGCCCCCTTTAGTTGAGCGTTGATGAAAATAGCCCTTTGCAGATTACTTTCACGTAAATTAGCCCTTTCTAGATTAGCTTCCCATAATTTAGCATCTTGTAGATTAGCATTTTTTAACTTAGCCCCACATAAATTAACTTTTCTAAGATAAGCTTTCGGTGCAGATAAACCATATAAATCTTCTTGATCCCACCTAAACCACAATTTATATCCAAAAAAATCTTGTTGTTTTTGACAT
Source organism: Microcystaceae cyanobacterium (assembly GCA_051439375.1). Lineage (GTDB taxonomy): Bacteria > Cyanobacteriota > Cyanobacteriia > Cyanobacteriales > Microcystaceae > JBGTGT01. The sequence continues at coordinate 885 of JBFRWB010000058.1, forward strand.
TTTTTACTACTACTATCCCAATACCATTCTAGTTCATCAGATTTCTTGTTCTTAGATTTATTAGGGTTATTCAATTGAGTGGGCCAAATAAAGGGAAATCTCAAGGGTCGAGAATTGAGCAATTCTAAGGCTTGAATTCGTCCCCCACTTCCTGATTGTCCTTCCGCATTGGCAATGATTTGCCAAGCAGAAAAAACCGCAGTATTGCGACGGGAATCTTCCGTAAAAATAAAGGTAATTACTCCGATAATAATAGCTAAATGACCTAATCTCCCTAACCAATCTAAACCTTGTCTTAGTTGGTTCCAAAAATGATTACGATCAGAAGGATCAGAAGGATCAGAAGGATCAGAAGGATCAGCATTTTCCACGTTAGCTTTTTCAATAGGAGGTAAAAGTTTTGGTTTATCCTCAGTTTGGGTTATGCTTTTACGGGGACGAGATGATTCATTATCGGTTTTCATTATTTTTTCTCCCTAACATCCTTATACTACTATTTTAGTAAGAGAAAAAATGGATACAAAATTAATCAAAAAGCTTGCAAAAAATCTTAACTTCTGACTTCTAACTTCTGTGCGATAGGGCCGGAACGCAGTGAGGAACTTCTAACTTCCTAAAACCCCTTAAACCTAAATAAAGGATTAGATTACAACAAGAAAAGCAAAGACAGACTATACAATAAATTCGGTTTATTCTATCTAACTCTAAAAATACGCTTATGCCACGCCGCGACGACCTAAAGAAAATCTTAATTTTGGGTGCAGGTCCCATTGTTATTGGCCAAGCTTGCGAATTCGACTATTCTGGTACTCAAGCCTGTAAAGCACTACGAGAAGAAGGTTACGAGGTAGTCTTAGTCAACTCTAACCCTGCTTCTATTATGACCGATCCCGGAATGGCTAATCGCACCTATATCGAACCCCTCACCCCCAATATGGTAGAAAAGGTCATTGCTAAAGAACGGCCCGATGCGTTATTACCAACTATGGGAGGACAAACAGCCCTTAATGTTGCGGTGTCCTTGGCAAAAAGTGGCGTTCTCCAAAAGTATAATGTAGAACTCATAGGTGCGAAGTTACCTGCTATTGAAATGGCAGAAGATCGAGAACTGTTTAAAGATGCAATGAAAAAGATCGGGGTTCCCGTCTGTCCTTCTGGTATTGCTAGTACCCTCAAAGAAGCACAAGCAATAGGGGAAGAAATAGGTTCCTATCCCCTGATTATACGCCCTGCGTTCACTTTGGGAGGGACTGGAGGAGGTATTGCCTATAACCAGGAAGAATTTGAGGAAATGGCGCAGTTTGGGATAGATGCGTCTCCAGTGTCTCAAATTTTAGTCGAAAAATCTCTCTTAGGGTGGAAGGAATACGAGTTAGAGGTGATGCGCGACTTAGCGGATAATGTGGTCATTATTTGTTCTATCGAAAACTTTGATCCCATGGGTGTCCATACTGGGGACTCCATTACGGTTGCACCAGCGCAAACGTTGACAGACAAAGAGTATCAACGGTTAAGGGACTATTCTCAGGCTATTATACGAGAAATTGGCGTAGAAACCGGGGGATCTAACATTCAATTCTCTGTTAACCCCACCAATGGGGATGTGATCGTCATTGAGATGAACCCTCGTGTCTCTCGATCTTCTGCGTTAGCATCGAAAGCGACAGGGTTCCCTATTGCTAAGTTTGCAGCTAAGTTGGCCGTCGGTTATACTCTCAATGAAATATCTAACGACATCACCAAACAAACCCCTGCATCCTTTGAACCCACCATTGATTATGTCGTTACTAAAATACCCCGGTTTGCTTTTGAAAAGTTCCCTGGTTCCCAACCTATTTTAACCACTCAGATGAAGTCTGTGGGGGAAGCAATGGCCATCGGACGCACATTTCAAGAATCTTTCCAAAAAGCGTTGAGATCCTTAGAAACCGGACGCTATGGGTTTGGATGTGATAAACAAGAAACTTTACCCTCCTTATCCCAAGTTCGGTCTAGTTTACGCACTCCCAACCCGGAACGAGTTTATAGTATTTATCATGCCATGAGACTAGGGATGACCCCTGGTGTCTCTCGATGTTCTGGGTTAGCATCGAAAGCGACAGGGTTCCCTATTGCTAAGTTTGCAGCTAAATTAGCTGTGGGTTACACCCTCAATGAAATATCCAACGACATCACCAAACAAACCCCTGCATCCTTTGAACCCACTATTGATTATGTGGTAACGAAAATACCTCGGTTTGCCTTTGAAAAGTTTCCCGGTTCCCAACCTATTTTAACCACTCAGATGAAGTCTGTGGGGGAAGCAATGGCCATCGGACGGACGTTTCAAGAGTCGTTTCAAAAAGCCTTAAGATCCTTAGAAACTGGACGCTATGGGTTTGGATGTGATAAACAAGAAACTTTACCCTCTTTATCCCAAGTTCGGTCTAGTTTACGCACCCCCAACCCAGAACGGGTTTATAGTATTTATCATGCCATGAGACTAGGAATGACCCCTGAAGAAGTCCATGAGTTAACAGCAATCGATATCTGGTTTTTGGATAAGTTAGAGGACCTCATCGAAACAGAGAAAGTCCTCAAACAAACCAAGTTACAGGATATTACAGCGTCTGATATGCGCGTCATTAAACAAAAAGGGTTTAGCGATCGCCAGATAGCATTTGCGACAAAAACCACAGAAGATGAAGTGAGAAACTTGCGTAAGCGTTTAGGTATCATTCCTGTGTATAAGGTAGTAGATACTTGCGCTGCTGAGTTTGAAGCGTATACCCCTTATTATTATTCCACCTACGAACCCGAAGAAACAGAAGTTACTGTCACCGATAAAAAGAAAGTGATGATCTTAGGAGGAGGCCCCAACCGCATTGGCCAAGGGATTGAATTTGACTATTGTTGTTGTCATGCGTCTTTTTCCCTCAGTGACGCAGGATTTGAAACCATCATGGTTAACTCCAACCCAGAAACCGTTTCTACGGACTACGATACTAGCGATCGCTTATACTTTGAACCCTTGACCAAAGAAGATGTTTTAAACATCATCGAAACCGAGAACCCTGTGGGGGTTATTATTCAGTTCGG
>JBFRWB010000059.1:0-3129 GCA_051439375.1 Microcystaceae cyanobacterium
GGAACTAAGATGATTCATATTGGTAAAAATACCCGTAGTACCATTATTTCTAAAGGTATTTCTGCTGGTAACTCCAAGAATAGTTATCGGGGTTTAGTACAAATGGGTCCCAAAGCAAAAGGGGCAAGAAATTACTCTCAATGTGATTCCATGTTAATTGGGGATAATGCAGAAGCCAACACCTTTCCTTACATTCAGGTTGACAATAATACGGCAAAAGTTGAACATGAAGCGTCTACTTCCAAGATAGGAGAAGACCAACTTTTCTACTTTGCTCAAAGGGGTATTTCTGAGGAAGATGCTGTCTCCATGTTAGTCAGTGGTTTTTGTAAAGATGTCTTGAGTGAGTTACCGATGGAATTTGCTTCTGAAGCCGATAAATTATTGAGTCTGAAGTTAGAAGGAACTGTTGGTTAATTGTCGTTAGTGTCAGGTAGGCAATCTCCGCCCTTGTCTTCTATTTGTCCAAAATACATCATCAATAAAAACAATGAGTAACGTTATCTTATCCGTTAAAAATTTGACTGCAAATGTAGAAGGAACTCCTATTTTAAAAGGGGTAAATCTAGAAATCAAAGCAGGTGAAGTTCATGCGATTATGGGCAGAAATGGCTCGGGGAAAAGCACTTTGTCAAAGATTTTAGCGGGACATCCTGATTATGAAATTACTGGCGGCGAAATTCTTTATAAGGGAGAAGATATCTTAGATAAAAGCCCCGATGAAAGAGCATTGGAAGGGATATTTTTAGCCTTTCAGTATCCTTTGGAAATTCCAGGAGTCAGTAACTTAGATTTTTTAAGAGTTGCCTATAACACTCGTCGTAAACATTTAGGTTTAGAGGAAATAGATACCTTTGATTTTGAAGATTTAGTAGAAGAAAAATTAGAGGTTGTAAAAATGGATTCGGCTTTCCTCGATAGAAGTTTAAATGAGGGATTTTCTGGAGGTGAGAAAAAGCGTAATGAAATCCTACAAATGGCTTTATTAGAACCCACATTAGGTATTTTAGATGAAATCGATTCTGGTTTGGATATTGATGCTTTAAAAATTGTTGCCAATGGAGTCAACCAGTTAGCAACTCCCGATAATGCCTTCTTATTAATTACTCATTATCAACGGTTATTAAACTATATTGAACCCCATCATATTCATGTCATGTATGATGGTCAAATTGTTACCAGTGGGGGCAAGGAATTAGCTCTAGAGTTAGAAGAATCAGGTTATGACTTTATTGAGGAGAAATTGCTCGCTCAAGCTTAGTTAGCCTGGTTTGATTCCCTCAACCAGAATTAATCCATCCCTATCAAGAATCTGCGATAAGAATGGATTAATTCTATGTTATACGAGTCGTCGCTTGTCTCGCGCTATTCATTGCTGAAACTTTAATTTCATACTCGACAAACGTTAAGCAGGGAAACTACAAAAACCAGCAAACTATCGATCCCCTAAATAGGCTCTCAAGTCTGGGAAGTTGTTGAATTAATAGTAATCTTATAGAACACGGATGAGTCTTTCTTCCTTGGCGCAGTTCTCCTTCGGGAAAAAAGTAAATAGGAGTTAATAGCGAACCTCCTAACCTCCCTCTCCCTATTGTTTTACTACTGATCCTTAGCTTCCGTGGTGTCATTTCTCCGTCACTGAAAAAATGAAGTATATTAAATACCCGTTAAGGGATAGTCTCTTATCACTATACTAGATAGAAAGTCTTCTTGTGATCCTTAAAACAATCTTAAGAAATAATCTATTGTGACTGACGAAGTTTTTGTTGTTGGTGATTAAACGCTCTTTCTTCTACGGTTAAAATCTTGTATTCAATCGGCGATCGCATATCCCATTGCAACTCAGCCAATAGTAACAGACAACCCATCATCACTAAACCGGTTACAAGAAACTGCCATTGAACACAATAGGACAAAAGTGGTATAGCCAACAGATGCACAAAACCTGTGAGAATAAAAGTTTGAGAACTCATCCCTATACCCATAACCAGATATCCTATGGCCGTTAATGCTAACCAAAGAGGACAAAGATTGATTAAAATGAAGGCGATCGCTCCAAAAATGCCGATATCCGTGATAGCTAACCCCACAACCATCAACCCTATCCAGAGATAAACTATCCAACGCAACTGTTCAACGGTTACCCAAAAGCGGGTAAGGCTGATCATAACAACACTGCCTAGTAGAGTAAGTATTGACCACAAAATTGCTTGAAAATGCCAGCTTATGGGGAAAAAATGGGCTGTGATAAAAATAGCCCCGGTGATAATGCCCCACAAGAGAAAGACTTGATCAATTCGCGTGTAAAATCGATGAAATAATCTTTTTTCTCCAATACGTCCAGAAATTTTCAACAGTCCACATAAATCTTGAACATCAAGATCGTGTTGTTTAAAGCGGAGAATCGGTTCGGATGTATTAAACAAGGGTTATGGATTGAAATCAACATTATCTTCATAATAGTTTAACATTAATTTACGATTCTTAATACTCTTGATCACAAATAAAAATACCGCCTGTTGATAACAATAGGCGGTGACGGGGGCCGATCAGCCTTAACGTTTCAATTAAGGGATGATCACCAACTCATATTAAATTCCTATATTCTACATAGAAGATCCTAGGCCAGCATAAGCCCCGTAGAAAAATAGACCGAGTACGGAAATAGCCCCAATACCAGCAATTAAACCAACAAGCCAAAGGGGAATTCTACCTTCTGCAAACATGATGATACCTCCTAAGATAATGCCAAAAAACAATGAATTAGTTAAAGAAATAGCTAGAAAAAAGAATACCAAGAACTGCGATTAAAAGTAATCCTAAATAAAGGGATGTACGGTTTAATTCGACAGGTTGACGGTTAGGGTTTTGATTTCTATCCATGGATAAACTCCTATCGTTGAATAAACTGCATAGCGGCGATCGCACCGACAAAAAAGACTGAAGGAACGGCTAAGGTATGAACCGCTAACCATCTGACGGTAAAAATAGGATAAGAGACAGGTTGATTAGGACTGTTGTCTACCATTGTGTTAAACCTCTTCTAAACTAAACTACTTATTAAACTCTGTGATTTGGTCTTTTGCTTCAAAACGGTCTTGAATAATGGGTAATTCTTGACGTTCTTGA
>JBFRWB010000060.1:0-5774 GCA_051439375.1 Microcystaceae cyanobacterium
AATGGTATTACTTTTTTTATAGAAAGTCTTAAATCTTCAAGGTCGGAAACCGTTGCATAATTCAGACAGAAACAGTCAATTAACAAGGATTGAACAGATATGTCTGAAGAAAGCACTCGCTGGAATGACATGGCAACAGCCATGATGGGAAACTGGATGGATACCAGTAGTCAAATCTGGAAAAGTTGGTTTGATTTGATGGGAAATATGCCAACCATGCCCCAAATGACCAATAAAAATACACCTTTTGCCGAACTTAGCCAACGCTTCTCTGATAATCAGCAGTTATTCCTTAAATTCCTGCAACTTTCTTTTCAAGCATGGCAAGATGTCTTTCCCAAAGTGGAGTCAGGGGGAAACTGGCAGGGGACATTGAAAAATTATACTGAACAAATGCAGGAACAGTTAAATCATTTCTCCACAAGCACCTTAAAAACTAATCAAGATCGGCAAAAATTATGGGAAATTTACCTCAAAGAAGTACAAAATCTTAACCAACTCTGGATGGCTTCAATGGGGGCATTTTTTCAGCCGATGAGTGATGCAATTACCACTATGGGAGAACCGTGGGTGGAAATGAATAATGTTTACTGGAAGCTATTTTATGATGAAAATCTGAGTAAATATTGGCAAATGCCTTTAGTTGGTCCTACTCGTCAGTTTAGCGGTAAATTACTCAAAGGATTTGACGCATGGTCGAATTTATACCGTGCCAGCCAAAACTATCAATTTATCCTTGCCGATATTCAAGTGAAATCATTTGAAGCTTTAATGGAAAAATTGGTGGAAATGGCTGCTGATGGCGAAACTGTCACTGATTTACCCGCCTTTCAGCGAATTTGGACATCTGTTGCTGATGCAGAATTTGAAAAAGCCTTTTGTCAAGAGAAAAATTTGAAGATTCGGGGTGAATTTCTCAATTCCTTGAACTTATACCGTCTTCAACAGCAGGAATTACAGGAAATCTGGATGAAAGGGATGAATATGCCCTCTCGCCAAGAAATTGATGAAATGCACAAGACAATTTACGAACTGCGAAAAGAGGTTAAAGCCTTGAAAAAAGCTTTAGGCGAGTAAATCTTGCTTCAATACTTGATAATCTTCTCCTTCATTTCAATTAATTACAAGGAAAAAACCATGCTACCTTTTTTAACTCAAATGCGCCTCGAAGATCCCAGTGCAGATTATGTGCAGTTAACCCAGAAAATACTGAAGGGAATGGAAAATTTAACCCAGTTACGGGAAGAAGACATTGATATTGGCACAACGCCCAAAGAAATCGTTTATCAAGAAGATAAGGTTATTCTCTACCGCTATCAGTCTCCAGTCAAAAAAACGCTAAATATTCCCTTATTAATGGTTTATGCGTTAGTCAATCGTCCTTTTATGGTGGATTTACAGGAAGGACGTTCCTTAGTCGCCAATTTACTGAAATTAGGCGTTGATGTTTACTTGATTGATTGGGGATATCCTACTCGTAGCGATCGCTGGTTAACTCTAGACGATTATCTTAACGGTTATGTTGATAATTGTGTCGATTTTATCCTTAAACAGCATAATTTATCCAAAGTCAACATCTTGGGCATTTGTCAAGGGGGAACATTTAGCACCTGTTATAGTGCCTTACATCCCGAAAAAGTGCAAAATTTAGTGACAATGGTAGCTCCCATTGATTTTAATCAACCTAACTGTTTATTAAATATGCGTGGTGGTTGTACCTTGGGATCTCAAGCCGTTGATATCGATTTGATGGTAGATGCAATGGGAAATGTTCCTGGGGACTTTCTCAATTTAGAATTTTTAATGTTGAAACCCCAAGCATTGGGTGTGCAGAAATATATCGATTTTCCCTTTGATGATGAAAACAAATTAATGTTTAATCTTCGTATGGAAAAATGGATCTTTGATAGTCCAGATCAAGCAGGAGAAACTTATCGCCAATTCCTTAAAGACTTTTATCAGGACAATAAACTAATTAAAGGGGAAGTAATGATCGGTGATCAACTGGTTAATTTGTCCAATCTTACCATGCCCATTTTGAATATTTTTGCCGAAAATGATCATCTTGTTCCTCCTCCATCTTCTCAAGCATTAAAGCAATATGTTAGCAGCAGCGACTACACGGAAAAAGGCTTTAAAACAGGACATATTGGTATGTACGTCAGTGGTAAGGTACAAAAAGACTTACCCCCTGCGATCGCAGATTGGTTAAAAGCCCGAACCGTATCTTAACAATCTCTTAAACAACTAACTGAGTGTGTTATTTAACAATGACACACTCCATCACATTGATGCTCAAGCCAAGAAAAATAATAAGTTATCTTAAGCTAATCGTTCAAATATTAATAAAGCTTAATCATAATCTACCCAATTTTAGGCAGATCAGTTACAGTATATAGAGTCAACTCTTTATTTTCTCATCCTCTACATTAACAATAGGGAAGCCTCTTTATCTCAGCAAATCTTGACAAGTTGCTCAAAGACTTCTGTTTCCACCTCAAGTTTTATTGTATTTTGTAATCAGATAAACAAAACCTGTCAAGACTTCTGATAGTCTGTATAAAACATCATCCTTGAATTCCCTCAGCCATTGAACTCCCTCTATCCCTTAAAACCCTTACCCTGATTGTTTTTAATGGATGATTACTCAGATCAGAAAATCTATCTGATTCAATCAAACTCTTTCTTAAGAAAACCTTAAAAAAGCAATGGATAACGATTTTCAATGCAAAAATCAGCCCCATGAAACCTAATCCAATTCAACTAAAGTCTTAAGGTTTTCTTTATATTTTGTTTCACCCTATTTAATGAATAGCTTATGAATCCTGCCAAATCAGTTGTATCAACATCTTCCCCCCAAGAGATAATATCTCCGTCTTCGACAAATAACAGTCAAAAAGAAAATCCAATTCTCCGACAAATAGCAGTAGATTTTTCCGAAACAGACGAAGAATTAAGCAAATCTAAGGAGTCCAAGTATAGCAAAACTCTTTCCGATGATACGGTTGGGGCGTTTTTTAAAGAAATGGCTCGTTATCCCCTACTTCAGCCGCAAGAAGAGATTGAATTAGCGCAATCTGTTCAGTTTCTCTGGCAAACTGAAGAAATGCAGGGACAGTTGCAGGAATCTTTAAAGCGATCGCCAACTAAAAAAGAGCTTGCTAGAGCATTAAATCTTGAAAATGAGCGACAGCTAGAAAACCGTCTTTACAAAGCCCGTGTTGCTAAAAGAAAGATGATTCGCTCTAATTTGCGCCTTGTGGTTTCCATTGCCAAAAGATATCTTAACCGAGGTGTTCCTTTCCTTGATTTAATACAAGAAGGTGCGATCGGCCTTAATCGTGCAGCCGAGAAATTTGACCCCAACAAAGGCTATAAATTTTCTACCTATGCCTATTGGTGGATTCGTCAGGCAATCACCCGTACCATTGCCAATGATGCTCGCACCATTCGTCTGCCAATCCATATCGTAGAAAAATTAAATAAACTGAAAAAAGCGCAAAGAGTCCTCAAGCAGAAGCTGCAGAGAAACCCAAATGAGCAAGAATTGGCTGATGAGCTAGAAATAACTCCAGTCCAACTCCATCAACTGTTCCAATTGCGTCGTCAGTCCCTATCATTGAATCACCGTGTTGGGAAAGGGGAAGACACAGAATTAGTAGATTTACTTGAAGATCAGGATTTATTGCTTCCTGAAGAGAAAATGAACGAAGTAATGCTTCAAAACGAAATCTTTGACGTTTTAAGCGATGTGCTGACAGAACGAGAGAAAGACGTGATTTCCTTGCGTTATGGACTCACCAGCAGTCAACCCCACACCCTTGAAGAAGTGGGGGGAATGTTTAATCTGTCCAGGGAAAGAGTGCGTCAAATTCAGAGTAAAGCGATGCGGAAGCTACGTCGTCCTCAAGTAGCACGTCGTCTGAAAGGGTGGTTGACTTGATTGAACACAAATGAGAGGCAAAAGGTAGTAGGTGTGAGGTCTTACAATTCTCAGTTTTTCAAGTCAGTTGTCAGAGATTTAAGCTTTACACCTAAAACTCCAACCTTATCCTTCTCTGTTGTCTAAAAGTGACTCGGGAGAGTCAATACAATCATTGAAAAGTACGCTGATAAATGCGTTGAAGTTCTCGATAATCTTCTGTTAAACCTAGACTCCGCAACGCCCTAAGCCGTTTTTCTACGAGTAACCTTGCATCAGAACGAGTGATTGGATCAAAGGAAAGATGCTCACTTCTGGTCTTAACCAAGAAAAACAACCGTTGAGCGTACAAGGTAGTAAAAATTTCTTGATTTTCCTCTAGTAAACAGACTTGATAGAGTAATCCAAAGGTTGGATGATTGAGATAGACTTCGTTGCTCATTAAGCTTTGTGAAAATGCCTTGTGCCAAAAAGGGCATTAGTTAACCAATATAGTACGTTATTTTAACTGATATCTGACACTTTATCATCATCAATAAGTTAATCAGAGCGTCTTACAATTTCTCGGATACGATAAATCGGACGTTGTTGGGATTCATGATAGGTTCGCATGATTAACTCAGCTAATAATCCCACACTTAATAACTGAATGCTAGTTAAAATTAAGAGGACAGCGAGTAATAATAAGGGTCGGTGACCGATACTAGCACCTAGTACCAATTTGAGAAAGGTAAGATAACCTCCCATCAACAAACCGATAGATAGTAAAGTAAAACCAGCCAAGCCGAAGATGTGCATGGGACGGGTCAAGAATTTTTTGAGGAAAAAGATGGTCAATAAATCCATTAAAACCCGAAAGGTTCGTCCTAATCCATATTTACTTTGGCCATATTGACGAGCATGATGGCCGACAGGGATTTCTGTAATTTTAGCACCTTCAATATAAGCTAATGCAGGTAAGAAGCGATGAAGTTCGCCATATAGATTCATATCTGACAGCACCTCTCGACGATAAGCTTTTAAAGAACAGCCGTAATCATGTATTTTTACCCCTGTGACCAAACCAATGAGCCAATTAGCAATTTTGGAGGGAATTAAACGAGTTAGGGTGGCATCTTGTCTATTTTTACGCCAGCCACTGACTAAATCATATCCTTCTTCTAGCTTATTGATGAGGATAGGAATATCAATCGGATCATTTTGTAGATCTCCATCCAAGGTAACAATGATATCGCCTTGAGCAGCTTGAAACCCAGCAGCCATCGCAGGGGTTTGGCCATAGTTACGGCGAAAAATAACCGCCACTAAATCTTGCCTCTGACTAGCCATTTGACGCAATAATTCTGTTGAACCATCTTGAGAGCCATCATCAACGCAAATAATTTCGTAAGAAAGTGAATAGTCTTTGAGAACCTCTGCTACTTTCTCAACCAATAAAGGTAAACTTTCACGTTCGTTATAAATGGGGATAATAACTGAGATCAAAGAAGTAAACTTGAGGGAGGGAAGAATGGGATGGCGTGGACTAAATGATTTGGTTGTCACTTTTTTAAATTGCGTTACATAGATTCAGAGGTGGGTAAAGATGTCTAATAAGTCTGGAAGTTCAAATCATCACTTTCTCTCCTTGCATGGCTTTTTCTTCTTGCTCTTGTTGATCAATTAAAGGTAATTTAAGCAAAACACCAACAAATAACCAGTAATAAACACATACAGGATCTGTATCTAGGGGATACCAGTAAGGCATATAACTAATAGTAAAGACAAAGACCCAGAATCCAGATGCAAAGTTAGACAAAACTGGATCTTGAAGAGAGCGATATTTGATAAATGTAACAATACATATATGAGT
>JBFRWB010000061.1:0-3821 GCA_051439375.1 Microcystaceae cyanobacterium
TTGGGGTAGAAAATAAAACCTTTACCCTTAGTTTTAATCGTCCCGTTGATACCAATACTGTTGAAAAAAATCTTATTATTGAACCGCCTCTTCCAGGAAGAATTGTTTGGCAAGGAAGAACGTTAATTTATACTTTAAATGATCCCCCTATTTATGGAACTAATTATCAAATCAAGTTAGAAAATGTTCGGGTTAGCTATGAAGATAAAACCCTAGAACCCTTTGTCAGTTTATTCAGTACCCGCGACCGAGTTCTTGCTTATATTGGTATCGAAGAAGAAGAAAAAGGACGCTTAATCTTATACAATATTACCAATCTTAATAAGCCCCAAAAAACAATTTTAACTCCTCGTGATTTAGTGGTTACTGATTTTAAAATTTATCCTGATAGTGAGAAGATTTTATTTAGTGCATTTGAGCCAAGCGTTCGCGGTCAAGGATTAGCAAAACAAGAACTCTATACTGTAACAACAGGGTTTAATATCTCTCCTTTAAAAACCTCCCCTCAAAGGGCAGGAAAATTAAAACGAATTCTCGATGCTAAGAACTATCAAAATGTGAGTTTTGATCTCTCAAAAAATGGAAAAATGATAATTGTTGAACGAGTTAATCATGAAAATAAAAATGATGCCAGTTTGTGGATGATAAAAGAAGATGCACAGCCCATATCTTTGGGAATTCCTGGCTCAGAATTCGCAATTTCTCCCGATGGAAAACGTTTAGCTGTTACTCAAGAAGGGGGAATACGTATGGTTCCCTTGGGAGCGAATGGAGGAACTTCTCGGATTTTTCAGAATTATGAAAAAAATCTCGGATTTTCTGCCAGTGGAGACAAACTTTTGCTGGTTAAAGATAATATAGATTACACTCGTTCTTTAATGATGATTAATCTAGAGGGAGAAACACAAGAACTCTTTCGGACCCCTTATCCCGTTCTTAATTGTCAATTGGAACCGAGAGATGAACAGGATCTTTACTGCCTAAAAATAGATGTCCTTCAAGAAGAAACAGGACAATACCGAGAGGAACCCTTTCTATCAGTCATCAATACCAAAAAAGGAATAGATTTACCCTTATTAGCCTTACCTAATTATCGAGATGTTGTCTTGAGTATGTCCCCGGATGGAGTGGCGTTATTGTTCGATCAGGTGGTCACCAAAATACCTCAGTCTGGGTCAGATTTACTGACAAGCCAAAAGCAAGCGATCGCTGATGGCCAAGTCTGGTTACTTCCCTTGCCTGACTTAAAAGAAACTAACCCATCTTTAAAGATTCAACCACAAGAATTGATTTTTGGCTTTAAACCTCAATGGTTACCATAATCGAAGAGGTGAGATTGAAAATAGCAGGAGTGATCTCTTTGTGTTTAAGATAGAAACAATAAATTTTAATTCGACGACTAACATTAAAAAATTTTATGCAAATTACCATGTCTAGTCAATTAAATCGTCCTCTTCCCTGGATTTTAGCCATGATGACAGGGGGACTGATCATAGTTGGGGGATTAACCTATCGAATGGCAAGAACCCCCGTTACCCAGAGCGAAATAGACAAAATTACAGTGGTAGCTCAACGAGAAACCCTAGCCGTTGACATTGAAGCCAGCGCAGTGGTAGAACCCATTGAAAGTGTGAATATTAGCCCCAAAAACCCAGGACGGTTAATAGAACTGCGGATAGAACAAGGAATGAAAGTCAAAAAGGGACAAATTTTGGCCTTAATGGAACACACGGAAATCAAAGCAGAAGGAAAATTTGCTGAAGCTAACTATAATCAGGCGATCGCCGAACTAGAAGCAGCTAAGGTGCGTGTGCCTAGTGAAGTTCAACAGGCGCAAACTCGTTACATCCAGGCACAAGCGCAACTAGAACAATCTAAAGCGAACCTGGAACAGGCCAATCAGAGAATTCCTAAAGATATCGCTCAAATTGAAGCCCAAATTATCTCAGCACAGTCCCGTCTTCGATTAGCTGAATCCCGTGTCCAAGATAACGCAAAACTATTAAACGAAGGTGCTATTACTAAAGATAGATATCGAGAACTGGTCAACGCCTATGACAATGCTTTAGCTAATTTCATTGAACTGCAAACCAGACTAGAACAAGCAAAGAATACCCAAAATCCAGAGATTAGCCAATTTCAACAAGAAGCTCTACAAGCGCAAGCAGCGATGGCGGAGGCACAAATTCAACTCGAAGAACGAAAAAGAACTGCTCAAACAGAAATAGCGGCCTTAGAATCGGCTGTTGAAGCGGCTAAAGCGCAATTAGAACAGGTGGTCATTCAATTCCAAGATACGGCCATTCGCGCCCCGTTTGAGGGCATCGTCACCCAGAAATATGCTAATCCAGGGTCTTTTGTGACTCCTACTACCTCTGCTTCGAGTACGGCTTCAGCTACCTCCAGTTCTATTTTAGCTTTGGCCAGAGGGTTAAAAGTGGTGGCCAAAGTTCCAGAGGTTGATATTGCGATGATCCAGAAAGGTCAACCAGTGGCCATTAGTGCCGATGCTTATCCCAATGAAGTCTTTAAAGGACAAGTGGTCTTAATTGCTCCTGAAGCCGTGGTGGAACAGAATGTGACTTCCTTTGAAGTGACCATTGCCTTGGTTACAGGTCAAGATAAGTTGTTGTCACGGATGAATACAGATGTTACTTTTTTAGGTCAAGAACTCAGTGATGCTTTAGTGGTTCCTACGGTGGCCATTGTTACCCAAGAGGGTGAAACTGGGGTGATGGTGGCTGATGAAAATAATCAGCCTCAATTTCAACTGGTTACTATTGGTCAAGTATTAGAAGACAAAACCCAGATTATTTCGGGTCTAAGTGCAGGACAACGGGTATTTATCGATTTACCGAAGGAAAAATAAATGCTAGGTCATTTAAGTAGTGAAACTCAATCTAAGTTCATTCGTGACAACTTAAGGCTATAAGTCAGATGTCAAGATAGTTTGGCATCACTTGTTGAATCCCAAAAGTTAGCCAGAAACAAAAGGAAAAGGTTAGCGGACAACATACGCTAACAAAATTCTTAGAACTCTCTTTCTTTGGCCTTATAATTGATAGTAAGACTGATGATTCTTATTGTTAAGATATTTAGACATAAGTTAGAGATTTAGCCGAAGCGATCGCACTATAAAAATCCTTCTCTAGCCAGCATTCTGGTCAATTCCCTGACTCCAGCCACATCTCTCCATAACATCGTTTCTCGGACTCATGAGGTACAGTATTTGATCATTTTCAACAGATTTTTTGTAGACTTTTTTCTAACATTCAACATTTCCGGCCTAAAGGATAGCTATTTTTCCATCTCTTTCCAGAACTTTATATTTTTGCTCAAAAACGTCACACCAATTGACCCTAAAAAAGTTAATACTGATGGAATAAGAGGAAGCCATCCATTCTGAATAAAAATAAACCAATACATTCCTAACATTAAGAACAAAGAAAAAATACTAATACCCAAACGATAAAGCGGTTTCTGAAGATAAAAAATAAAGCCTCCTACCAACGACCAAAATAACAGTAAAAGGAAATCTCCCCATTGAGGCAACCACCAAAATAAACTATGATTATTGCCCTCTGCTGCACTTAATAACTGACTAACCACATGACCATGAATGTTAATCCCTCTAATTTCTCCATAAGGGGTATCATGTCTATCAGGAATACTCGGTGCCGTAATTCCAATTAATACAACCCGATTTTTAATCCAAGCAGGATTGATATGTTCCTGATTTTCTAAAATATCTCTAACGGTTACTTGTTGAGCAATTTGGGGTGTATTTCGGTAATTAATGAGTAATTGATTTCCCCGTTCAT
>JBFRWB010000062.1:0-4264 GCA_051439375.1 Microcystaceae cyanobacterium
ATGTATGGTTACATTGCCGAAGGGTATTGGTGCGATGTGGGCCATTTAGATGCGTATCGAGAAGCGCAATACGATGCCTTAGAAAACAAAGTTAACCTTGATTTTGCTTACAATGAACAGTCTCCCGGGGTCTGGTTAGGGCAAAATACTTATATCGACCCCACGGCCAAAATTGAACCCCCGGCCCTCATTGGTAATAATTGTCGCATTGGTCCTGGGGTCATCATCGAACAAGGCTGCGTCATTGGGGATAACGTCACCATTGGTGCAGCTGCCGACCTAAAACGGCCCATTATTTGGAATGGTGTTACCGTTGGGGATGAATCCTATCTGGCTGCTTGTGTCATTGCCAGAGGAACTCGTGTCGACCGTCGGGCCCAAGTGTTAGAAGGGGCAATTATTGGCCCATTATCTATCGTGGGAGAAGAAGCACAAATTAGCTCAAATGTCCGAGTTTGGCCGAGTAAACGCATCGAATCAGGAGCTATCTTGAATATTAACTTAATTTGGGGTAGTACGGCTAATCGCAATTTATTTGGTCAACGGGGAGTCACAGGTCTGGCCAATATTGATATTACCCCAGAGTTTGCGGTGAAATTGGGAGCAGCTTATGGATCGACCCTCAAAGCAGGTTCCCAGGTGGTAGTATCACGGGATCAACGGGGGTTTTCTCGCATGATTAGCCGTTCCTTGATTTCTGGGTTGATGTCGGTGGGAATTAATATTCAAAACCTCGAAGCGAGTGCTATTCCCATTTCCCGGACTATGACCCCCCAACTAGGGGTATCCGGTGGGGTTCATTTACGGGCCCATCCCGATCGCACGGATCATATCTTAATCGAATTTTTTGACGATCAAGGCATTAATATTTCTAAGTCCCAAGAAAAGAAGATAGAAGGAGCCTATTTTAAGGAAGATTTACGACGAGTGGGTATTGCTGATATTGGCAATATGTCTTATCCCGCGGAAATTATTGACACCTATCGGCAAACCTTTGAAACGCAACTGGATATTGACAGCATTAGTGACAGTGACCCCAAAATTGTCATTGACTACGCTTATGGGGTATCAGGGGCAATTCTACCGCAACTCCTGAGTAAATTTGGCTGTGATGCTATTGTCCTCAATGCTAGTTTACGTCAAACCACCGTTTCAGCAGAAGAGCGAGAGTCTTTACTCCATCAACTGGGCCAAGTGGTGGAAGCTGTCAAAGCTAATTTAGGGGCCCAGGTTTCGGCCAACGGAGAACAATTTATCTTAGTGGATGAATCTGGCCTACCTATCCGAGGGGAATGGTTAACTGCTGTGATGGTCAATAGCATTTTTACTGCTTATCCTCGCAGTACGGTGGTGGTTCCAGTAGAAGCATCTAGCGCGGTTGAACAAATTGCCCGTCGTCACGATGGCAAAGTGCTGCGGACGAAATCTAACCCCACTGCATTGATGGAAGCTGCCCAAATGAATCCTAACGTATCTTTGGGGGGAAGTGGGGAGATTGGCTTTATCTTCCCTCAGTTACATCCAGGGTTCGATGCTATGTTTAGTTTAGCTAAACTGTTAGAAATGTTGGCCACTCAAGGGCGATCGCTGGTACAAATACAAGCAGAATTACCTCGTATTTGTCATAAATCCTACGTTTTACGCTGTCCTTGGAAGGTTAAAGGAGCTTTAATGCGTTATTTAGTAGAAATTCATCATCCTGATCAACTCGAATTAATCGATGGGGTGAAAATTATTAATCCTCAAAACGATAATTGGGTCTTGATTTTACCCGATGCAGGAGAACCTTTGGTGCATATTGTCGCGAATAGCGATGAGCGAGAATGGGTGGATGTTAATCTTAGGGAATATCGTCAGAAAGTACAAACCTTTATCGAACAACAGCAAGGAGAGTTAAGTTTTATCGGATGACAAAGTAAGCATTCAGCTATCAGCTTAAGACTAAAGCAAAGAAAAGCTAATCAATTTCTTGCCATTTTCTAGCATCAACAAAGAAGGATAAATGTTTTGTATTTGTTGTCACAATAACCACAGAATAACCTTTTAATTCTTCATATTTTGCTTGTGCTGCGAGGATAACATCACCATCTAAAGACTGATTATTCGCAGTTGGTTTACCCTGATTTCTTGCATTAGCCCAAAATTGAGCAGCTAACAAGATAACTTCCGTATTTAAGGGTAAATAAGTGATGATTTGTTTTAATTCATCTAATCGTTTTAAACCTTGAGATTTATTAGCTCTTAATAACTCTCTTCTAAGTTCATAGTCAACAATTTCTGGTAAAATGAATTGTTCTCCTCTATTCAGCAATATTTTAAACCATTGTTGACAACTTTTAGCCTCAATAGAAGACGCTTTAGGATTAGTAACAATTCCTAGAATTCCTGTATCTAATAAAATTATTCTTTCTCTCATTACTTCAAGATAATACCTCTTGTAAATAGCCTAAAGTTTCGGTTTGTTCTTGTTCATCTCCTTCTTTCTCCCATTTATCTAATAAATCAATAATTGCTTTATTTTTTTGTTCTAATGAATTTAATTTTATATCCCTGCTATCATCAGTAGTTGCTTGTCGAAATATTGAAATCAAACGTAATAATTTTTCCTGTTGATCCGTAGGAATTAAATTTATCTCTTGGATAATTTTATTGAAAATTTCTGTTTTTTGTTGAGAAGATTGATTAATCATATTTCCTTGTCATAATAAATTCCTTACTTATATTCTAACAAATGAGAGAAAGTAATACTATTTTCATCAACTGAGACTACATAAGTTAGGATCTACTCTCTGTTATGGATAGAATAGGAGAAAAAGCTCAAGCGAAGGGGTTAACAGAAGAAAAACTAGAAGAGTTATTAGCTGATGAATCTTGAACGAGTAGTTATAGAGACTAATGTCTTTATTAGTGCCTTATTAAATCCTAGTGGAACACCCAAAAAAGTCATTAATTTAGCAGTTAGTCAATGTATTGTCCTTCAAAGTAGAGTAACTTATCAAGAATTAGAAACAAGACTGAGTAAAAAGAAGTTTTATAAATATTTAACCCAAAAAGATAGAGCAGATTTTTTAGCTTCTCTTAGTCGAAAAAGTTTATTTATTGATATTACTCACAAAACAACAATTTGTTCCGATTTAGATGATAATAAATTCTTAGAATTGGCTGTATCTGGTATGGCAAATTATCTTATAACAGGAGACAATGATCTTTTAAGCATCAAAAATTATCAATATATTCCTATTATTACTCCCAGTAATTTCCTTGTTCTAGCTGAAGATAACTAATTGGTAGGCGATCGCTTCTCTTGTAGGGTGCATTAACGCAGTGTAATGCACCGGATCTATGAAAAAACTATGCCTTAAAATTCCTTAATCTTAAAGCATTGGAAACCACAGAAACGGAACTAAAGGCCATCGCTGCACCAGCAATCATAGGGTTTAATAAGACAGCAAACAAAGGATATCACATACCAGCAGCAATAGGAATACCTAAACTGTTATAAATGAAGGCAAAAAAGAGATTTTGACGAATATTTTTCATGGTGGCACGACTTAATTTTATAGCGGTTACAATACCCTGTAAATCTCCTGAAATGAGAGTAATATCACTCGCAGACATAGCGACATCCGTACCCGTACCGATCGCTATTCCGACATCTGCTTGAGCGAGTGCAGGTGCGTCGTTGATACCATCCCCTACCATAGCGACGATTTTACCCTGAGATTTCTGTATTTCTTTAATTTTATCCGCTTTTTCCGCGGGACGTACCTCTGCAAACAGATGATAGATCCCCACTTCATCGGCGATCGTTTGTGCAGTTTGTTGGTTATCTCCTGTCAACATTATCACTTCTAAGCCCATTTTTTTGAGCTTTTTAACCGCTTCAACGGAAGAAGGTTTGACTGCATCAGCAATAGCAAATAAGCCTTTTATTTCCCCATTAATGGCTATCCAGGGTGTGGTTTTTGCTTGGCTTTTCCATTTAGTTGCTTGCTCTATTAACTCATCGGTATTAACCCCTAATTTTTCCAGCCATTTCTGTGTTCCTATTCGTACTAATTTACCGTTAATTTTACCTTGTACTCCTTCACCTCCCATTGCTTCAAAATTCTCTACTTTGGGTAAGTTATTAGAGATACCTTGAGACTTGGCATAAGTAACAATTGCTTCAGCCAAGGGATGCTCAGAATGATGTTCAATCGCTGTTGCTATTTCCAAGATATTCAAATCATTATTATTAGCAATTCCATCAACAGTAATATAG
>JBFRWB010000063.1:0-32845 GCA_051439375.1 Microcystaceae cyanobacterium
ACCAGAGATCAGTGAATAGTTAACAGTTATTGGTCAATCATCATCATTTAAGGCTGTTTTATCAGCAAATCAACCTCATTAATGAAGTTCTGAACTCAAAAATTGCAGCTTTGAACTCGGAAATTGCAGTTCGGAACTCGGAAGTTGCAGTTCGGAACTCGAAAGTTGCAGCTTTGAACTCGGAAATTGCAGTTCGGAACTCGAAAGTTGCAGTTCAGAACTCGGAAGTTGCAGCTTTGAACTCGAAACCCTGAACCCTGAACCCTGAACTCATTTAATCCAATTCAATCCCTAATTCTTTTAATCTAGCATTCATTTCGGCTAATTTTTGCTCTGCAAGTTCCTTCTGTTGACGTTCATATTCCTTTTGTTGGCGTTCCTCTGCTTCGCGTTGCTGTGCTAATTCCTTTTGTTGGCGTTCCTCTGCTTCGCGTTGCTGTGCTAATTCCTTTTGTTGGCGTTCCTTAAGGGTATATTCTTCAGGTTTTAGCACTAATTCACCATCGGATGTAAAATATCTTAACTGATCCTCATAAATTCCCAAATATAATTCTAATTCCTTACTCCATAACCATCCTTGATCATTCGGTTCAATAGGTTGATATTGAGCATTGATTAAAGTAAAACCAGCAAACTCCAAGGTATAAGGTTCAAACCAAAAATAATCAGACGTTTGGAAGACATCTTGATAAATTCGTTTCTTTTCTCCCCTATCAGTTTTAGCAGTGCTATCGGATAAAATCTCTACTATCACATTAGGATATTTGTAGTCTTCTTGCCAAACCACCCAACTTTTACGCTCTGGGTTTCTTTTTGTCCCCAATACCACAAAAAAATCGGGTCCTCGGAAATCTTCTGATTTTTTCTGATTGGGACTATAGTAAATCGTTAAATTGCCCGCAGCAAAGAAATCATCCCTATCTTGCCATAATTGTTCTAAAGATTTTAGCAAGATATAAATTTGATTGAGGTGTAAATAAGTTTCCAAGGGGGGTTCATCACTCCATAATTCACCTTGAGGATAGATTATCTCATGGTTAAGGTCTGTGGTTTGAGAGGAGAGAGGAGAAGTAATAGTCATTGCACAACAATTGATAATAAGGATTATTGTCTTTTTATCCTAACGTAAGTCTCACGAACTCGGAAGTTGTAGCTTTTTACTCAAAGTTTACCCATAAAAGGTACAAAATTTGATATTTATGTAAGATTTGACCGAGGGTAATATAGCTATATTTTTGTTGGGTTGAACACTGTTGAACCCCTACGATCTGGCTCTCTTGATGTTATGGTACAAGATTAACATCATCATTTTAGGGAGTTTTACATTGTCTAATATATCTTCTTCACTGCGATCGCCTCAGACCATTCTAATCACAGGAGGTGCAGGGTTTATCGGGTCTAATTTTGTGCATCATTGGGGTGATTCTTACCCAGAAGATAAAGTCATTGTCTTAGATGCCCTCACTTACGCCGGAAATATCCACAATTTAGATGATTTAGCCGATAATCCTAACTTTCGCTTTGTTAAAGGCGATATTGGCGATCGCCCTTTAATTGATACCTTATTAAAAAAAGAAAATATCACGATTGTTGCCCATTTTGCCGCAGAATCCCACGTTGATCGCTCTATTTTAGCCCCAGATGCTTTTGTAAAAACCAATGTCTTAGGAACATTCACCCTTTTAGAAAGTTTTCGTCAGTATTGGAATGAGTTAGAAAAACCTGATCACTTGCGGTTTCTTCATGTTTCTACAGACGAGGTTTATGGGAGTTTAAACTCCGATGATCCCGCATTTAGTGAAGGCACACCTTATGCACCTAATAGTCCTTATTCTGCCTCAAAAGCGGGCAGTGATCACCTTGCCCGCGCCTATTATCATACCTATAAGTTACCGACAATTATTACTAATTGCTCTAATAATTATGGTCCTTATCATTTCCCAGAGAAATTAATTCCTTTGATGTGTATTAATATTTTATTAGGGAAACCTTTACCTGTTTATGGAGATGGACAGAACGTAAGAGACTGGTTATATGTTAAAGATCATTGTCGTGCTTTGGATACGGTTTTACATAAAGGAAAAGCAGGAGAAACTTATAATATTGGAGGAAATAATGAGGTAAAAAATATTGACTTAGTGACTTTATTATGCGATTTAATGGACGAATTAGCTCCTGATCTCCCAGTTAAACCTGCAAAGGAATTAATTACCTTTGTTAAAGATCGCCCCGGCCATGATCGTCGCTATGCTATTGATGCCACTAAAATTAAAACAGAATTAGGTTGGATACCTGAAGTTACTGTTAAAGAAGGACTAAAACAAACGATTCAATGGTACTTAGATTATCCCCAGTGGTGGCAACCTTTACTCTCAAAAGACTATCAAGATTATTATCAGAAAGTCTATGGTTAAACTAAATTAAAAATAGCAATATTTATTGTAGGGGCACAAGGCTTGCGCCCGTGCCCATGGTACTTAACCTTATCATACTGACTATTTACGCCGTCAAGGACCTATTACAAATCTTTAATTATTTTTACTACTTAATTGATGGGTTATCTTATATAATAATTTTTGTCTAAGTTACCTAAATTTATCTGACTATCAAAGTGACAAAAAAACGCTTAAAAATCACGATTAAAGGTGCAGTACAAGGGGTAGGATTTCGTCCCTTTATCTATTGCCTTGCCACTGAATTAAGCTTAACGGGTTGGGTTAATAATACCGCAAGTGGTGTAACGATTGAAGTAGAGGGAAACCCTTCAACCTTAAATTTATTGATCCAACGCATTAAAGCAGAAAAGCCTTCTGCTGCTTATATTCAGTCCTTAGAAACTCAAGCGTTAAACCTATATAACTATCAATCTTTTGAAATTCGTTCCAGTCTGGATGGTGATAAAAATACTATTATTTTACCCGATTTATCTACTTGTAATGCTTGTTTAAAGGAACTCTTTGATCCTCAAAATCGACGCTATCATTATCCTTTTATTAATTGCACTCATTGTGGTCCGCGTTACAGCATTATTGAAGCTTTACCTTATGATCGTCCAAATACAACAATGAAGGATTTTAACCTTTGTGAAAGTTGCAAAAAAGAGTATCATAATCCTCTAGATCGACGGTTTCATGCTCAACCAAATGCTTGTCCAGTTTGCGGTCCTCATCTAGAATTATGGGATAGAGAAGGGAATGTTTTAGCAACCCATGAAGACGCGTTAAATTTAACAGTTGAAGCGATTAAAATGGGTAAAATCTTAGCAATCAAAGGATTAGGTGGTTTCCATTTAATGGTAGATGCTAATAATGAAATGGTGGTTAAGTTACTCCGACAGCGTAAACATCGTCCTGATAAACCCTTTGCTTTAATGTATCCATCTTTAGAAAAAGTGAAGCAAGATTGCTATATTTCACCCTTAGAAAAAGACCTATTATGTTCTCCTCAAAGTCCTATTGTCTTGTTGAAAAAACTTGATAAAACCTGTTTGGCTGCTTCTGTTGCTCC
Source organism: Microcystaceae cyanobacterium (assembly GCA_051439375.1). Taxonomy (GTDB): domain Bacteria; phylum Cyanobacteriota; class Cyanobacteriia; order Cyanobacteriales; family Microcystaceae; genus JBGTGT01. Next base: position 3,508 of record JBFRWB010000063.1, read on the forward strand.
TAGGAATCCCTATTTGGGAATTATGTTACCTTATACGCCGCTACATCATCTTTTATTAAATGCTTTATCGATTCCTCTTGTCGCAACCAGTGGTAATTTATCTAATGAACCAATCTGTATTGATGAATATGAAGCATTAAAACAGTTAAAAGGAATTGCCGATTTATTTTTAGTTCATAATCGTCCTATTGTTCGACCCATTGATGATTCTATTGCAAGGGTAATTAACAATCAAGTGATCTTAATTCGTCGTGGGAGAGGATATGCACCCTTTCCTATTACGCTTAAGAATAATCCTCCATCTCCTTCTATTTTAGCAGTCGGAGGGCAGTTAAAAAATACAGTAGCAATTTTACGTCAAAATAATATTTTTATTAGTCAACATATTGGTGACTTAGGAACAGAAAAAGCAGGGGAAGCCTTTACAGAAGTGATGGATAGTTTAAGTAATTTATATGAGTTTAAACCTGATATCATTGCCTGTGATAAACACCCCAATTATTATTCAACCCAATATGCAAATTCTCAACCGATTCAAGTCTTTCCAGTTCAACATCATTATGCTCATATTTTAGCAGCAATGGCAGATAATCAAGTAGAGGCTCCCGTGTTAGGCGTTGCTTGGGATGGGACTGGATACGGGGATGATAGAACAATTTGGGGAGGAGAATTCATCAAAATTAATCATATTAATTATCAAAGAGTTGCTTATTTTGATCCTTTTCCTTTAGTCGGAGGAAATGCAGCGATTAAAGAGCCTCGTCGGGTTGCATTGGGATTAATTTATAATATTGATCCGAGTTTAGAAAGCCTTCCTAAATCGATTTTATCAGCGTTTACCTCTCAAGAATTAAAGTTGCTCAAAACCTCCCTTGATCGTTCTTTCAATGCTCCTTTAACCTCTAGTGTGGGGCGGTTATTTGATGGAGTTTCTGCTCTATTAGGCTGTTATCAAAAAGTTAGTTTTGAAGGACAAGCCGCCATTGAATTAGAATTTGCTCTAAGTGAAATGGATTGTGATGATTCTTACCCGTTTACTATCTCTGATCAAGGGATAATTTATTGGCAAATAATGATACAAGAAATTTTAAAAGAGATTGAGCAAAATATTCCTATTTCTCTTATATCAGTAAAATTTCACAATACTTTAGTTGAAATTATTATCAAAATTGCTCAAAAAATTCAACTCAAACAAATTATCTTAACAGGTGGGTGTTTTCAAAATGCCTATTTAACACAAAAAGCTCTGTTAAAATTACAAGACAAACAATTTACGCCTTATATCGCTTGTAACCTTCCTCCGAATGATGGTGCGATCGCTGTCGGGCAAATTATGGCAGTTTTAAGACAATTAGTTAATACTACCAAATCCGACGAATCATTAGTTTGAGTCCTGCTTACGATGCTTATCAAATGTCCAGACTTATTTAAGAAAATTAAGCTTAAAAACTATGACATTTTCCTTATTTAATGAATCTTTCTAAACCCTTTAGGACAGGGAAAAATATCATCAATGTCTAATTGCGATTGGCTAGAATGTAATTCTTTTTTATAGGGATACATTGTTATTTGTGAAGAAAAAATCTGTATATCGGTTAAATCAACTGTTGAAGAATCAGCCATACAAACTTTTCTCATAAATGTGCGTTCTTGGGTGTCATATAAAGTTATGCCAACTAAGGGAAAAATTTCGGATTTATACCAATTTTTAGCCATATCTGAGTTAGGAAACCCCGTCATAACAACCCCAACTATTCTTGATTTCTCTACACTTTTATAAGTATTCATAGGATTAATAATACTGAATTGATAGTATTTTGGATCACCAATATAAATTTCTAAATCTGTAAAATTACCAGCAAAGGCAAAATATTCTACAAAATAAGCCTGTTGTGCGCGAGTTAATGCACCAATCATATTTTTTCCTTCTGCCGTTTTGTAATGATTACCCCAAAAACTAGGGGATTCAAAATTAAGAGAAGAAGGAAGCATCGATAAAGGAATAATTACTCCCAAGACAAAAAGAAGTCGAATTCCTATAACCGATTTAAGCAAATCAAGCTTAACTTTCATCGTCATGAACCCCATTTATTGAATAGATTTAAAACTATTAGGACAGGGAAAAATATCATCAATGTCTAATTGCGATTGGCTAGAATGTAATTCTTTTTTATAGGGATACATTGTTATTTGTGAAGAGAAAATCTGTATAGCCTTTAAATCGACTATTGAAGAATCAGCCATACAAACTCTCGTCATAAATGTGCGCTCTTGAGTGTCATATAAGGTTACTCCAACGAAGGGAAAAAGCCGGAATCTATGCCAATTTTTAGCCATATCTGAGTTAGGAAACCCCGTCATAACAACCCCAACTATTCTTGATTCCTCTATACTTTTACGAGTATTAATAGGATTAATAATACTGAATTGATAGTATTTTTCAGCACCAATAGGAACTTCTAAATCTGTAAAATTATCGGCAAAGGCAAAATGTTCTATAAAATAAGCTTGTTGTGCGCGATTTAATGCCCCAATTACTGTCTTTCCCTCTGAATATCGAGAGTAAGAAACCATACCCCAAAAACTAGGGAATCTAAAATTAAGAGAAAAAGGGATCACTGATAAAGGAATAATAGCTCCCAAGATAAAAAAGAGTCGAATTCCTATAACTGATTTAAGCAAATTAAGAGAAAAACGAATCATATCCTTACTCCTTCTTTTAATTTCTGCTTCCCTTAGTATAATCTTCGCCTAATTAAAATAGTGAAACTCAGATAGAAATCGAAACATTTCTTAAACACCTCCAGAAGTTTTGAGCTTCTCATTTTGTTAACGTAAGGATTAGAGTCTTATTTATCTTTTTTTCTTTCTATCTGTTGACTGTATCTTTGATAGAAAAGAGAACCAATAATAAAAGCAGTAATAAATAAAATAGGATTTAAACTTTTTAAGCTCAAAGAAGTAACTGCTGGTCCCGGACAATATCCTGAGATTCCCCAACCAATGCCAAAAATAGCAGCCCCTATGACTAAAGATAAATCAATATCTTTCCTTGTCGGTAAAAAAAATTTATCCGCAAAAATCGGTTGAGGTAAACGGAGAATAAAGCGAAACATAATGACCGTTACACCCACTGCACCACCTAAAACAAATAAGAGAGTAGAATCCCACTCTCCTGCAATATCTAAAAAGCCTAAAACTCGTTGGGGATCAATCATTTGGGAGAGACTTAAACCCAAACCAAAAAGCAGTCCTGAAAAAAGCGCAATCAGTTTTAGTTTCATATTTTTTAAGCCGATAAACTACTAATTTGTATTAAATAAGATGACGAATAATAAAGACAGTAACCATAGCAGTTATCATAAAAGTAATAACCGCAACCAGTGAACGAAAAGATAATCGTCCTAGGCCACAAACCCCATGACCACTGGTACAACCATTTCCCATTCGTGTACCAATACCGACGAGAAACCCACCCACAATCATGGTAATTGGCGCAAAGGAAGACAGAGGTGTGGGAGAAGTTGGAAGTAGATATTCGTAAAGAAATCCCCCACCTAACATCCCAATAATAAATAACCACCGCCAATTTTCTTCTGGTTTAAATTTTATCGCACCATTGAGCATACCGCTAATTCCCGCAATTCGGCCCTCAAATGCTAATAAACTTGTTGCACTTAGACCAATCAGAATTCCACCCATTAAAGGGGTTATCCAATTAACTTCTAACATCACAATTTTTCCTCAAGATTTACTAAAGAATAGTTTAGAGACTCTGGTAACATCGATTATCCGTAATAAACCTTAACTTTACAAACGCCCTGAAAGACCTGTCCGTGAATTAACATATTGTTATATTCCTTGTTATCATATTGCTAAATCTGCTCCTTGAATGGGTGATCGCAACAGATCAGACACCTAAATACTTAGGGCTGTGGCAGAAACAAACAATGTTACCCTCTAGTTTCCTATGAAAGACAAAGATAGTAAGTCCCTCCTTTTAGTAGATGATGATCCCAACCTTATTCTGCTGGTGAAAGATTATCTAGAATTTCGGGGCTACACAGTTAACACGGCTGAAAATGGACAAGATGCTCTACATATTTTGTCTAATCATATACCAGATATGATTATCTGCGACGTAATGATGCCAGAGATGGATGGCTACACATTCGTTAATGAAATTCGTCAAGATCCTCGTACCAGTTGGATTCCTGTAATGTTTTTATCCGCTAAAGGCCAAAGTCAAGATCGGGTAAAAGGACTCACAACGGGTGCAGATGTTTATATGGTTAAACCTTTTGAACCTGAAGAATTAGTAGCACAGGTAGAGTCTTCCCTTAAACAAGCGAGTCGTCTAATTGGACACAGCAAACATAAGGGTTTAGGGGGCGAAAACCCGATTCATGTGCCTAGTAGCGTCGAATTAACCCCAACAGAGTTAAAAGTTGTGCAATTAGTGGCTAAAGGGATGGCGAATCGAGAAATTGCGGAAAAGCTCAAAGTGAGTCAGCGTACAATTGAAAGTCATGTTTCCAATATGCTCAATAAAACCAATCTGCACAACCGTACAGAGTTAGCTCGTTGGGCAATTGAGAGTAATCAGGCTTAGATAACGTAGAAAAAAGCTTAGATGACCTTCTTCAGCATTCCTAAGCCATAAACCCCTTTTTCAAGTTAATACGGCTTTAAAAATGGGGCTTTGCTCCTGTTCCTGTATTTGATATGCTATGATAGATAGTCAATGCCTGTTTAGCTCAGTTGGTAGAGCGGCGCACTTGTAATGCGTAGGTCATCGGTTCAAGTCCGATAACAGGCTCTTTTCTTGAACCCCCCAATACAACGACGTTAGTTGTCAAGGTACAGTTAATCCAATTTAGTGAATCTAACTGTGGTCTAATGCCAAGTCCAGCTTATAAGATCCAGTCTTGGTAGAGATGGGGAAGATTACCTTTTTCCATTTATCACTACATATTTTATTCTACCCTCAGCTTTTGGATGAAGGTATTTATCCCAGTGAAGTCCAAGTCACCAAGCGAATTTCTCACCCCGGATACTTACGATATAAAATAGTGCGAGAGGCTTTCAATGAGGCAAGAGAACAGACAATATCATCCTCAGATCCCTCACTATAAGATGCAAGCAATCAGCATAAGCACCTTATAATGTCAAGTCCCCTAAAAGTAGAAGCATAAGATTGCAGTGGGACTTTGGAAGCATAAGGCTTCAGTTACTGCAAAGTTATGCTTCCAGTCTCATCAGGTCGCACGCATAGGGCTTTAATATAAATGGGCGGTACTGGACTCGAACCAGTGACATCCTGCTTGTAAGGCAGGCGCTCTACCAACTGAGCTAACCGCCCGAATTTGTTCGCTTAACCACTATAACATAACTGGCCAAAGGATCAACATTTTTTTACGTTATCCTAAGATCGAACCTTTAACTAAAGCGTAAAATCCTATGCCATCGGGTCGTACTCATGATCGCATTACTTTTTTTACCCTACCTTTGATTAGCATTGCAGCTTATCTTCTTACTCAGAAATGGTACGTTGCTCTCATTGTTAGCTTTGCTTATCTCTTTAGTGGTTTGATGTTTGGGCCTGATCTTGATATCTACTCTATTCAATATAAACGTTGGGGACTTTTGCGATGGATATGGAATCCTTATCAAAAATGGATCACGCATCGTTCTTTTTTATCTCATGGATTAATTGTGGGAACAGTTATTCGTTTGTTCTATCTTTTCGGGGTTTTTATCGTATTTTTAACGCCTGTTGCTTTATTGGTTCATTTTAATCCCTATTTTTCCATTAATTTGCTCAATTTGACTAACAATGGTCTGCGATGGAATTGGATAATCTATGTAACAGAGGCGATCGCTTTATTGCTTGGGTTAGAATTAGGAGCAATGAGCCATAGTATCAGCGATTATATCGGTTCAGCCCTTAAAAAACGAGCTTCTAAAAAAGCAAAACCTAAAAAATCTCAGAAAAAACGTAAATTGGCTAAGAAATTAAAAAAATAATGTCAACTGATTCCCCTAACTTAGATAATAACTCTCTCAAGATTAATTGGGAAAAATTAATTCGTTATTATCAAAGTAAGCTCTCTCAAAAAGTTGCAGAAAATAAGCTTAATTATAGTTTTGAGCAGTGGGGGACACCTAAATTTCCCAATAACTTATTCCTCAGAAAGTATCAACATCAAGCCGTTTTAAATTGGTTAAAACATCAGGGTCGTGGTACATTAAAAATGGCAACAGGAAGTGGTAAAACTATTACTGCTTTAGCTATTGTAACAGAACTATATCATAAAATTGGATTACAAATGTTAGTCGTCGTTTGTCCCTATCGCCATTTAGTGACGCAATGGGAAAGAGAATGTAAACGCTTTAATTTATCTCCTATTTTAGCCTTTGAATCCGTTCATAACTGGCAACATATTTTATCCAATCAACTCTATAATTTAACTAATCAACAACAAGAATTTATTACTGTTATTACGACTAACTCGACCTTAATCACCGAAGGTTTTCAATCAGAAATTAGATTTTTTCCAGAAAAAACCTTAATTGTAGGAGATGAAGCTCATAATTTAGGATCTGCTCAACTAGAAGATAAGTTACCTCGCAAAATTGGCTTAAGATTAGCCCTATCCGCAACCCCAGAAAGATACTATGATGAAGAAGGAACAGAAGCTTTATTTTCCTACTTTGGAGACATTTTAAAACCTGAATTTACCCTCAAAAATGCTATTGAACAAGGCGCATTAGTTCCCTATTTATATTACCCTATTTTTGTGGAATTAACTGAGTCAGAAGCATGGCAATATGCTAAAATAACACAACGCATCGGCTGGTCGTTACAAAAAACAGATAATTGGCAAAAAAACGAAAATATAACTGCTTTGTTGCTACAACGTTCTCGTTTAGTCGGAACAGCAGAAAATAAAATTAAAGCCTTAAGAGAGTTAATGAGCGATCGCAAAAATACTGACCATACTTTATTTTACTGTGGCGATGGTTATTTAACTAATAATGAGCAAGATTATCGTCGTCAAGTAGAAGTTGTGACCCAAATTTTAGGGCAAGAAATCGGATATCGAGTCAATACTTATACCGCAGATACGTCATTAGAAGAAAGGGAGAAAATTCGAGAGCAATTTGATCAAGGAGAGTTACAAGGGTTAGTGGCTATTCGCTGTTTAGATGAGGGTGTAGATATTCCTTCTATTCAAACGGGGGTTATCTTAGCAAGTACAGGAAATCCTCGTCAATTCATTCAACGTCGAGGTCGAATTTTACGCCCCCATTATGATAAGAAACAAGCCACTTTATTTGACATGATAGTTTTACCTCCTGAACTGGATAGAGAAACGTGGGAAGTAGAAAGAAATTTATTAAGAAAGGAGTTAAAACGGTTTATTCAATTTGCTGAATTAGCGACCAATGCACACCAAGCAACTCAGCAACTTAAGTCCATTTTAGAAAGGTATGGAATGAATTCAGAGAATTATAGCTAATTCAAATAAGAATGGGACGCTATTTGTCTAAGATTTCCCTTGACTGGGACAAGTTTCAACGTCTTCTGTTAAGGAAGTTGAAGGGGATAGTCCAATCCATTGATCAATACTTTCACTATCAAATCCTTGACGATATTCTTCATCCACTTTAATCAAAGGACGACGAATTAAAATAGGATCTTCTATCATTAATTGTAAAGCCGTTTCTTCATCTAATTGCAAGGGATCAATTTCCCCTGATTTAACGCGAGGTGCGGTACGATTAAACCACTCATGAACAGGACGAGAACCAAAAAATGGACGTAATGTTTTCAATGTCCAAGGCGTTGTTAAAAGGTTATAAACTTCGAGTTGATGTCCAGCCATTAGCAATAATTTTTTTTGCTTTGTATTGTTAATACAGCCCGGTTTTTCGTAAAAAGTAACCTTAGTCATAAGACGCTCAGAAGTGAAAGTGGAAAAATGCTATACTTTCTTTATAACAATACATTTAACTAAATGTTTGTATATTTAACTACTATTTAGTTTTCCTTCGTTTGTGACGATTAAGTTAAGCTGATGATGCGTTGGATGGGTAAGGTATAGGAGTAGTTTTGATTGATACCTAACCCACCAGAGGAAATTATGTAAGAGAATTTCAGCAACCCGTCTTAATTGACAAATAGTTTAGTAAGAAAGACTGGGTGCTTGATGTAAATAAGAATAATCTACCACTTGTTTTAAAATGAAATCGGCTATATCAGCACGGGTGATTTTCAGTTTAGAGGTTCGATCAGTTCCGGGGAATCCATGGCGATATTGACCCGTTCGTTCTCCTTCTACAAATGCACCGGGACGAATAATTGTCCAGTCAAGATTACTTTGTTTAACATACATTTCTTGTCGTTCATGATCAGCAAAAACATTCCGTAAAATTAAACCAAACATAATATATTTCCAGTAAAAATTGAGACTTCCCCAACTATCACCTGTACCTAGGGTCGTTTGACAAATAAAGCGTCGGATGTTTTCTTGTTCCATGGCCTGAATAATGTTTTTTGTTCCCTGTGAACGCACAGTTCCTGTTAAATTCTGTCGTGATCCAAGGGTACAAATAACCGCATCTTGTCCTTGAACCGCTTGTTTAACTGAGGAAAAATCGAGAACATCTCCTTGGAAATACTGTAAATTAGGGTTTTTAATCGTTATTTTATCAGGATTACGGGCAAATGCTGTCACTTGATGTCCTTGCTCAATTGCCTGTTCTACCACTTGACAACCGACACTACCTGTTGAGCCAAAAATAAGTAATTTCATGAGAATCTGGTCTTAAATAACAACATTTTTAGCTTATAGTATTTTAAAATCCCAAACTATCTATTTTTTGCTATCCTTGTACATTCTTGCGATTAATTTTGGAGCAGTCCCTATAATATTGAATAAATAAACTTATCCCATTACTCTGAGTTAAGAAAATGGCTTTCCCAGTAAGCTTAAATAACACCTTATCGAGTGACTCTAACCAACAACATCATCAAGAGAATATTAACGTCGAAAGACTCCTAAACCCTCCGGGAGAAGGTAATTATCTGTCTGAAGATAACCATACTTTGTATCTATCTCTTGCACCTCAACCTCTTCAATATCTACAAGTGCAAGATGATCTGACGTATCAAGGGTTATATCATCAAGGAGGAATGTTAATAACGCCCGTTAATACGCCTTTATTTGTGCGATGGGAAGGAGAAGAAGATTGTTTACAAATTCAGATTAAACGTCAATTTTTGCAACATATTGCTCAAGAGACTTGTATTCAAGATTGTGATCGCCTTAAATTAATGCCTCAATTTCAAGTGCGGGATCAACAATTAGAAGCGATCGCTAGAATGTTACTGACAGAACATCAACAAGAGCAACCAATGGGTCAACTTTATTTAGACTCGTTAGCTAATATCTTAGCGGTCAATCTTTTACGCTATCACACTATTAAAAAACCCGATATTCCTAGTTACCAAGGTGGTTTGCCCCCTCGTCATCTCAAGAGAATTTTAGATTATATTGATGCCCATTTAGATCAAGAGATTCAACTAGCAAACTTAGCTCAACTATTGGATATAAGTCAATTTCATTTTAGTCGTCTTTTCAAACAATCTACGGGAAATTCTCCCTATCAATATCTGATTCAGCAAAGAATAGAACGAGCAAAGTGTTTATTAAAAGAGACAGATCAACCGATTATGGAAATCGCATTTGATTGTGGATTTAATAGTCATAGTCATTTAACCAAGAGATTTCGACAAGTTATGGGAATTACGCCTAAAGAATATCGAGGGAGTTAAGATATCTTTGGGTTGATTGTGTAAACACCCAACATCTGTCTCCTTTCCGATAAAATAAATTCAACAGAAATTGCAGAACTCTTAAACGTATGACTCGATTATCCCAACTCAGCAACACCCTACAACAACGCAAAGCCCTTAAAGTAATCAGTGGCCTCAATAACTTTGATTTTGACAATGTAACGGCGGTTGTCAAGGCTGCTCAAGCAGGGGGAGCAACCTTTGTTGATATTGCTGCGGATACCAATCTTATTCGCCATGTTCGTCAACTAATTGACCTTCCTATCTGTGTGTCAGCCGTTGAACCTGAACTATTAGCAGATGCGATTAAAGCAGGGGCAGATCTAGTAGAAATTGGTAATTTTGACAGCTTTTATGCCCAAGGTCGCCGTTTTGAAGCCCCCGAAGTCCTCGAACTGACTCAGAAGACTCGTTCTTTATTGCCAGATACGGTTCTCTCCGTTACCGTTCCCCATATTCTACCCCTTGATCAACAAGTGGAATTAGCAGAAGCTTTGGTGAAAGCAGGTGCAACCCTCATTCAAACGGAAGGGGGAACAAGCAGCCAACCAACTCATTCAGGGACGTTAGGGTTAATTGAGAAAGCATCTCCTACCCTCGCAGCCGCACATAGTATTTCTCGTGCTGTCACTGTCCCTGTTTTGTGTGCATCTGGTTTATCTGATGTGACAATTCCCATGGCGATCGCTGCTGGTGCATCAGGTGTGGGTGTGGGATCGGCGATCAATAAGTTAGATAATGAATTAGCAATGATAGCAGCCGTTCGTCGTTTAGTAGAAGCCTTAAATGGGGTTTCTTCTGCTTCAGTGGTTAGTTAATCATTGTTTCGATTAAAATACGGATCTAGGGACATAATCAAGTTATGTCCTTATCTTATTTTGCACTGCCTTCCCTCCTTCTGCCGCCTTCAACGGCTTAACAATTGGTATGATTTGTTCATAAATCCTAAACTTTGAGTATAAAGAAAAAAAAGAGATAATAAGTTCTAAAATTGAATTAGGAGACTTAAACCTGACTAATTGTAGATATAGTCAACCCTGTTAACAAGTTGTTACCCAATAACTGTAAGTTTACCTAAGAATATCCGTAAAATCACCTATTGAAGAAAGCGATCGCCACTAAAAATTCGGCAACTTAACGGATGATTAAGGATGATTTATAACAAATTGTTGTTATTTGGTTAATTATTAACAAGATTCGCTCCCAAACTGTTAATTATCTTCTATCGTAAAAGACATAAAAGGTTATCAAGAGAAGTGCTATGGAAGATATCTTTTCTAAAGCGATCGCTGCCGCCAACGGAAACATGGCTTGTTTAGACAAACAGGATATGGTTCCCCTTCGTAAATTTATCACCGAAGGTAATGCCCGTTTAAACGCCATTAAATTAATTAACGAACACAAGGATAAAATCGTGTCAGCGTCAATTTCTGGCATGATTGCAGATGATCCTTCCCTTACCCAACCGGGGGGAAATTGCTATCCAAGCCGACGGATGAACAACGCCACAAGTGACATGGATATTTTACTACGGTTTCTCACCTACGCCTTGGCTGCGGGTGATATGTCTGTGCTTGAAGAAAAATGCTTTGGTCTCAAAGACCTCTTTCAAACCCTTGGCGTTCCCAAAGAAGCCACATTGCGAGCGATCGCCATTGTTCAAGGAAAAACAATGGAACTCCTCAGAAGTGATGCTTCTACGGAAGACACAGACATTATCAAAGAAGTTTCAGAAGCATTTAACATCATAATTGCTTCAGTGAGCTAATCGTCCATTTTATCCTTTATTATCGTCATAAGTCCTATGAAATCCATCATTACCAGTGTCTTGATGAAGGCAGATACAAACGGTCGTTTCTTGAATGATCATGATTGCCAAATGATCGCTGATCACCTGTCTGAAGAAGAAAAACGCCTTGATCTCGCTGCTAAACTGGCTGACTTAATTGATCCCATCGCACAACAGTCAGGAGATGCGCTAGTTGAAAAATATCCCGAACTACAGCAACCCGGCCAATGTGGAGAGACTCCCAAAAAAGTTAAACATTGGTATCAAGACATCAAAGATTATTTACGGGTGATTACCTACTGTTTGATTCTTCACAGTCCCGATCCCATTTACCATTACAATGGTCGTCAAGTTGGAGAATTTTTCCGCGCCTTAAATGTTCCTCTCTCCTCTTGCGTTGATGGGTTAACTCAAGCCCGAGATTTATTGTTAGCATCTGGGGAAATTCCCAGTGACATGGAAGCAGAATTCAATGGTTATTTTGACAAATTAATTGCTACGTTTGTTTAGAAAGTCTTGAAAAACAGTTTGAATGGGCTGCTACGGCAGCCTTTTTTGTTGTGTATATTACACTACAGTTCCTTGCTCCCAAAGCTATAGGGTTATAATAACTTCTAATTGAATTATCTTTGCCCTAAAGCTTCATGGTTGAACAACTTAAATCCCAATATACGGTTACTTGGTTACAACGTATCGCAGAAGTTCCCCAAGCTGAGTGGGACACCTTAGCTGAACCCTTAAATACTCCGTTTTTAGAGTGGCATTGGTTACATAACCTCGAAACATCAGGAAGTGCAACGGCTAAGACAGGATGGCAACCTTGTCATCTGACAATCTGGCGAAATCACCAGTTAGTTGCGGCTGCTCCATTTTACATTAAAACCCACAGTTACGGCGAATTTGTCTTTGACCATCAGTGGGCAGACTTATCCCATCGTTTAGGAATTGACTATTATCCCAAGTTATTGGGGATGACACCCTTTACACCAGCCACAGGATACCGTTTTCTAGTTGCAGCAGAGGAAAACGAAGAAGAACTGACCCAAATTATGATAGCAGCCATTGACCATTTCTGCGATCGCAATCGACTATCGGGTTGTCATTTCTTATTTGTTGATCCTGACTGGCAACAATTGATGGAAAAATGCGGTTTTACTCCATGGTTACACCATAGTTATATCTGGAGTAATCATAATTTTCAAGAATTTGGTGACTATTTAAAAGTTTTTACAACTAACCAGAGAAAGAATATTAAACGGGAACGAAAAGCAGTCAATAAAGCAGGGTTAATTATGAAGCCATTGGTAGGGGATGAGATCCCCCATCATTTATATCCCATGATTTATCGCTTTTATAGCAGCACTTGCGATAAGTTTTATTGGGGAAGTAAGTATTTAACCCGTAAGTTTTTTCAACAACTTTATCCAGACTATCGCCATCGAGTTATTTTAATGGCTGCTTATGAAGAAGATGATGATAAACGTCCTGTCGGAATGTCTTTTTTATTACGCAAAGGAGAAAATTTATATGGCCGTTATTGGGGCAGTTTTCAAGAATATGACTGTCTTCATTTTGAGGCTTGTTACTATAAACCGATAGAATGGGGAATTACCAATGGGATTAAACAATTCGATCCCGGTGCAGGAGGAAGTCATAAGCGAAGACGAGGGTTTCCTGCTACGCCTAATTATAGCTTGCATCGCTTTTATAGTCAGAAAATGACTCAAATTCTACGTCACTATATCCAAGATATTAACAAAATGGAACAGGAAGAAATTGATGCTATTAATAACGATTTACCCTTTAATAAGCGAGAGATTCAATTAGAAGAATTAAACAGTAATTAGTGATTTTACTATCTTTATTTTATCACGCTTTATTTTATCACGGTGGGCTTTGCTCACCCTACCTTGCAAGAATAGAATAGGGAGCATCTCAAAAATGCAAATTTTCGTTTATTCTTAGTATATTATCTGTACTGTTTCCCTTATTTAGTTAAACGTATTTTCCAAGACTTTTTTGTCAGCAACAAATACCTGAAATCGTAGGTTTTTCATATTATCTTGATCTGAACTTTTTTTATAAATACACTCTGATTCTGCTGCTATTTGTTCATTATTCTGGACAAATTCCGTTTTTGCTTCCCCAAACGCTAAGGGCATTCCTTGTTCATTAATAACTTGGCAAGTGATAGAATCAAAAGAGGGTGAAACTTGATTCCAATTGATATTAAAAGTATAAGTATTTGTCTGACTATCGTAATCAACTTTACCTTGAATATTAGACGAGTGGGTAGCCAAATCTCTTGGATAAAACAAATTACCGAGTTCGTCTTGAGATTGAGGCTGTAACAAACGCCATCCTGTTATTCCTACTCCTAATAAAAGAAGACTTCCAATCATTGTTTTGATCATTCGTTTAGAACGTTTACTTAATTCTTTAGGACGAAGCACTTTGATAGGAATTAACGCATCTAATGCTTGCTGCCCATGAGCAAACCGTTGTTTATAATGAGGATGAACACATTTCTCTAACCAGTTAATAAATTCATCACTCAAATAGGGAACTTTTTCTTTAAACTCAATTTTACCATTCTCATCCATTAAGTGACCTACATCCGTTGATAATGTATTAGTTAATAGACAAATTAAGGTTGCACCTAGACTATATAAATCAGAGGCCGGCGTTAATTCTCGATTGAACATTTGTTCAGGTGGCATAAAGCCTAATGTTCCCTTTACTACACTACTAACAGCAACTTCTCCCCCGCCCATTCTTGCAAAGCCAAAATCCACTAAACTAACATTAAGATTATCATCCACTAAGATATTTTCAGGTTTCAAATCTCGGTGAATAATTGGAGGAATTTTACCTTGTAAATATTTAAGGATATCTAAAATTGAAATAGCAATTTGTTTAATTTGTTGGGGTGTCCAATTACGAGAAATTGCGAGGGAGGGTGCATTTTTATATTCTTGGATCATGCAGAAACCAGTGGGAGTTTGAAAAGAGTCTAGGTATTTGGGAATATTATCATGATCTAAGGCTTTAAGAATCTCAATTTCTCGCTGGTAGCTGTCATAATCTGACCATTTTGATGTGGTTTGCGCAAAGAAAAACTGTTTAACGACGACGCTGTTTTGGGTATTAATTTCTGTTGCAAGGTAAGTAACCCTTCCCCCTGCTCGGTTATGTCCCAATTCTGAGATAATTTGATAACCATAGTTACTAAAATCAGGGTAATCCGTCATGATAATTCACCAAGAGAGACTCTACTTTCTATTATGACCTATCTTTTAGAGAAGATAGTCTTTTGTTACAAGAGTTAGTAATTATCAATATTATTAATAAATCTGCCTTTATTTATGTTAAAACTCAATGATAACAGGTGCATGATCGCTTGGTTTTTCCTGTTTTCTGGGTTCTGTGTCAATGGTACAACTTACAGCTTTTTTATACAATTTTGAGGTTAAATAATGATGATCAATGCGCCATCCTCGGTTACGTTGAAACCCACCACTTCGATAGTCCCACCAGCTAAAATATCCCGTTTCTTGGGTAAATTTACGAAACCCGTCTTGTAGTCCTAATTCTAATATATTTTGTAAGGCTTCTCTTTCTAAAGGAGAAGACATAATATGTTTGACTTTATTTTTAGGATTATAAATATCTCGATCTTCTAAAGCAATATTAAAATCGCCACAAACGCATAACTCATAAGATTCTTTATCTAATAACGTTTTGAGATAAGTTTCTAACACCTTAAACCATTCTAATTTATACTGATACTTATCACTGTCTAAAGATGCACCATTCGGAACATATAAATTCACAACCCTTACTTGATCAATGACGCCTGAAATGACTCGTTTTTGTTGATCAAAAGTTTCCCCTAATTCGTCTCCAACAATCGGACTAAACCCCATTACCACATCTGTCATCGGTTCTTTACTAAAAAGAGCTACCCCATTATAAGCTTTTTGTCCAAAAATATATAAATTGTATCCACTTTCTTCAAAGGAATCTTTGGGAAAACTTTGATCCATTACCTTCGTTTCTTGTAAACACAAAACATCAATCGAATGTTCGATTAACCAGTTTTTAACCTGTTCTTGACGCATCCGAATTGAGTTAACATTCCATGTAGCAACTTTCATAATTTCTTTCCTGTTTAACCTGAGTTAATTGTCAATAATCTATGGATAACTTTTCCTTTAGCTATGGTAATCATGGCTTAGAAAAGAAACAGCAACCACCTTCCCAGTTGCATCTCCTATCTGTACATTTAATCCTTCCCCCCCTGCTTTAGTGCGAATATAACCTAAACCAAATTGCTCAATGCAACTGGTTAATATTCCCACCTTTTCTCCATTAACCATAATGGGTGTTTGGGGTTCAACCGACTGATTTAATTCAATTCCCCATAACCGTTGTTTCACCCCTTTATAAGTATTTAATCGAGCAATGGTTTCCTGTCCAATATAACATCCTTTATCAAAAGAAATAGCGTCCCATAATCCAGCTTCTAAAGGATTATAATCTTCCGTTAATTCTCGATCTACCATTGGACGGCCTTGATGAATAGAAAGGGTTTTCCAAGCAGTTTCTCCTATGGGAATTACTCCCAAATTAATTAGGAGTAACCACAATTTAGCAGCATCCTTTGAGTCAACAATTAAATTATATCCAAAGGTATTTAAACCACTTCCTATCCCTATTGTTACGGTTATTTCTTCTATGATTATCTCTTTATGTGAGCCATGGGGAAGAGCAATTAAATTGTCACCACCGATTTTATTGATAATTTCGGTCGATTTCTGACTGATTAAAGTAAAAATAGCCTTTTCTTCGCTAATATCTTTTAATTCTACTTTATCCATCGGAAATAAATAGCGATCCATCCATTCCATTAGGAAAGTACGACGTTTAGGCGACACTAACACCCAAATCTCTTCATCTCTAACATAAGCAGTGGCTAAATCGAGGGTTCTCCCCGTTGAATTAACAAAAACAGTATCACATCCCTCTCCTGCTTTTAAGACATCGATATTATTCGTTGTTTGGTTATGTAAAAAGCGAAATCTATCCTTTCCTGTCAGTTGAAGGAGTCCCCAATGACTGCGATCGCAGATAAGAACACTTGTTGTTAATAAAGTAGAAACCTGTTCATCATTACCGAAAGTAATAGGAATTGACGAATCTTGTTCAAAAATCGCACTAGATTGTTGTTGAATGTCTTTAAGAGATTGGATCATTATGGTCTATGATTGAGGTAAACTAGCAAAAAGAAAGGTAATTTGGCGTTTAGTTTTTGTTTCCAAATTTTGCCAATCAATTTCTCCTGACTCATCAATTAAGCGAGTATCAACTTCTACTTCCTCTGCTTTTATTTCGTCAGGAAAAGATGTATCAATAAAGAGAGAAGGAGTATAGTCGAGAAAACAAATTTTAAAGCAAAGTTGCCAAATATCAACCGTCACAGATTGGTTATTTTGGGTTAAATTAAGATGATAGCCCGGTATGGGGTTTTTCACTTCTTGATAAGTCCCTTGCCAGTCTGAGGCTTCTAACTCCTTGCGTAAATTATCGATGACTCGCAATAAAATTGGCTGCATCAATAAATTGGCTTGATCCCAAGCAAGGGGCGTTTTAAAGGTAGGTTTCATGGCACAATTTCTTTAGGCTGACCTCCATTTTAACGTGAGTCGTGGTCAAGGAACTTATCAAGAAGTGAAAAACCCCGACTATTTCGTTAAATTCTGATCTTAAGGTTACTGAAATTCGCTACAGTAGAGAAAGGATCATAAAAATTTAATTTCTCAAGAATTGACAGTGGACAATTCCAGATAACTTAAACAACTCAGGGTGTTCTTTCTTAGGATACCTAGGTTTGTGTTATCTAGACCGTTTATAACTTAAATCTGGCTCGATTTTTGCAGAAATACCGTCTCCATCCTATCAATAACAAAAATACACCATGTTTGGGGGGTCAGTACCATGGGGGAAATGAACACCGCAGAATTATTAGTTCGATGCTTGGAAAATGAGGGGGTGAAGTATGTCTTCGGACTTCCCGGTGAAGAAAACCTTCACATCCTAGAAGCCCTTAAAGATTCTACCATCCAATTCATCACCACACGCCATGAACAGGGGGCTGCGTTTATGGCGGATGTTTATGGACGCTTAACAGGAGAACCGGGGGTTTGTCTTTCTACCTTGGGTCCAGGGGCAACCAATTTAATGACTGGGGTAGCGGATGCTAACCTAGATGGTGCGCCTTTAGTGGCAATTACGGGTCAGGTGGGAACGGATCGTATGCACATCGAATCTCACCAATATTTGGACTTAGTCGCCATGTTTGCCCCGGTCACGAAATGGAATAAGCAGATTGTTCGGCCAAGCAATACCCCAGAAATTATCAGAAAAGGGTTTAAAATCGCCAAATCTGAGAAACCGGGAGCGGTTCACATCGATTTACCTGAAAATATCGCTGCCATGCCCGTTGAAGGTCAACCCTTACACCGAGATGGACGGGAAAAAACCTACGCCTCATTTCGTAGTTTAAATGCAGCAGCGATCGCCATTGCGAAAGCGGATAATCCTTTGATTTTAACGGGTAATGGGGCAATCCGAGCCGGTGCAGCCGAGGCTTTAACGGAATTTGCGACAACCCTTAATATTCCCGTGGCGAATAGCTTTATGGGTAAAGGAATTATCCCTTATACCCATCCCTTAGCTTTGTGGACGGTGGGACTACAACAACGAGACTTGATTACCTGTGCCTTTGAGAAAAGTGACCTGATTATTGCCATTGGCTACGATTTAATCGAATATTCCCCGAAAAAATGGAATCCTAACGGAGATGTTCCTGTCATTCACATTGGCCTTGAACCGGCTGAAATCGATAGCAGTTACATTCCTTTGGTGGAAGTGGTAGGGGATATCACTGACTCATTAATGGATATTCTTAAACGAACGGACCGCAGTAGTAAGCCTGTTCCTCATGCGGCAAAATTACGGTCTGAACTGCGGACAGAATATGAGTTTTATGCCAATGACGAAGGATTTCCCGTGAAACCCCAAAAATTGATCTACGATTTGCGTCAGGTGATGGGACCAGAGGATATTGTCATTTCCGATGTTGGTGCGCATAAAATGTGGATGGCACGGCATTATCATTCAGATTGCCCCAATACTTGCCTAATTTCTAACGGTTTTGCCGCCATGGGCATTGCAATTCCCGGTGCGATCGCTGCTAAACTGGTTCATCCCGAGAAAAAAGTGGTAGCAGTGACAGGGGATGGTGGTTTTATGATGAACTGTCAGGAGTTGGAAACTGCCTTACGAGTGGGAACACCTTTTGTTACACTAATTTTCAATGATAATGGCTATGGTTTGATTGAATGGAAACAAATCAATCAATTTGGCGAATCAGCGTTTATTAAGTTTAGCAACCCTGATTTTGTTAAATTTGCTGAAAGTATGGGATTAAAAGGCTATCGTGTAGAATCTGTTGCGGATTTGACACCTGTTCTCAAAGAAGCTTTAGAACAAGACGTTCCTGTTGTCATTGACTGTCCTGTTGATTATGAGGAAAATATTCGATTGTCTCAAAAATCAGGGGATTTATCCTGTCAAATTTGGGAATAAGAGAATAAACTGATTAATTTGGATTAGGGTGGGTTAATACCTACCCTTTTTTTATTGAAAAACTTTACTACAAAATTTCTTCTCGTTCGCGAATTCGTTTGAGGGGTAAAGACTGACTCTCCGAAGCCGGTAAGGCCACCACTTCTTTCTCTTTCTCTGTTTTTGGCATTAGGATGGGTAAAGCCTCTGGTTGATCTAACCAACAACTGGCTACGGGTAAGGTATGTTCTAAGTCTTCTAAGAGGCGAGGAATAACCATAACGGCGTGAAGTTCTCCAATTCTTTCTGCTTCCTGCATTCCGACTTCAATTGCTACCGCTACATTCGCCACAGATCCCCGAATAATCGCTGTACACAACCCATCCCCAACGGTTTCATAAGACGCTAACTGTACATCAGCCGACTTTAACATGGCATCTGCTGCCCCCACCATGGCTGGGAAACCTCTAGTTTCCAACAGGCCAATTGAACGATTACTGAGACGACTATAACCCCGTTGTTGTTGAGCAATTTCTACTAAATGGCTACCAATGGGGAAAACCGCTTCTAAATTGGGCATAGGACGAGGAATTACCAATTGAGAGACCAATTGTCCAAACTGTTCGGCTGTTTTAGCCCCTTCTGCCACCGCTAAACGCACATTTGCGACTTTCCCTCTTACAATCGCCGTACAATAACCACTGCCAATTTTTTCATAACCCACCATGGTTACATCGGCGGATTTTAGCATCATATCGGCTGTTCCTACAATAGCAGGAAAACTCTTGGTAGAAACAAGACCCAGTGCGCTATCGCTATGGTGTTGGGGTTTAGCGATACGTTTGGTTTGGGTGACGGGGGTTTGGCGAAGATCAAGTTGGGACATGAGGTGAAGGCTTGCCTTAAAATTAGGTGGGGATAGGGGTGCTATGTCAATTATAAAGGATAAATTATAAATAATAAAGGTTAGATTTTCTTTGAGAAAGAATTAGATTTTGTTATTAATTCTCCTGTCACTTCTATCTCTTGTTTTTAATTTATTTTCACCGATTTATCTATGACTCAGACTCAATGGCAGTTAAAACCCGAAGTTATTTTACCCACTATTTTTAAGGAAAGTGTTTATCAAGTTGCGGTTGCTGTTACACAAATGCAAGGGGAAAACTTCTCTAGTGATGGGAATTATTTAGCACAATTATTATGGCAACGAGGGATTAAAGATCCTGAAAAAGTTGCGCCTTTTCTTAATGCGGCTGTCTATCAATCTACCCCTGCCTCTGCGTTTGGTCAAGAAATGAAAAGAGCCACTCAACGGTTGATAAAAGCTTATCGAGATAAAGAGAAAGTAACAATTTGGGGGGATTTTGATGCAGATGGTGTGACTTCTACCAGTGTTTTGTGGGAAGGGTTAGGACAATTTTTTACGCCTTATTTACAACTTGATTATTATATTCCCAATCGTTTTACAGAATCCCATGGTTTAAATATAGCAGGGATTGACAAATTAGCTGTGTCGGAAACAAAATTAATCGTTACTTGCGATACGGGAAGCACTAATTTAGAAGAGATTAAGTATGCTAATAATTTAGGCATTGATATTATTATTACCGATCATCATACTTTACCTGAAGATCGTCCAACTGTGGTCTCTATTATTAATCCTCGTTATTTTGCAGCCCATCATCCTTTATATCATCTGTCTGGGGTTGCAGTAGCTTATAAATTAGTAGAAGGATTGTACAATAAACTGCCAACTATTCCAGAAAAACCCTTAGAAACTTTACTCGATTTAGTGGCAATTGGGTTAATTGCTGATTTAGTCGCTTTACAAGGAGATTGTCGTTATTTAGCACAAAAAGGACTCGAACAGTTAAAGAAACAAAGCAAAAATCCAACTCGTATTGGGGTAGGTGAATTGTTAAAATTATGTCGTAAAAGTGGGGATAGAGTGACTGATATTTCGTTTGGAATTGGACCGCGAATTAATGCAGTCAGTCGAATTCATGGGGACGCTAATTTTGGGGTAGAATTATTAACCAGTAGAGATCCTAAACGTTGTCAAGCTTTAGCGTTAGAAACGGAATTGGCCAATAGTCGGCGTAAAGGATTACAAAAAAAAGTGACTGAAGATGTGAAAAAGAAGTTAAGTGATTTAGATTTATCAACGACGTTTGTTATCGTTTTAGTAAATGAACAATGGCAAAGTGGGGTATTAGGATTAGTAGCTGGACAAATTGCCCAAGAATATGGCAGACCGACTATTTTATTAACGACATCAGCGTTAGAAAACACAGCCAATAATGAGGTACAATTAGCGAGAGGTTCGGCTCGTTCAGTTAATCAAATTGATCTTTATGAATTAGTCGCTTCCCAAGCACATTTACTGCACCGTTTTGGGGGACATCCTTTTGCTGCAGGGTTAAGTTTACCAATTGATAATTTACCTTTATTTCAAGAAGGAATTAATCAAAAATTGCGTACAAAATTAGGTCAATTAGATCAACTACAGGCTACGGTAGAAGCAGATTTACAAGTAACTGTTGCAGAATTAGGCTATTCTTTGTTTCGGGAACTAAAATTATTAGAACCCTGTGGAATGGGAAATCCTGTTCCTAAATTATTAATTAAAAATTGTTGGGTTAATGAGGTTCGTAATAAAAATATTGAGGATTTTAAAAGTAAAAAAGTGCAATATTTAAGAACTCGTTTTTTACTCTGGGATAAAACCGTTAAACAAGGATTTTCTGGGGTATGGTGGGGACATTCTCAAGATGAATTACCTGAAAATAAAACCTGTGATGTAATTGTTGAGTTAGATTTTAATACTTATGATAAAAAGTACGAAGTGCGTATCATTGATGTGCGTCCCCATCAAGAAAGTTTACTTTCATCTTCTGCTACTTCCACTGTAGATGTCATTGATGGACGTGATCAAGTAATAGATAATATGAAAGCACCATCTTTCTATTATCTTGAAGATTGTCCTACAGATTGGAATGAATTACGAAAAGCTTATCAACAAGCAATAAGTAACAATCAATCTTTAGCCTTAGTCTATCAACCTTTTAAATTATCAACCTCAGAAATTTGGCAAAAATTAATTGGTATCGCTAAATATCTCAGTCGTACCCAAAAAACAATCTTATTAGATCAATTCAAACAGGAATTAGGACTCAGTGATAAGACCTTTAAAACAGCTTTAGATTGTTTAATTGCTTCAGGTTTCACATTAAATATTAAAAAGTCATCTTTATCAGTTCAATATACCCAAAACCTTAAACCTACTGTTCATCAACTGCGAAAACAATTACAAGAACAATTATCAGAAGAACAATTTCAAAAAAACTATTTTTACTCCTTACCTTTAGCAGAAATTCGCTCAATTTTGGTCAGTTAAGTAACCTATGCTTGCCCAACCTACAATTCCTTAAATATGCTATAATTCAGGTTGTTAAAATTTAACCTGCGTTAGATTCCTAAACAATTCATGATTCAGATTATGTTAAACCAAAAAACTGAAAAACTAGCGGAGATACAAAATAATATCAAAAATAAATCCGCTAATATTCCTTGGAAAAAATGGCAGGAATGAGAGATAAAATTTCTCATAAATATTGGCAAGTTGACTTAGAAATTCTTGGGAAAGTCATTCAAAAGGACATTCCTTTTCTCAAAATTACAATTGTTGATATTATTGATAATTTATCTTGATCCAATTACAGAAATGACTAAAAAAAGTGAAGACTGAGGAGAAGGAAATGGCTGATAAAAGGCGAGTTTATCAATTTTATTGCTAAGAAAGCACGAAATTTAATTAAAAACCCGCCCCTACTTAATACTTAGTACCTGTAAAAACCTACTGATTCAGTAATTTTTCGACTAATTGATTAGTTAACTTCGGATCTGCTCGTCCACTGGTCTTTTTCATCGTTTGTCCCACAAAGAAGCCTTTTAACTTAGTTTTCCCCCCTTTATATTTTTCAACCTCATTGGGGTTAGCAGCAAGGATCTCTTCAATAATTTTTTCTAACTCCCCACTATCAGAAATTTGGGTCATTCCTTTCTTTTCAACTAATTTCTTAGGTGAACCGCCTTTTTCTAACAATTCAGGGAGAATTTCCTTAGCAATCTTCCCACTAATTGTTCCTTTGTCGATTAAATTGACCAATTCAGCCAACATAGGCGCATTGAGCGGTAAGGTAGTAATAGAAAGATCAGGATTACTATTGAGATAAGCCGCAATGTCCTGTGTTACCCAGTTTGCCACTAATTTGGGACTTGCCCCATCTGCGATCGCTGTTTCAAAATATTCGGCCACATCCCGATCATCGGTTAATACCCTTGCATCATAAGCAGATAAACCGAATTCTGCTTGATAACGGTGGCGTTTTGCGGCAGGAAGTTCGGGTAATTGCTCTTTAAATGCCTTTAATTGGTCTTTAGTCACCTCTAACGGTGGTAAATCAGGTTCAGGAAAATAACGGTAATCGCTTGAACCTTCCTTACTCCGCATACTGACAGTAATTTGTTTATTTTCATCCCAAAGACGGGTTTCTTGACGAATTTTCTCTCCTTCTTCAATGGCTTCTATCTGTCGCTCAATTTCATACTCAATCGCTTTTTGAATCGCACTAAAGGAGTTCATATTTTTGATCTCTACCTTAGTCCCAAATTCCTTTTGACCCACTGGCCGCACAGAAATGTTAACATCACATCGTAATGAGCCTTCCTGCATATTACCGTCGCTAATGCCTAAATATCGTACCATACGCCGCAGTTCTTGAGCATATTCAGCTGCTTCTTGTCCTGTTCGCAGATCGGGTTCAGAAACAATCTCCAATAAAGGAACACCTGTTCGATTAAAATCGACAAGGGAATGGGTTGATCCCGCAAGGCGATCGCTTCCTGCGTGAACTAGCTTTCCTGCGTCTTCCTCCATGTGTAAACGGGTAATTCCGATCGTTTTCTGGCTAACTTCTGAGGTTTTCTTATCAACTAGCTCAATTTCTAATTCTCCATGTTCGACAATGGGAAGATCAAACTGAGAAATTTGATAATTTTTAGGAAGATCAGGATAAAAGTATTGTTTTCTGTCAAACTTACTATACTCTGCAATTTTACCGTTAATGGCTAGTCCTAATTTCACCGCAGAAGCTAATACTTCTTGATTCAATACGGGTAAAACGCCGGGATAGCCTAAACAAATGGGACAAACGTTCGTATTGGGTGGGCTATCAAATGAAGTGGAACAGTTACAAAAAATTTTACTTGCAGTATTGAGTTGACAATGGGTTTCAAGGCCGATTACGGCTTCATATTGGGTAGTCATAGGAAGTTATGGTAACAGAAATCGTTGTATTGTTGAGATTGTCAAGATTCGATCTCCATTCTAGCAATGAGTGTTACCAGAAAGCCTTCATTTGGGGAAGGAAACAAGGTTCAGAGTGGCGCACCGCACCTGACATAAGTATTTAATTTTATCTAAGATTTTCTGAGAAAGTTTCTCAGATTTTCTGAGAAAAATCCCTAGAAGTCTTATCCCATAAGCGATCATCACAAGCATCTAGGACAATTTTTATGTTATCGTGACTTTATTAATGAGAAACTGAAACAATGCTATTAGAATTAAACCGATTAGAAATTCCTCAAGGACAAACCTTGCGATTAAAGAACATAACTTGGTCAGAATTTGAAAACATCCTTCTTGAATTGGGAGAACATCGCTGTTCAAAAATTGCTTATTCTTATCATACCTTAGAAATCATGACTCCTTTGCCTGAACATGAAAGTAATAAAGAAAACATTGGAGATTTTATTAAAGTTTTATTAGAAGAATTAGAGGGAAAGAGCGAATTGACTTAACCATTGATCCACCCCCAGATTTAGCCTTAGAAATTGATGTCACTTCTCGCACTCATCCTGAGATTTATGCTCAGTTAGGTGTTCCTGAGTTATGGCGATTTGAGAAAGGGAATTTACAAATAAATATTTTAGAAAAAGGACAATACAAAGTTGTTGAAGGGAGTCCTCATTTTACCAACCTCCCCATTAAAGATAAAATTCCCCAAGCATTACAACAGGTAAAAATAGAAGGGAGAAATAAAACAATGAAAGCATTCAGACAATGGATTCAATTGCATCAATGAAATCGCCTCTTATGTCATAATTATATCCTTTCAACCTGTTTCATCATTCGTAATGCTTGGGATTCGTAGCCACCACCAAATAGATTAAAATGGTTTAAAATGTGATAAAGATTGTATAAAACTTTACGTTTACTATAGCCTTGATCAAGAGGAAAAACTGATTCATATCCCTGATAAAATTGACTAGAAAACCCACCAAATAATTCTGTCATTGCTAAATCTACCTCATGATCTCCATAATAAGTTGCTGGATCGAAAATAATCGGTTCACCTTTTTGTGTTAGAGAAGCATTTCCTGACCAAAGATCCCCATGTACCAAAGAAGGATGAGGTTTTCTCTCTTTTAAACTATCACGAACTACCTCAACAAAATTACCAATATCAATAAAATTTCCTCCTCGTCTTTTGGCTAAATTTAATTGATAACCAATGCGAGATTCAGCAAAAAAATCTGCCCAATTATCTGCCCAAGGGTTTAGTTGAGGGGTTGAACCAATGGTATTATTACGATCCCAACCAAATTGAGAAACCAAATCAATTTTGTGCATTTGTGCTAATTGTTTACCCATTTCTTGCCATGAATTTTTCTGCGATCGCCCTAATTCTACCCACTCTAAAACAATATAACTAAATCGTTCCGTTGCACCGCTACAAATCGGTTTAGGAACTCGAATCGTATTTGTTGCAAATATCTGTTTTAAGCCTAACGCTTCTGCTGCAAACATTTCTACCTGAGAAGGATCATTAACTTTGACAAAATAGGTTTTTCCTAGTCCCGTAAGTGAATAACCTTGGTTAATACAACCGCCACTAACTGAGCGATAATTTTCTACGATAAAATCAGTTTGGGTAACTTGGGCAATTTGTTGGGCAATTTGAGTCCACATAGATGATTTAGAGGGTTTGCAAAAGATACAATACTATAATGATAATGACTTTTTATCTATCGTTAAGGTGACTTTAAAAAAGGCAGAAGCCTCGGTCACCAGAACGCATACACCAGTTACAATTCCCTTATAAAGAGATCATGTTCCCTTCTTGCAGACCTCAACTAATATATGTAAAGAAGTACGAATAACTAGCCAAAAAATAGTATGGACTCACTTTATCAATATGCTTGGCTGATCCCCGTTCTCCCCTTAATTGGAGCAATGGTAGTCGGATCTGGGCTTATCTCCTTTAATGAAGCGACAAATCGCCTCAGACAAGTCAATTCAGTCTTTATTGTCTCCCTATTGGGTGCATCAATGGTTCTCTCCTTTGCCCTATTGTGGAGTCAACTTCAAGGCCACGAAGTTTATCAACAGATGTTTGAATGGGCCTCGGCTGGGAATTTTCACCTACAAATGGGTTATTCCATTGATCAACTCAGTGCTTTAATGTGTGTCATTGTTACCACTGTTGCCTTTTTGGTAATGATCTACACCGATGGTTATATGGCGCATGATGCTGGTTATGTGCGATTTTACGCCTATTTAAGCATTTTTAGTTCTTCCATGTTGGGCTTAGTCATTAGCCCGAATTTAGTGCAGGTTTACGTCTTTTGGGAATTGGTAGGGATGTGTTCCTATCTCCTTATTGGTTTCTGGTTTGATCGCCCTGCGGCGGCGGAAGCTTGCCAAAAAGCCTTTGTAACCAACCGCGTCGGTGATTTTGGCTTACTTTTAGGGATGCTTGGCTTATATTGGGCAACGGGAAGCTTTGAATTCGATGTGATGGGGGAAAGACTCGAAGGGTTAGTCAACTCTGGTGCGATCGCTCCTGCCTTAGCAATTCTCTTTGCTATCTTAGTATTCTTGGGTCCAGTGGCCAAATCAGCCCAATTTCCCCTTCATGTCTGGCTACCTGATGCGATGGAGGGTCCCACGCCGATTTCTGCCCTTATCCACGCAGCGACGATGGTTGCAGCAGGAGTATTTTTAGTGGCGAGAATGTACCCTGTTTTTGAGAATATTCCCTCAGTAATGACGGTTATTGCATGGACAGGGGCGTTTACCTCTTTCTTAGGGGCGACAATTGCTTTAACCCAGAATGACATTAAGAAGGGGTTAGCTTACTCTACCATTTCCCAATTAGGCTATATGGTCATGGCTATGGGAATTGGGGCATATACCGCAGGATTATTCCACCTAATGACCCATGCTTATTTTAAAGCCATGTTATTCCTTTGTTCTGGTTCTGTCATTCATGGCATGGAAGATGTGGTAGGACATAACCCTGATTTAGCTCAAGATATGCGCTTAATGGGGGGTTTACGCAAATATATGCCCATTACCTCTTTCTGTTTCCTTGTGGGTACCTTAGCCATCTGTGGGATTCCTCCCTTTGCTGGTTTTTGGTCAAAAGATGAGATATTAGGGTTAGCATTCCAAGCAAATCCCTTATTATGGGTCGTAGGATGGGGAACGGCAGGGTTAACTGCTTTTTATATGTTCCGAATGTATTTTATGACCTTTGAAGGGGAATTTAAAGGGAATGACACAGAGATTCAAAAGCAACTCCTTTCCTTTGGCCCCGGTGCAATGGATGTCAAAGAATTAGATCATGATACAGATGATCACGGTCATAGTAGCGAACCCCATGAGTCTCCCATTACCATGACGCTACCTTTGCTGGTTTTAGCCATTCCTTCCACTGTAATTGGTTTAGTAGGGATGCCTTGGAATAACCGCTTTGAAGGGTTAATTTATGCCCCTGGGGAAGTGTTAGAAGAAGTAGCACACTTTGACTGGACAGAATTCTTAATTATGGCCGGTAATTCGGTGGGGATTGCCTTAATTGGGATTACTCTCGCTTCTTTGATGTATCTAAGTCATAAAATCGACCCCAAAGCGATCGCAGATAAATATCCTGCACTCTATCAATTCTCTCTCAATAAGTGGTATTTCGATGACCTTTACAATAGTGTTTTTGTAATGGGATGTCGTCGGTTAGCCCGTCAAATTATGGAGGTTGACTATCGTGTGATTGATGGGGCGGTGAATTTAACAGGGTTAGCCACCATTGTCAGTGGAGAAGGCTTAAAATACCTTGAAAACGGACGAGCGCAGTTTTATGCCCTGATTGTCTTTGCGGCGGTGTTAGGGTTTGTGATTGTTTTTAGCGTCGTTTAATTTATTAGTAGGGTGGGCTTTTATGTCCACCTTCCCTACGGTTATAGGATGGTAGCTTTTATTTTGTAAAAAAAGGTCAAGGAAATATTATCTAAGATTTTCTGAGAAACTTTCTCAGATTTTCTAAGAAAAATAGCTGCAAGCATTGATATATCTAGACTAGATTCATTTTAGTAGTGTGCATTAGTGGTAGCGTAATGCACCGAAAGTTTAAACAGACTGAAAGCTAAACAATAGCTGGTGCGTTCCCAAATAGAGGATACTTTAAAAGTTAAAATCGTTTAAGGGAACACACCCTACAAGCTATCTTCTGTTATCATCAAAAATTATCTGAAAAATATGAACTGCGGATGTTACCTTAATTCTCTAATATAATTCCCCAGAAAAACTACTTGATTAACCATATCTTCTGCTGTCATCTGTTCAATTAAATTTAAAAAACCTTTCATTTGCTCCCCAATAGAATAAGTTTGTTTTCCAATAATAATACCCGTATGATTTCGTCCTTGGTGTATATAAGCCTGATGCAAACGGCAAAAATCACCGACATTAAAGGTATAAATAGCCCGTTTTTGTTGAGTTGACTAGATTAATTGTTGTTCATCAGGACAGCTTAAATTATTCGCTTCTGCGGTTGTGAAGATGTCTATATTAGCATTGCGTAACGCTTTAACTAAAGAACGTTGTAAAATATCCTCATCTAAATATAAACTAATTTGACTCATTGAATAATTATCCTAACTTGTTTTGTAAACTTTGATACTCTAATTCTTCTGCTGCAATTTCAGCCTCAATTTGT
>JBFRWB010000064.1:0-26975 GCA_051439375.1 Microcystaceae cyanobacterium
CTATATGCCCATGATACCTGAAGCGGCGATCGCCATGTTAGCCTGTGCTAGAATCGGTGCGCCCCATAGTGTGGTATTTGGTGGATTTAGTGCAGAAGCCCGCAAAGATCGCCTAGAAGACGCTGAAGCCAAGCTAGTGATCACAGCAGATGGCGGTTTTCGCAAAGATAAGACGATTGCCTTAAAAGAGCAAGTTGATTTAGCCTTAGAACATGGTGCGCCATCGGTTGAAAAAGTTTTAGTGGTAGAAAGAACCAAAGAAACGGTTAAAATGGTAGATGGGCGTGATTATTGGTGGCATGAGCTACAGCCAACCGTATCCGCCGACTGTCCTGCTGAACCGATGGATAGCGAGGATATGCTCTTTATCCTCTATACCAGTGGTAGCACGGGAAAACCAAAAGGAGTCGTTCATACCACTGGCGGTTATAATCTTTATACCCACATGACGACAAAATGGATTTTTGACCTTAAAGATAACGATGTTTATTGGTGTACGGCAGATGTAGGTTGGATTACAGGACATAGCTATATTGTTTATGGTCCCCTCTCCAATGGTGCAACCTCGCTAATGTATGAAGGAGTACCCCGTCCGTCCAATCCAGGGTGTTTTTGGGACGTAGTGGAGAAATATGGCGTTAATATCTTTTATACTGCACCAACTGCGATTCGTGCATTTATTAAAATGGGAGATGAGATTCCCAATGCTCGTGATCTCTCCTCTTTACGTCTCTTAGGTACGGTAGGCGAACCGATTAATCCTGAAGCTTGGATGTGGTATCATCGGGTAATTGGTGGCGAAAAATGTCCCATTGTCGATACATGGTGGCAAACGGAAACGGGAGGTGTCATGCTTACGCCTTTGCCCGGTGCAACTCCGACGAAGCCGGGGTCAGCTACCCGTCCATTTCCCGGTATTGTAGCTGATATTGTCGATTTAGACGGTAATTCTGTGGGTGCAAATGAAGGGGGTTACTTAGTGGTTAAACATCCTTGGCCGAGTATGTTACGCACCGTCTATGGAAATGATCAACGCTTCCGTAGTACCTATTGGGAGCATATTCAACCCCACGGTGATCAATGGTATTATTTCGCTGGAGATGGGGCAAGAAAAGACCAAGATGGCTATTTTTGGGTAATGGGTCGTGTGGATGATGTTATTAGTATTTCTGGACATCGTTTAGGTACGATGGAGGTAGAATCTGCTTTAGTGTCTCATCCTGCGGTAGCAGAAGCAGCAGTAGTAGGTAAACCTGATGAGTTGAAAGGCGAAGAGATTTGCGCTTTTATCACCCTAGAAGGGCATTATCAACCCAGTGATGAGTTGATGGCTGAGTTAAAACAGCACGTTGTCGGGGAAATTGGAGCAATTGCACGTCCGGGTGAAATACGCTTTACCGATGCGATGCCGAAAACCCGTTCTGGTAAGATTATGCGTCGTTTATTGCGTAATTTAGCAGCAGGTCAAGAAATTTCGGGTGATACTTCTACTTTAGAGGATCGCACGGTCTTAGATAAGCTCAGAGGTGGGGCTTAAGTTATACTTAGGGTGGGCTTTTTAAGGCTCACCTTAGAATTCTTTCTTTAATTATTTATTGTTGAAAAACTAAAGGAGTTTTCATGAATTTAGACGAATTTACAGAAAAATTTAGAATTCTTAATCAAAAAGGATTTATTCGTTCTAAGCGAAAAAGTTCAACAGGAATTGGTTACACATTTGAAACAGAGTTAGGTTTAAAGGAAAACAATCTAGCTTTGCCAGATATTGATGGAATTGAAATAAAAACACATAGAGATAATGTCAATAGTATGATTACCTTATTTACATTCAATAGAAAAGCTTGGCAAATTAATCCGTTAGAAGCAGTTAAAAAATATGGTAGTCTTGACCAAAACGGCAGACTAGGTATGTATTACACAATGTCTTTAACTCCTAATAGCGCAGGATTATTTCTAAACGTAAATGATAGAACGATATGCGTACAGCATACATCAGGTGAAATTATTGCTACTTGGGAACTGTCAAATATCGCGGAAAGATTTATTCAGAAGATTCCGGCTATGTTGTTTATATCTGCACATACTGAAGAACGAGATGGAGTAGAATATTTTCATTTTTATAGAGCGCAATTAATGAAAGGAACTAAAGTAGAACTCCTTAAGGATCTTTTTATTAAGGGTGATTTGTTGGTTGATTTAAGATTACATGATCAAGGAACAAGAGCTAGAAATCGTGGAACTGGATTTAGAACTTATGAAAGCAGTTTGCCCAATTTATTTAATTCAGTAGAGGACTTATTATGATTAAATACGAAAGAACAAGAGAAAATAGTTTAGATTTTGTCAATCAATCATATTCAACCTTATATCCCAATTTGCACAAATATCCTGCTACCATGCTTCCACAAATTGGCATATTTTTATTGAAAAAACTAGATATTAGCCAAGGAAGCTTATTAGATCCTTATTGTGGTTCTGGGTCTTCATTTGCATCAGCATTAGATGTGGGAATTGATGAGATGTATGGATTTGACATGAATCCGTTAGCTGTATTAATTTCTAAAGCTAAATTTACTAAAGTCTCAATCGAAGAATTAAAAGAAATTCAAACGGAGTTACGCAAAAAGATTTTTGCTTTTCTTGAAAATGATAAAAATAACTTGAAGTTTGCATTCCCTAATATAACCAATGTTAGTTACTGGTTTTCTAAAAAGGTTTCCCATAAGTTAAATGTTTTAAGATATTTTATTTGTCAAATCAAAAAAGATGAAATTCGCAATTTTGTTTTAGTACCTTATTCAGAGACGATTAGAGAATGTTCTTACACAAGGAACAATGAATTTAAGCTATATCGAATGAAATCTGAAGATATGCTAACTTTTAATCCTGATGTTATTAATATTTTCTTCAAAAAATTAGAGAAAACTATCTCTATTTATATTGATTATTACTTACCAAAATTACGAGAAAACATAAAAATTATTATCAAACATGGATCATTTAATCTGCCAAATAAAAAGTTTGATATTGTTTTAACTAGCCCCCCCTATGGAGATAGCAGGACGACGGTTGCTTATGGTCAATTTTCTACCTTATCTAATGAATGGATGGGAATTGATGATGCAAGAAAAATTGATAGCCGTTTAATGGGAGGGAAAAAAACAAAAGAATTATATGCCAAGGGAATTATAGATGATTATATAAATGCAATTGCCAAAGAAGATTTTAATAGAGCTTTACAAGTATCTTCATTCTACTACGACCTAGAAACTTCTATTAAAGAAATTGCTTCAAGTGTTAAAAAAGGTGGCAGGATAATCTATTTGGTTGGTAATAGAACAGTTAAAAGAGTACAGTTGCCTACTGATCAGTTTATTGCAGAAAAGTTTGAGCAAAATGGATTTGGTCATTTAGTAACCTATGAACGTGCATTAAGTAGTAAAGTGATGCCATCTAAAAATTCTCCAAGCAATAAAAAGGGAGTAAAAGTTAATACAATGCTTTATGAATATATTATAGTTAGTGAGAAAGTGCGATCGCTGATCTCGTAGGGTGCATTAACGAAGTGTAATGCACCAAACTTAACTTCTTTCCGTCCAAACTATCCTTTTTTTGCTAATTATTATTGGTTTTCGGTGGATTACGCTATGCTAATCCACCCTACAGGTGTTATTCTTCACCAATATCTTTGGGGATTTCTATCTTATCATTTCTTCCCCAATCGGGAGGATAAACCCCTTCTAAAATTGAACGATGAAGACTCGAATAAGGCCAATCTTGAGGTGAATTGCATAACCCATGACGCACTGGATTATAATGAATATAATCACAATGTAAAGCAAAATCTCGTTCATCTCTAATACCATGTTTCCAAAAACGACGTTGCCAAAGATTGCTTTCTCCTCGCTTTTGTCTTGATAAAGAAACCGCTTGATCAACCCCCAATTGATCCAGATAATGTTTAGTGATATAAGTTCTGATTAATCGTAATCTAGTTGATATATTTTTATCCTGTTCAGGTAATGTCCAAAGACAATGAAAATGATCAGGTAACAACACAAAAGCATCAATAGAAAATGGATATTTTTCTCTGACTTTTTCTATCGCTTCCCTTAACGCTTTTCGTCCAATTTCCGTACAAAACCATTTTTGGCGATGGTAAGTGACTTGGGTAATAAAATATGTCCCTCCAGATAGATATAATCTTCGGTAATTTGGCATTTTTGTAATAATCTTAGAAAGAATATATGTTGCGCTCTTGTGCTTCACATCCTACATTGTAGCTAAATCCAACAATAAATAAAATTTGCCTGATCACCTTATTTGCTGTAATTTGAGATAAAATGAAACAAACATTATTCAATTTATCTCTACTCAAACTTATCACTAACTCAGTTATAATGATCGTAGATTAATTAAAAGAAAAATGTGGCAAAAACTCTGCAAATTTGGTAAGCAGTTGCTGAGGAGAACTTTACATGAAAGAGATTCCCTTTAGCCAACACTCTCTAGATAAAATAGAGATATTAGATCATCATGGAATGACAATTACAGAACAATTTATTATCGAAGCAGTTATTAATCCTGATAAAATAGAAAACCAAGAAGATACTAAAACACTTGCTCAAAAAAACCTTAACGAAAACTTAGTTATCCGAGTTATTTATCGAGAATTTGCTGCTTTTATCTTAATCATTACCCTTTATCCTGCAAGGAGAACCCGTTATGAAAAAAATGACCTATAGTAAAGATGTTGATGTTTTACTAATTGAACTTTCCAATGATCCAATTGCTTATGCAGAACAGGAAGACAACACCATATTGCATTATTCTGAGCAAAATAAATTAGTTTTAATTGAAATTCTAGACTTCCGCCGATCTATGCCAGAAAAAACAATTCGAGAGCTTTTAGTATCTTAAGAAAATGAAGTGTAATGCACCAAACTTGACTTATTTCCATTCAAACCTATCACTTTTTGATGATAGTTACTGGTTTTCGGTGGATTACACTATGCTAATCCGCTCTACTGATGCTCTCATTAACGAAGTGTAATTCACCTTATTTATTGTAATTTGAGATAAAATGAAACAAGCATTTTTAAATTCTCTAGATTTAAGATGACTAAACTTCTTCAACAAGCGATCACAGAAATTGACCTCCCCTTTGCTATCACAACCTTTGAAAAAGTTATTAATCTATTCATAATTCATCATGAAAATTAGCAGTAGTGTATCAGGTCTAGTAAGAACCTTTGCCTATTTTATGGCAAGCGGAACACATTGTTACTTAGAGGGTATACACTACCTAGAATTATATGGCGAGAATCCAAGTGTAATTGAACAAGCCTATGCCATTCTCATAAATGTCATAGAATTAGATGAAAATGGAGTGGTAACTAATCCTGATTATGCACAGAAAAGAGCAACTGATTTTATTAGAAGATTTGTGGACGAAACTTATGAAGTTAGTCCGCCTTTTGAAGAGTGGGAACTTAAACTATATGCTTTGCCAAGAGGGTAAAATAGTTTACAATGCAATGATTTAAGAGGTTATCAGACCATGGTTCAAGTAACGCAAAAAAATTACACGTTTGAAGAATATCTTGCCTATGACGATGGCACAGATAACAAATATGAATTGGTGAATGGAGAATTAAAACTCATGCCGACAGCCAGTGGTTTTCACACTTTAATCTTGATGCTCATCTATGATATCTTAAAAGAAGAAATTAAGAAGCTTCAACATGAATGGAAAGTTACACCTGCTAATGTGGGAGTAAGAACAGCAAAAAATAAATCAAGAATTCCCGATTTAATGGTCTTATCAGCCGAACAATGTCAAGCACTCAGAAACATGACAACGGCTGTTTTAGAAACGCCCCCCCTGTTAGCAATAGAAATTGTTAGTCCTAGTAATGCAGATGATGATTATCGCTATAAACGGTCAGAATATGCAGTTATAGAAATTCCTGAATATTGGATTATTGATCCTCAAGATAAGAAAGTTGCTGTCTTATTATTAGAATCAGGATTTTATGAAGTAAGTGAATATCAAGATAATCAAGAAATTAAATCGACCCTTTTTTCAAACTTGAAATTAACCGTTAATCAGATTTTTGCAGTCTAGACAATTCTCAAATCTCATTTGAACTGTGTGTTAAAATTGATTTAGTAGCGATTAATTATGAGGTAGCAATAAATAATGGTTAATATTGAATTACGCTCTCCGAGTGACAGATTAAAACCCTTACAAGAAAAAATGCAAGAATATCTAGAAAATGGCACAAAATTAGGATGGTTAATTAATCGAAAAGAGAAGCAAGTCGAGATTTACCGACAAGAAAAAGAAGTAGAAATATTAGAGCATCCCAATAGCTTATCAGGAGAAGATGTTTTACTGAATTTTATCTTAGATTTAAGATTGATTTGGTAATTAAGGGCAAAGTTCCGTTGTCCACTCATTGGGGTTGTCACCTCGATAACAAGAAAATTGACGGCCACCTGAGACTAATTGCCATTTTCCTTGACTTTGATCAAATTCAAAATTCAAATTATAGCGAATTCCTTTAACAGAATCATCGGGTAAATTCATCTGAGTCAACAATAATGTCCGTTTAAAGCCTTCTGATGCAACAACAGTGACTTCTTCGCTAAATTGCCCTTCAACGGGTTCTTTCATGCCAAATAATGCCAATGTGATCGCTTTTGGATCATCTCCTGTCAATTCCCCTTGCACCTCGCTTAACGCTAAAGGCTGATAGGTTGCTGTTTCCGTTGAGGCAGTACATCCTATCATTATGAACGAGAAACTTAAGATAAATCCTAGAAAGGGTATGCGAAATGATTGCAACATAACACTTAAAATATTTTATTGAACTCATCATAACCTAAGTTGGGCGTTTAGAATTTTTTATCATTGAATGGGAAAATAGTTTATATTATTTTAAGGTATAACCTTTTTCACTAGAGGTAATTGTTCTTTATCCAATATATTACTGTAACGGACAAGCACAAGTCTCCTGATTTAACCATTTTGACCCTACTTGGTACATAGTAGCAATTACGGGCTGAATTTCTTTTCCTTTAGGCGTAAGATGATATTCAACACGAGGGGGAACTTCTGCATAAACTCGTCTTTCTACTAAACCATGAGATTCTAATTCTCGCAAACGAATTGTTAAGGTTTTTGTACTAATTCCGGGTAACGCTTTTAATAATTCATTGGTACGGCGATCGCTGATAAATAGTTCTTTGAGTACCAAAACAGACCATTTATTACCCAAAATTCCGATAACAAATTGAATGGGACATTGAAATTGTTGCTCAAAACAAGGATTATTCTCTAAGGATGAATCGCTCATAGTAATAATAGCGTTTAAACGTTTATCTAGTGTGAAATATTTCAAGCCTCTGTCCAAAGCAAGAGATACTCATAACTAATCACTGATCACTGACATTACCATTTCTACTGATTGAAATTGATGGTGATCATCTAATTGCCAGCATAACAAATCTTGCCCTTGTCCTTGTCGAACGGAAACAATAATATAGTAATAAGTTTGCCATGCGATCGCCTGATCAAAAGGGGAGGGAATTGCGTTATGATCAGGATGGGAATGATAAACTCCAATAATATTTAGTTGACGATTTCTTGCTTCTTTTTGGACTTGTAGCAAATATTTAGGGTCAATGCTAAAGCGGTTATGACGACTTAATTCTTTTTCAGTGTGATCGTTAAGTAGGGTTTGATCATCAGGTGTCCAACTATTAGGAGTAGGATGAATGTCTTTAATCCACCCCATATTATATTCTATTGTTCCTAAAAGAAGACCACAGCACTCTTCAGGATAAGTCTTTTCAGCTTGTTGAAATATTTTTTGGTGATGTTCAGTGGAGATTTTTAACATTTTTAGAAGACATGAGGTTTTAGATGCGTTTATTTGTTTAGTTATTTTAACAGATATTTTTCTAGTATGAACCTTTATTTAGGCGGTAAAAATTTATCTATGATGTCAGGTAGCTGTTTGACTCCTTCTCCTATTTCTGTTCCTAAAATCGCTCTTAATGCTGTTTCGGCAAGAAAACTAGGATCTTTGATTTTACTAACAATATTTTTCATAACATCTTGAGCTAATTGTAAAAATTTTGGTTTATTTTCTCGAATCACTTCGTGACTTTCATCGAGTTGACTCCATGAATAATAACTATAAATGATTTCTTTCTCAATGTCTTCTCGACTAAACGCATAAATATTATCTAGCATTTGCTTAATCTCTAAGAGATTTCTCAAGATTTTAGCTTTCATATCTGGTGGAAGATTAGCATTTTTGATGGCTTCAATCAACTCATTGATGGTTGTTCGATATTCTTCAATTTCTTCGTCAGTGATTTCATATTTGGGATAACGACTTTCTATATTTCTTAAAACTGAGATATAGGATTTAACTTCTTCTAAGGGAAAAGAAAACCATTTATCTTTTGGATATTTACATAGTGAACCATGTATATTGCGTTGCTTAGGATCTTGACGCAGTTTTTCTTCAATTTCTGGAAATTTTTCAAATAACCTATAAGTAACCAATAACTTATTTAATCCCTCATCTAACATTAACTTGAAAATATCTCTTATTTTACTTAAGTCTTCAACTATTCCATCTTCATTAATTTTATTGATTTCAAAGTAAAGAATATGTTCTTGTAAAATAGATATACATCGGTATATGTGAGCATAAGTGTCATAGTCTAAGTTATTCTTTTTATACTTGTTTGGCAATGTTCGTAAAGGTGATGAAGTAACTCTAAGTTCTTGTTCGTTACTTGGAGAACTTACTTTGTGACTTACAGTAATTACCTCTAAAGTTTCTCTAGCAAAAGAAAGCTGATTTTTGGGTTTTGAATTAGTCATATAAATTTAATTAAACGAAATGTAACTTGATTATTATAAAAAATGTTCTTATTTATAGTCAGCTTTAATGATCACCTTGAAGAAGTTTTTGTAATCTTTCTTTTTGTTCAGATAGGGGAATATCCGTGTCAAAATAAATAGCATTAGGTCTTTCACGTTCCGTAAATTCTCGCCATGCTTCTTGATCATCTCGATGGGATAAAACGTATTGTTTGAGTTCATAAAGACTCATTGATTTGAAATTAGGTCTCGGTGACATCATATCTCCATTGTCCTTGTTCAAAAATGGTGATTTCAATCTTCCCTAATTCCCCTGCGATGATAAATATTTCCTTCCTTATTTCATCATACCGAATTAGTTGAATGGGTTGATAGAAGTTGGAAAGCATTTGACAGAGGATTAGGGACTTTAATAATTGTTGCTCTGTGGGCATTATAGCTTAATTGTGCATTAGTTACGATAATGTTAAGCACTAAAGTATTTAGCAACAGGATGATGAGCAATAATCGCAGTGGTTGACTGTTCAGGATAAATTTGCTCACTTTCATCCATATACATTTTAATGCGATCGCAGCCTAATAAATCCAATTGTTTATACTGATCTTTGATATTGGGACAAGCAGGATATCCGAAGCTGTAACGGGACCCTTGATAGTGCTGTTGCAGCATTTCTCTGATATTATCGGGATCTTTGTCTCCAAATCCTAAGTCTCGGCGAATTTTGGTGTGAGTCCATTCTGCTAAGGCTTCAGCCGTTTGAACAGCCATACCATGATA
The DNA here is from genome assembly GCA_051439375.1 of Microcystaceae cyanobacterium. Classification (GTDB taxonomy): domain Bacteria; phylum Cyanobacteriota; class Cyanobacteriia; order Cyanobacteriales; family Microcystaceae; genus JBGTGT01. The sequence goes on from JBFRWB010000064.1 coordinate 9,684, forward strand.
ATAGAGATAGTTAGTGTAATCGTCGCCAGAAAAGAGCTTTTGAGCATATTCTGTGGCAATTTCACCGACTGTTACTGCTTGCATTGGGAAAACATCTATTAAACCTGATTCTTTCGGTGCAAAGAAGTCTGCGATACACAAACGTCGGCCAGACTTTTGACGGGGAAATTCAACTTTCCAGATTGGTTGTGCATTCTCAGGTAATTTATTCTCTGGGGTGACATCTTCGGGGTTATAAACCATTAAAGTGTTTCCTTCAGACTGACAGGGGAAATAACCATAAATAACCGTAGGATGTAATAGGTTATCTTGAATAACTTTTGCTTTCCATTCCTCTAAAATAGGATAAACTTTTTTTTGCAAAAACTGGTCATATTCTTCCCGTGATTGTCCTTGGGGCTTACGGAATTGCCATTGACCTGCAATCAACGCCTGTAAATCTAGATACCAGAAAATTTCAGTTAAATCAAAGGTTTCGGGTTCTAAGATTTTTGTTCCCCAGAAAGGAGGAGTGGGAGGTTGGAGAAGTTCAACGGCTTCTGAGCGTTTAGTATCAATGATTTGCGGTTCACCAGACTTAACTTTTCCGTTCCCATTGCTGGCACTTTTTTCTACTGCTTTTTCTGCTCGTTCTTCTTGGAATAAGCTATTATTGTTGTTAAAGTCTCCTAAGAATCCTTGAAAATCATCCCAGTCTTCAGAAGATTTTGCGGGCATTAATTTGTCCATAAAGTGTAAGTCTGCAAAGGCATCTTTTCCGTAAACGACTTTACCTTTATAGGCGTTTTGACAATCTTCATAGACGAATTTAGGCGTTAAAGCTGCACCACCTAGAATAACAGGAACAGTGATACCCCGTTGGTTAAATTCCTCTAGATTATCCTTCATAAACGCAGTTGATTTAACCAGTAACCCACTCATTGCGATACAATCAGCATTGTGTTCTTCGTAGGCTTGAATGATATTCTCAACGGGTTGTTTAATGCCTAGATTAATCACTTTATACCCATTATTAGAAAGAATAATATCAACTAAGTTCTTACCAATATCATGGACATCTCCTTTAACCGTAGCAATGATAAATTTACCTTTACCGCTATCAGCATCGGCTTCATCTTTCTCCATAAAGGGTTCTAAATAAGCAACCGCAGCCTTCATAGTTTGAGCAGATTGTAAAACAAAGGGTAACTGCATTTGTCCCGAACCAAATAATTCTCCCACCACCTTCATTCCATCTAGAAGATAGGTGTTAATAATATCAAGGGGCGGATATTGTTTCATTGCTATTTCGAGTGCATCTTCTAGTCCTATTCGTTCCCCATCAATGATATGTTGTTTTAACCGTTTTTCAATGGGTAAACTAGCCACTTTAGAAGCATCTTTCTTAGTGGTTTTCCCTGCGAATAGTTCGGTTAATTTAGTTAAAGGATCATAAGTGCATATATCCCCATTAAATTCCCGTAAATCATAGATTAAATCACGACAAACTTTTAGCGGTTCTTCTTCAATCTTAGCAAGGGGTAAAATCTTACTTGCGCTAACAATTGCCCCATCTAATCCCACGTCCATTGATTCGTGTAAGAATACCGAGTTTAAGACTTGTCGTGCAGCAGGGTTTAAGCCGAATGAAATATTAGAAATTCCCAATAAAATATGACAATAAGGTAGTTCTTGACGAATGCGACGAATTGATTCTATTGTGGCTTTTCCGTTTTCTCGGTCTTCTTCTATCCCCGTAGAAATAGGAAGTGCAAGGGGATCAAAAAAGATTTCATGGGGTGAAATTCCGTAGTCTAATGCTGCATTGTAGGCACGTTTAGCAATTTCAAATTTCTTATCCGCCGTACGTCCCATTCCGTCTTCATCAATCGTTCCAACCACTACCCCTGCACCATATTTTTTGGCTAATTCTAACACTTTCAAGAATCTTTCTTCTCCATCTTCATAGTTAGTGGAGTTAAGAATACATTTCCCTCCTGCGACTTTTAACCCTGCTTCCATTTTTGTCCATTCAGTAGAATCTAACATCAAAGGAAGGGTGACATTATTAACCAAACGAGACGCCAGTTCGTGCATATCTCGTTCCCCATCTCGTCCCACATAATCCACGTTAACATCTAAGATATGTGCGCCTTCTTTTACCTGAGTTTTTGCTAAGGAAACCAAACTATCCCAGTCTTCCTCATTAAGTAGGGTACGACATTTCTTTGACCCACTGGCGTTTAATCGTTCCCCAACAATGAGGAAAGAGTTATCTTGAATATAAGGCTGAGTGCTGTAAATAGAAGCAGCCGAAGGTTCGTAATGATACTCTCTTTCTTTAGGGGTTAAATCTTGCGTTAATTCTGCTAATGCCTTAATATGATCTGGCCGAGTCCCACAACAACCGCCGATAATTTGTACCCCTAAATCTTCGATAAAGTGCATTAAAGCCATTTTTAATTCAAGGGGAGTGAGGCGATAATGGGCTTGTCCACCAACGTTTTCAGGTAAGCCAGCATTAGGAATACAAGAAAGAACGAAAGGAGAATTTTCTGATAAATATCTAACATGATCTTTCATCAAGTCAGGACCCGTGGCACAGTTAAGTCCTAAAATATCAATGTTGTAGGGTTCTAAAATTGCCAACGCTGCACTCATTTCTGTTCCCACTAACATTGTTCCCATGGTTTCCATGGTTACTGAAACCATAATGGCAATACGATTTCCTTTCTTCTTAAAAACTTCTTCAATAGCGTTTAAAGCGGCTTTAATTTGTAGAACATCCTGACAAGTTTCCACAATAAATAAGTCAGCCCCTCCATCATACAATCCTTCTGCTTGTTCAATGTATGCGTTTCTCAGGGTATCAAAATCAATATGTCCCAAGGTGGGTAATTTCGTTCCCGGCCCCATTGAACCTGCCACAAATCTGGGCTTTTCGGGAGTAGAATATTCAGTAGCAACGCTTTTTGCTAATTCTGCTGCACTTTTATTCAAGTAATAGGCTTTATCTGCAAGATCATATTCTGCTAAGACAAGGGATGTTCCCCCAAAGGTATCGGTTTCAATTACATCTGCACCTGCATCTAAAAAGCCTTGATGTACCTTCTTAATGGCATCTGGTTTAGTATGTACCAGATACTCGTTACATCCTTCGTATTCTGCGCCACCAAAGTCCTCAGCCGTTAAATTCTGGCTTTGAATAGATGTTCCCATTGCGCCATCAAAGACAAGGACAGGACGTTGAGGACTGTTAAGGTGATTAAGAAAGGTACTTTTCATGGATATCACAGACTGACAGATTAGAGAAAATATTAAGAAATATTATAGCCAGTCTTAATGATTTATAAAACCAAGGGTGAGATGAATTGTAAATTCCTAAAACCCTACAACTTTAGCCACCTCGTCTAATTCGGCTTTAATGCCCGATTTAACTTGATTATTACTATTATTAACCGCACAATCAGGATCTTTTAAGCCATTCCCTGTTAACACACAAACAATGGTTGATTCATGGGGAACTTGATCTTTTACTTTTAACAATCCTGCGACGGATGCAGCCGATGCAGGTTCACAAAATATTCCTTCTTCTGAAGCTAATAGACGATAAGCGGCTAAAATCTCCTCATCTGTTACCGAATTAAACGCCCCTTGACTGGATTCTTTTGCCCCCCATGCTTTATCCCAATTTGCAGGGTTTCCGATACGAATCGCCGTTGCAATAGTTTCTGGGTTAGTAACGGGTTGCCCTTGTAAGAAAGGAGCAGCCCCTGCTGCTTGAAAGCCCATCATTTTCGGTAAGCGATCACATTTACCTATACTATGATATTGGCAAAAACCCATCCAATAGGCACTAATATTCCCTGCATTCCCTACTGGAATACATAACCAGTCGGGGACATCTCCTAAGACATCTACAATTTCAAATGCTGCGGTTTTCTGTCCTTCTAAACGGTAAGGATTCACAGAATTGACTAGGGTAACGGGGTAATTGTCTGCCATCTCTCGGACAATATTTAACGCATCGTCGAAATTACCGTTAATTGCTACCACTTCCGCCCCATAAATCAACGCTTGTCCCAATTTTCCTAACGCTACATAACCATCAGGAATGACCACCAGCGCACGAATTCCTGCCCGTCTTGCGTAGGCAGCCGCGGCGGCTGAGGTGTTCCCCGTACTGGCACAAATCACTGCTTTTGCCCCGTTTTCCTTGGCTTTAGAGATGGCCATGGTCATTCCCCGATCTTTGAAGCTTCCTGTGGGGTTTAAACCGTCATATTTCACATAAACTTGTACCCCTTTACCAATTTCTTTAGCAATAGCTGGAACGGGAATTAAGGGGGTATTTCCCTCTAAGAGGGTGACAACGGGGGTATTTTCGCTAACGGGAAGATAAGGGCGGTAAGTTTCTATTAAACCCAACCAATTTGGAGAACTAGGCAACTTCGGGGAAGCTGAAGGAGTAATGATTGAAGGGATCAAAGGTTGGGTTTTCATAGATTCTGTTTGAGAAGATAACAATGACTCCGAATCTCTATTTTACCTTGAGTTTGCCGTCAAAAAAGATAATATAGCAATTCCCTCCCGTTGTGAGATACAGAGTCTTGGGTTTTGAGGAGTCATACCAAATCTGGTTCACAAAACCCAGTTATAAATAGGGTTGTGTTCAGAAGTTCAGAAAACAGAGATATACGGGCGAGGTTACCTCGCCCTACTTATGACTTATTATTTTTGCACAAGAACCCGCTTACTTACCTGCAAGGGTGCGCCGTTGCATCACCATTTCGTAGGCTTCGATAATATCGCCTTCTTGCCAATCAGCAAACTTAGATGAACCAATGCCACACTCATAGCCACTATTGACTTCTCTGGCATCTTCTTTCATCCGTTTTAGGGAATCAATCACCCCATTAAAGACAACTTTGCCTTGGCGACGTACTCGCATTAAACGGTTACGCACAATTTTGCCCGACTGCACATAGCAACCTGCCACTGCACTCCGTCCCACGGGGAAGACAGCCCGTACTTCAGCCGTCCCTAGAGCAGATTCTACTTCTTCGGGATCAAGAAGTCCTTCCATTGCCCCTTCAATATCGTCCAGCAGTTTATAAATGATGTCGTATTCGCGAATATCCACTTCTTCGCGATCCGCGGCCCCCCTTGAACCACTGGCAAGGGTCGTGTTAAATCCTATGACGACTGCACCACTCGCAGCAGCGAGATCCACATCGGTTTCTGTTACTTCACCGGGGGAAGACAACAGAATACGAATTTGCACCTCATCTTGAGGCAGTTGTTCTAATGCCCCGACAATCGCTTCTACTGACCCCTGTACGTCTGCTTTGATGATTAAATTGAGTTCTTTGAGTTCTCCTTCTTCGGCTTGAGCAGAAAGGGTACTCAGACTTACCCGACGGCCAGACATGGCTTTTTGCAGACGGCTTTCCCGTTGTTCCATTGACCGTTGATCGGCGATCGCTTTGGCTTCTTTTTCACTGTTTAGGACATCGAATTCGTCTCCTGCTGAGGGAACTTCGCTTAAACCTAGGATTTCTACGGCAAAGGAGGGGCTGGCTTCTTCTACTTTATTGCCCCGATCATCAATCATGGCGCGGATTTTACCCATTACCGCACCTGCGACAATTACATCTCCCACTCTTAACGTACCGTTTTGTACCAAAAGGGTGGCAACCGGGCCCCTTGCCCGATCTAAATGGGCTTCTATCACCGTTCCTTTAGCAAGGCGATCAGGGTTGGCTGACATTTCCTCTAAGTCAGACACTAAAAGAATCATTTCTAGTAATTCGTCTAGATTTTGTCCTTTTAAGGCACTGACGGGTACCATGGTTGTGTCTCCGCCCCATTCTTCTGTCACTAAGCCCAGTTCTGATAGTTCCTGTTTAATGCGATCAGGGTTGGATTCTGGCTTATCTACCTTGTTAATGGCCACAATCAGGGGAACTTCTGCTGCTTGAGCGTGGCTAATGGCTTCACGGGTTTGAGGCTGTACCCCATCATCTGCCGCCACGACTAGAATGGCAATGTCAGTTACTTTTGCCCCCCTTGCCCGCATAGCAGTAAACGCTTCGTGTCCCGGTGTATCGAGGAAGACAATTTGCTGGGGTTCACCGTTATGTTCCACATCTACATGATAAGCACCGATATGTTGGGTAATACCGCCCGCTTCTCCTTGAGCCACTTTTGTTTGACGAATTGAGTCAAGGAGGGTGGTTTTTCCGTGATCCACGTGACCCATAATAGTGACCACAGGAGGACGACGTTTTAGGTTATCCAAGTCTGCATCATCCAGCATTTCTGTGCTTTTGGCAGCCGCCGCTTTTTCTTCGGGGGTTTCTACCAAAATGTCAAATTCTTCTGTGACTTGCTTGGCAATATCAAGGTCAAGGGTTTGGGTAATATTAATGGCAATCCCTTTAAAGAACAGGTGTTTGATAATGTCGGTTTCGGGGACTTGAATCAAGTCTGCCAATTCTCTGACGGTTAGGCTACCCTGCAATTCGATAATTTCGGGACGGATAGGTTCTTTGCGTTCTCGTCGTTCGTTTCGCGAACGAGAAGGGGCCTGACTTTGACCTGCTTTGATAGGGGGTTTTTTGGGTTTACTGGTGGGAGATGAGACGGGTTTCTCTGATTGGGGTTTGGGGGGACGAGCCGTGGAAAGGCTAAAGCTGGTGGTAGATACTTTATCGTTGATGGCGGTTTCCAGTTCATCGTCATCCTCGATAATTGGTTTACGGCGTTTGTTTTTACCGCTTTTATTGTTTTTTTCTTTGATATTTGCTTCTTCTTCTTCTTCTTCCCACTTAGTGCTTTTGACTTTACTTTTTACGCTAGTTGGTAAGGTGGGGCGTTTTAATTTCTGTTTGGGTTTTTTGTGGCTAGGAGGTAATTCAGTGTCAATTGTATCCGCTTGCTCATCTTCATCATTGGCATCGGAGGCAACGGCTGGGGGACTTGGGGGAGGGGCAAGGGTAGGCACATCTGCTTTAGGCGACAGAGGGCGTTTGAGTTCTATTTCCTCCTCGCTTGATTTTGATTTTGCTTTCTTGGGTTTTTTGAAAATACTGTCTGCTGATTTTTCTTCTTTTTTGTCTAGTATTTTTTTGCCCTTTTTCTCCTTTTTCTGGACTGGGCTAATATCAATACTCTCATTGCTGTCTTTGTCTTGGTCTGTGTCTCTATCTTTCGATTTTGCCTTATCTTTTTTGGCAAGCGTCGGTTTGGGAAGGGGTTTAGGTAGGGTGTTCGAACTAGATTTTTGAGCGGAACGGGAGGGGGGATTAAGTAGTTGGGGCATTTCGGTCTGATCAGATTGATTATCACTAGAAAACTCAGCAGAGACTTCAGGATCTTGGCTGAGTGAGGGATCGACTGGTTGAGGTTCGGAAGGCGCGGGCGGTTGTAAGGTAGGAAGAGGGGTCAAGGTTGCTTTGGAGGGGGAAGGGTTAGGAGCGATGGCGGGGGCAACTAAATTAGGGGGAGTCGGCTTTTGGACAGTTGGTTTGGACTCAGTGCGTTTGGGCTTAGGATTCGGCTTATGATGAACAACTAGAATTTCTTGTTTTCCGCCTCCTTTTTTTGCTTTCGCTGCTTTTTGTCCCCATAGTTGTCCAGACTTGTCTTTTTCTGCCGTGGCCTTAATTCGTTCAGCCTCGTCTTCTGTAATGGTACTACTGTGACTTTTAACTGGAATGTTCAAATACTCACAAATTGAGATAATTTCTTTGTTTTCTAAGTTTAATTCTTTGGACAAATCGTAAATTCTGACTTTCGAGTTGTTCATCCACTAGCCCCCTAACTAATAGGTCAAGATAAGTTTGATAAGTGATCCAGAATGAGCGTTGCTGGGTTGGTTGATACATGAGACATCGTTTCTATGGTAACGGGATTCTGGTGCTATTGACGGTTTTTTGCTGGTCTTAAGTTGATACAAGTGGTGGTTTGTCTAAGTCCTCCCTTAGTTTTTGATAGATATGTTCGGGAACAGAAGTTCGTAGTTTTAAAGCCCGTCCCAACCGATTTTTCTGCTGCGCTCTTTCGAGGCAAGAGAGTTGGGGGCATAAATAAGCGGATCGTCCCATTCCTTGATCTAATTGTACCTGTCTTGAGGGATGGACTCGGACAATTCTGCGAAAGGCTTCTTTTGGGGCAACTCGACGGCAACTTAAACAACGGCGGTAATTGGGCTTCATTGGTGTTAGGTTTCAGGTTTCGGGTTTCAGGTTTCAGGTTTCAGGTTTCAGGTGTCAGGTTTCGGGTTTCAGGTTTCGGGTTTCAGGTTTCAGGTTTCAGGTTTCAGGTTTAAAAATTAAGATCAGGTTTTTCCTCTGTCTCTATTTCTAAGTTTTCTTCTGTTTCTTCTGAGGCTTGGGCGGCTTTTTCTTGTTCGGCTTTATAAAGGGCAATGTCTTTAATATCAATCTTCCATCCTGTTAAACGGGCGGCGAGTCGCACATTTTGCCCTTCTTTGCCAATGGCTAAACTTAACTGATCGTTGGCAACTAAGATCAAAGCATGGCGTTCTTCTGCATTTAATAACACCACTTCATCTACTCTGGCAGGACTTAAAGCATTTGCGATATAAGTCGCAGGATCGGGCGACCAACGGATAACGTCTATTTTTTCTCCTCTTAATTCGTTGACAACGGCTTGAATACGGGATCCCCTCGCTCCAATACACGCTCCCACTGGATCAACATCCCGTTCGATGGTATCAACGGCAATTTTGGTTCGTGGCCCCACATAACGCGAAGGTGGGTTAGCTTCCCGTGAAACTGCTACAATCCGGACAATTTCTTCCTCAATTTCGGGAACTTCTACCGTAAAGAGTTCAACCACAAGACCAGCTGCTGCCCTCGAAATTAACAGTTGGGGACCTCGTTGAGAGCCTTCTTTGACTTTTTTGAGATAAACCTTAAAGGTGGCGTTAGCGCGGTAATTATCATTGGGTAACTGTTCTCTTTTCGGTAAGTCGGCTTCGACTTCGGGTTGGCCATAGGCACTTTGAACGGTAGCAATTACATTTTGTCGCTCAAAACGAATCACCTTACCGTTTAATACCGTTCCTTCTAACTCCGTAAATTCTTCTTGAATGAGTTTACGCTGTTGATCTCGTAATTTCTGTAAGAGTACCTGTTTGGTTTGGATGGCGGCCATGCGTCCAAAGTCTTTTTGGTTAGGGGTGACATCTAAGACAACCTCATCTCCTAATTCAGCCTCAGCGGCCACTGCTTGTACTTCGGTTAAAGAAATTTCATGGTCTTTATTGCTCACTTCTTCAACGATTTTTTTGGTGGAGAGAACCCGAAACCCTTCTTCTTCGGTGTCTAATTCTACTTCAAAATTCTCGAAATATTCTTCGCTAAAAGGGGTACGGTTTTCTAGATTTTGAGAACGACGATATCTTTCATATCCCTTTAATAATGCCTCTCTGAGTGCCTGTTGTACTGAGGTGAGAGGAAGGTTGTGTCGTTTACTAATTTCGGCAATCATATCTTGTAATCCGGGCAATGTGACTAATGACATAATTTTCTCCTTGGTTGAGGTAAAATACTGGGTTATTAATGGGCTAATTGAACCGATGCGACGAGTTGACGGGGTAAAGCGATCGCTCTTCCTTTTTGTTGTAGATAAATGGCTTCTTCATCTCTTCCTTGTAAATTGCCTAGCCATTCTTTCTTGTTTTGATAAGGACTGTAAGTTTTAACGACCACGGGAAAGCCTTTAAATGCAGTAAATTCTCGGTCACTATTCAATTTACGAGTGGTTCCGGGGCTGGAGACTTCTAAGGTATAAGCACCGGGGATTAGATCAAGGCGATCTAAGGCTTCTTCAAGGGCCCGACTCATTCGTTCGCAGTCGTTAAGGCTGGTATCTTGTTTAGGGTTACGAATATCAACTCTGAGGGTGGGTGGACGTTTATTAGTTTGAAAGACAGCTTCTACTACTTCTAGAGTTAATTCTTCAGCGATAGGTGTGGCAATCTCAATAATTTGAGGAATTAGGGGATGAGTCATTTCAGTTATCAGTTATCAGTGATCAGTTATCAATGATTCGCTGATCCTCTTTATCCATAAAAAAAAGCGGGCTGTTATCCCACTTCCTGCACTTCTCGTGTGATTAGGGCAGATTGAAAAAGGAACGAGGGTTCGCATTTCCACTTCCCCAGTGTATCAAACTTTCATCACATTGAGTTCGTGGGGGATCAATGGAAAGTCGGATGTTCTACCAAAAATAAAATATTGATTAAGATAAATGGGGATTCCTTGATTCATTATAAGTCTGTAGATAACATGAGGGCGTTTATCTCTTAAATAAAGTTGTATTTATGAATTTACCAACCAGAAAAACAAATTATACTGGCATTGGCATCACTACCTTCTTTGCAACTACAGCATTATTGGCGGGAAGTGGGTTCTCTGAAGCACAAGCTGCGCTTATCTCTGGTATTGAAAGCTTTACAGGTGGTTTTAACGCAGGAACTATTAATATGCAAGGATTTCGCTTTCGAGCGACGGAAGATGCCACTGTTACGGCTTTAGGGGTTTATGACATCGATGGTGATGGTTTAGAAGCGTCTAGTGGGGTAAGAGTGGGTCTATGGGATGATATAGGGACACTATTAGGTGAAGTTCTTGTACAGAATGGCACAGCTTCTCCCATACAAGATAGTTTTCGCTATGAAACGCTGACTTCGGGTATTGATCTAACTTCTGGCTCATTTTACCGAGTAGGGGCTGCAATGACAGATATAACGGGGACTGATTTTGTATTCGGGGCTGAACCCACAACAGTTAATAAACTTGATTCTATTCAGGGAGCAACTAGCGCAGATAGTCTGTTTGAATTTCCTGCTGTCCTCCTTTCTCCTGATCAAGCTAATCTGGGAGGAAATGTCTTTTTTGAAGGAGAAACTACCTCAGTACCTGAGCCTAGTTTACTGTTAGGCTTATTAGTCGTCAGTTCAATTGGTACACTTTTTAAGTTATGAATTGTAAACTATAAATTATAAATTATGAATTGATCTAAGAGGAAGGTGATAAAAGCCTTCCTTGTTTATTTTTTAGCTTTATCGCTGTTCTAATTAATTGGATTAAGCATCGCATACTGGGTTATTGGCTTTTTCGGCTAGTTTGATAATACCTAGTTTAAATGCGTCTTAGCTTAACTGATGAGCGATCACTGAGAATAACAAGGATAAACGGGAAGACGAGGAATAAGTTTCCATCCCGACGCTTGTAATAAATCTTGCAAAGTTTGAGGAGATAAATGATCATAGTCAGGGTTAACTTCATCTTTAGGACTAATTCCCCCTAAATCTCTTGCACCTGCGGTTAAACAATCTAATAAAATAGACGGATAAGTAATTAAATTCGGGGGAATCTGAATCACAATTTCAGGGGAAAGAATTTCCCTTGCTTTAGCAACAATTTTAGGTAAAATTGCAAGATCAAAAGAAGAGAAATTATCTATCTGTTTTGTTCCTAATTGATAGGGTTGGATAATCACCTCTTGGATGTGATGATATCTTTTGTTAATCGTCTCAATGGCTTCTAAGGTATCCCAAGAATCTTGTAAGGTTTCTCCAATTCCTAATAATAATCCTGTGGTAAAAGGAATTTTTAATTGACCTGACCATTCTAACTGCTGTAAGCGTAATCTCGGCTCTTTATGAGGGGCATTTTTATGCACTGTTGTTAATAATTTAGGTGTGACTTGCTCTAACATTAGTCCCATTGAAACATTAACGGTTTTAAGTCGTTGCATTTCCGAAAAAGTTAACCATCCTGCATTTGTATGGGGATAAAACCCCATGATTTTTGCTAACTCACAGAGTTGATAAATATGATTAAACCACTGTTCCCTACGAAAAGATAAGGGATGAACTTCACCACTTAAGATTAAAATCTCAGTGGTTTTGCTAGGGTTTAAAGATTGTAAGATAGTTTGAGCTTCCTTTAAACTTAACCATTGATCTTGTTGAGGATCTTTCCTAAAATTACAATAGCTACAGCGATTAAAGCATTCGTAGGTAGGCACTAAAGTATAAGCGGGACTGTAGGTAACAATTCGATGAGAAGAAAGTGGCAAGTTCACAGGAGAGAGTTTCATTGGATACCTCAAAAAATTGGCTAGTATTCTACTGAGTTAAAGTCTCTAATATTAATGAGTTGAAGTATTAACTTTTTGTTAAGACACCTTGGAGTATTTAAAGTAGTAGTGTTACATTGAATTGAACATAAAGACATTTTCCTCACCCAACCGTTTAAGCAAGATGAAAATATTATCAAGATGGGTAAAACCCCTAGGACAAGCCTTATTAGGATCATTATTAATACAAGCTTATGTCTGTCAAGCGGGACTGACGCAAAACATTACCCCTGCTAATGATGGGACAAACACCACAATAACCATAAATGGCAACACCTTTAACATTGAAGGAGGGACTTTTTCGGGAGATGGAGCGAATTTATTCCATAGTTTACAACAATTTGGCTTATCTGCCGACCAAATCGCCAATTTCATCTCTCTCCCCGATGTACAAAACATCCTAACCCGTGTCGTAGGAGGAGATGTTTCTGTTATCAATGGCTTAATTCAGGTGACAGGGGGAAATTCTAACCTCTTCATTATGAACCCTGCGGGAATTGTATTTGGTCAAGATGCGGCCTTAAATGTTCCTGGGAGTTTTACAGCAACAACAGCCACAGGAATCAGTTTTGGCGAGGGATTATGGTTTAATGCGGTAGGAAGTAATAATTATCAAGCATTAGTGGGAACACCTTCTGGTTTTGCCTTTGATTTAGCCACACCGGGGAATATTATTAATGCAGGGGACTTAGAAGTAGCAGCCGGCCATACCCTTACATTAATGGGGGGAACGGTTATTAACACGGGGACATTAAAAGCATCGGGGGGGAATGTTGTTATTTCTGCCGTACCGGGGTCAAGTTTTATCCGAATTTCCCAACCCGGACAGATATTAAGTATTGAAGTTGACCCTCCAAGGGATACCCAAGGTCAAATTTTACCCTTTCAAGCGGTGGATATTCCTACCCTTTTAACCACGGTACAGGGAGTAAATACAGGTTTAACCGCGAATGCCGATGGTACAGTTGCCTTAACGGAGTCGGGAACAGTTATTCCCACCGATACGGGAACAAACATTGTATCAGGAGGGGTTAATGTGTCTAATTCCCTAGGAGTTGGGGGAACAATTACGGTAACAGGAGACACGGTAGGGGTTATTGATGGAAGTTTGAATGCGTCGGGGTTATTAGGAGGAGGAGATATTCGGGTTGGGGGAGATTTTCAGGGAAATGGGGTAATTCCCAATGCGACAGTGACGGTGGTAGATGAAGATTCGGTGATGAATGCGGATGCAACCAATTCAGGGGATGGGGGAAGGATAATTATTTGGTCAGATGGTGAAGCAACCTTTGATGGCGTAATTACGGCAAAAGGGGGATTATTAGGGGGAGATGGGGGATTTGTGGAAACTTCTGGCAGTCAATTGACTGTAACGGGGGATGTGGATGCTAGTAGTGTCTTAGGTAATGCTGGAACCTGGTTAATTGACCCGACTAACATCACAATTGTTGCTAATGGTGGGGGAAATATTGGGGAGAGTTCCGTTAATGTATCAAATATTAATACAACGCTTGGTAATGGAACAAACGTTGAGATTACGACCAATATTGGTGGAAGTGAAGCAGGAAATATCACTCAAGAAAGTGGTGCAGCCATTAGTTGGGGGACAGATGCTACTTTTACATTAACCGCAGATAATGATATTACTTTGAACGCCTCCATTACATCAACAGGGGCAGGAGACATTACCTTGAATGGTAGTGGTGCTGTTCAAGTTAACAGCAATCTTAGCAGTAATGGAGGCAATATTTTTATTACGGGGATTACTAGCACAGCAGCAAGAGGAGTAGAAATTAATGGTGGCCTCACCTCTAATGGAGGAGATATTAGTCTTTCAGGGACTAACAATGGTAGCGCATCTGAGGAAGAAGGATTGGTTACTTCAGGAACAATTCAATCGAGTGGAGGAGATATTACCCTAGTTGGAATGGGGTTTAGTGATGATGGAGTTATCGCAGGAGGGGCTATTGATTCGGGAGGAGGAGACATCACCATTACAGGAACAGCAGTCGGTAATGATTTTGGTATCGTAACAGGTTCTGGGAACATTACATCTCAAGGGGGAAATATTACTCTAGTAGGGACAGGAAATGCAGATTTTACAGCTGCTGATATTGGGATATTTGGTACAATAAGCTCAGGGGCTGGAAATCTCACCATAACTGCCAATCGGTCTTTTTTAGAAGGCAGTCTTCAAGGGACAGGTAGTCTTACCTTACAACCTTCTACAGCCACTCAAAATATTGCAATTGGAGTAGCTGATAATAGTAACACCAGTCAACTTAATTTAACCACTGCAGAAATTAATAATATTCAAGATGGTTTTAGTTCTATTACCATAGGAAGAAATGATGGCACAGGGATAATTAATGTGGTAGGAGATGTTAGTTTTAATGATCCGTTAACTTTGCAATCGCCTTCAACAGTAGGGAATGTTAATATTGATAGCTCTCTCAATACTAATAATAATCCTTTAACCTTAAATGCAGGTCAGGATATTGCTATAAATAGCGATATTTCAACAGGAACAGGAAATGTTCAATTTGATGCTGACCGAAGTATTACTCTGAATTCAGGGTCAAGTATCACCACAACAAGTGGAAATGTTACCTTAAATGCGAATCAAGAGGAAACAGCAACAACAGGAAGTTTTGACGGGATTTATCTTAACAATGCAACTATTACTTCAACCAGTGGGGATATTACTTTAAAAGGTAAAGCAGGAGATACAGCAGGAGAGGGGATTTTATTAAGAAATGGAACACCTTCTATCTCAACAGGAGGTGAAGGCAACGTTACCTTAATAGGAGATGCTTTTTCTAATCAAGCACAACAAGGAGCAGGTGTAATAGAAGGAATTGCGATTGACGGTGGAGAAATTCAAGCAACAGGAAGTGGAGCTATCACCCTAACAGGAGTAAATATGAATGCAAATAATAGTATTGGTATTTATATTGGGGGTAATATTGGGACGGGTGAGGGCAGTGGAACAGTAAATATTATAGGTAGTAGTAATAGTGATAGAGGAGTTGAACTAGGTTTTTCTGATAGCTTTAGTTCTCAAGCTGGTACAATTGGCAATTCTAGTACATCACGAGATATTATTATTACCTCAGATCAAATTTTATTAGATAGTATTGGTGGTTCAAAAATACAAGGAACAGGAAATTTAACCTTGCAACCCTTAACAACTTCCACTTCAATTGGACTAGGAGATAATTCAACAGAAACATTTAACCTTGATAGTAGTGAATTAGGAACAATTCAAGATGGCTTTAATTCTATTACCATTGGACGCAGCGATGGAATAGGAATAATTACTGTAGCAAATAGCATTACCTTTAATGATTCTACCCAATTACGTTCCCCGACTGTTAACTTAAATGCACCCATTAGTTTATCATCAGGTTCGACTCTTTCAGGGACAGCAACAACGGTTAATATCACCAATGGAGAAACAACCAACAGCACAGGTTTAATTGACAATGGACTTGATATTTCTGCGTCAGGTGGGACAATAAATATCGGTGCAGGAACTTACACACAAGGAGAAATATTTATTGATAAAAGCATTATAATTAATGGAAATAGTGCAGAAGATACTATTATTAGCGGGAATAACGTAAATCGTGTTTTTAACATTGCAGGAGAAGAAATAACGGTTAACCTAGATGGATTAACAATTCGAGATGGGACGGCAGACAATGCAAGTGGAGGTGGGATACTTAATACCAATTCCACCTTAACTATTGCAAATAGTGTAATCGCTAATAATGAAGCGACAATAACAACATTTAGTGGTCAGGGACGTGGAGGCGGAATTAATAATGACGGAGGGATTGTTACCATACAAAATAGCATAATTTCTGATAATAATGCTGCCACTAACGGAGGTGGTATTCGCAACCATCGTGGGGGTACAATTATTATTCAAAACACTACCATTTCTGGTAATACAGCCTCCCGTTTTGGCGGTGGTATTCGCAGCTTCAATAACAATGATGGTCAGAACACCGTTATAATTACAGACAGTATTTTTTCTAATAATACAGTAACTAATCGTAATGGTGGGGGTATATCCAATGTAGGTCAATCAATTACTATTGAAGACAGTACTTTTTCTAATAATAGAGCAACTAATGGTAATGGAGGTGCGATTCATAATGGTCAAAATGGTACACTAAACTTAACCAATCTTACTTTAGAACAAAATACAGCAGTTAATGGAGTGGGAAGTGGAATTTTTAGCCAGAACAGCAATGAAATTACGTTCAACGGAACAACCAATATTGGTTCTGATATTGTAACCAATGGAAGCCAATCTTACAATGGTACAGTAATAGTAAGTAATGACTCCACTTTAAACAGTAATGGCAACGATATTACCTTTAATGATAATGTGAATAGTGTCGAGTCTGGTTTAACTATCCAAGGCAATAATGTTACTCAAAATGATGATGGTGAAAGCAGCTTTGTTATTGATGGTCTATTAACCATTGATGCGACAGCAAACATCATTCTAGATAGTGAAAATAATGATTTGACAACCATTACCATCACCAATGGCAATGATGTCATATTGACTGATAAAAATAATCTGAATTTAGAAAATATCAATACAAATAATGGAGTAATCACCTTAAACGTCACTATCGATATTAGTCAGAGTGCAAACACTTCTATTACTGGAAGTTCACTAAACATAACAGCTTCAACTATCGGAACATCAGATAATCCTCTTCAGACCAACGTTAACAGTTTAACTACCACCACAACAGGAAACCAATTTATCAGTGAAAGCGATAACTTAAACCAAATTAACCTAAACTCAGGAGAAAGTAATATTAACCTTACCGCAGGAACAATTACTGATACAGATGAAAGTACAGATATCCAAGGAAACGAAGCTACCCTTAATGCTACCAGCTTAGGGACAACCAATAATCCTATTAACACTGACATTAACAGTTTAAACACCACCACAACAGGAAACCAATTTATCACTGAAAATGATAACTTAACTCAAATTGACTTAAACTCAGGAGAAAGTAATATCAACCTTACAGCAGGAACAATTACTGATACAGACGAAAGTACAGATATCCAAGGAAATGAAGCTACCTTAAATGCTACCAG
>JBFRWB010000065.1:0-2628 GCA_051439375.1 Microcystaceae cyanobacterium
AATTCAAAATTCAAAATTCAAAATAATATAAAAAAGTGATTTTAATTGATCAATTAAGGTACAGGATTCCCCTAGCTTCAGCTATGGAGTCAAAAAAAGGATGAAATTCCTTATTTCAGGATTCCCCTAGCTTTAGCTATGGGGTATTTTTTGAATTTTGAATTCATAATGCGCGAATTGGAGCGAAGCGACTGACTGTTAACTATTCACTGTTAAAGGTTGCTCAAATTGATAAACATCTTTGATAACTTGTTGCCAACTTTCAGCAAGAGAAGCTAATAGTTTATCTCCTTTTTCTTTACTGGCGACGGTTGCATCTCCTATTACACCACTTTGGCTTAATTCATTGGTTAACCATGCAAAGGGAAGCTTTCCTTCCATACTTAATAAACTATTCTGGGGAAGTCCTTGGGGATATTCTTTAACCGCTTTTTCCATCTTTACTTGTTCAGGTAATAAGGATAATAATAAGCTTGTTTCTGCATCTCCTGCATGAATTCCATACTCTAATTCTTGAGGCGTTAATAAGTCTTTTGCGATATTAGGAACTCGCCAAGTGAAGAGAGGGAAAACAGAAAAATTAGGATACTTTTGATGAATATCTCTGGCGGCAATTTCCATAATTTGAGGTTGTCCACCGTGGGAATTCATTAAAATTAGTTTACGAAATCCTGCCCGATATAAATTATCGGCAACTTCTAATAAAATGTGTAATAAAGTAGTAGCTGATAGAGTGATTGTCCCAGAAAAATGCCAATGTTCGTTAGATTTGCCATAATATAAACAAGGTAATACGTAAGCAGGAATCTCGGTTTCTAAGCTATCTAAGGCTTTTCCTAAGACCCCCATTGCAATCGCAGCATCAACGATAATAGGTAAATGGGGACCGTGTTGTTCAATTGAGCCAACGGGTTGAATAATAACTGTATTTTCTTTATTGGGTAAGCTATCAATTTCCGTCCAACTTAGATAAGGAAAAAAGCGATGGGGAGGAATAAAGTTGTTAAGCATGATAGAGGCGATTAAAATGGTAAATAGGATGATTCATTTTTTTAACAAGTGTAACTATTGTAGATCATTCTTGAAAAAGAACTACTGATATTATTGTCAAAATGATTTACTGACTCGTTGTTTAGTTTCAGTAACAAATAGTATGATCTATCTAAGATTTTAACAGCGATCGCTTATTATTTATTAACAAATAACCCTTAGCTAATCATTTATCATTATTAACATTAACAATCACACGAAATCCAATATCATATAAACTTCCTTCCGCTTCAAATTTAGCACGATAAGCACTACGACATTTATGGGGACTACCATTCCATGATCCCCCGCGAATCACTCGCTTGTGTAAATCTCCGTGAATTAGCCATGGCCGAGCATTAATCGGTGCGTTATTATAGTCAGGATGCCAACTATCAGCACACCATTCTCGGACATTTCCGTGCATATCTGCTAATCCAAAGGAATTATAAACCTTAAAATAATCAATCTGCGTTGTTTCTTTCCGATCTTGCCCTTGCGTACCTTTTCCATAACTTCCCTTGCTGCAAATTTTCCCTAAATACTCCCAGTCAACCCCTGAATAGTTAGCCAATTCAGTGGTGATTGTTTCGCCAAAATGGAAGGGAGTGGTTGTATTTGCTCGACAAGCGTATTCCCACTGAGCCTCACTTGGTAATTCGTATTTTTTGCCCGAAAACTGAGAAAGGCGATCGCAAAATTCCTTTGCTTCATACCATGAAACCTGTTCGACAGGACGCTTTTTCCCTTCAAAGTAAGAAGGGTTACGGCGCAGATAATTATCAACTTCTGGTAATTTAGCCACAGCCTTCCATTGTTCTTGAGTAATAGGATAAATACTCATCCAAAATTCGCCAATTTCAACCTCACGCTGTGGACTCTGCGATCGCAAAAACCCTTCTTCTGTAGGAGGTGATCCCATTAAAAAATGACCACTAGGGATTTTTATCATCTCCAAATGGATATCTTCTGCTAATTTTTCTTGATAGTAATCAGCAGAATGGTTTTGACATTCAATTATGTCTCCTTCTTGGTTAAGGAAAGCTACTTCAAATTCTAAATTAGTCATAAGAGCATCATAACCTAAGTACGAGTAGGGGTCGTTTGAATGAAGTCGGAAGCGGTGCGACCCGACGGGACGCAATACTGTTCGGATAACAAAATCTAGGTGTGGGAGAGTGTGGGGAGAGGGGGGAGAAACAATTTTGGTTATGTTTACTGAAATTAATCTTAACCGAGGTGTATAAAAAAGCGAAGGTGTTAAGGAATAAAGTATCGCCCTATGGTACGATCAAAGTATAAACAAGTTAACTTTAGAGGTAAGTGTTATGTGGTGGCGTTCTTCTCGATTAGATCGTATTGAACAAAATATGGAACAAATGCAGCAGGGTATGAACCAAATGAGACAAAGTATTCAAGAACTTGCTGAAATCAACACGGCAACTAATCTAAGAATTGATAATTTCGTTGAAGAAATGCGAGCGGGTCATAAGGAGCAGAGAGAGCGAACTGAGCAACTGCAAAGAGCCATAGAATATTTACTCAGTAAAGACGGATGAATAGTATAAAGGTAAAGCGATCGCACAATAACAATAACAT
>JBFRWB010000066.1:0-17291 GCA_051439375.1 Microcystaceae cyanobacterium
TTGAAGATGCTTTAAATTTAGGTCATCATGTCTTAGCGGAAAAACCCTTAGCTCTTGATCCTTCTCAATGTGCGACGTTAACTAATTTAGCAAAACAGAAAAATTGTCAGTTATTTATTGATCATACTTATTTATTCCATCCTGCGGTTGAAAAAGGCAAAGAATTATTACAATCGGGTTATTTAGGAGATTTGTATTACGGTTATGCAACTCGTACCCATCTCGGTCCCGTTCGTCAAGATATTGATGTATTATGGGATCTAGCCATTCATGATGTTGTGATGTTTAATGAATGGTTAGCAGATAAACCGCAACAAGTCTCAGCAAGAGGTAAAATTTGGATACAAAAGGATAAAAATAACCCTGCTTCCCCTAATACACAAGGATTAGCCGATACCGTATGGGTAACATTAGTCTATCCTAATGGCTTTGAGGCCAATCTTCATTTTTCTTGGTTAAACCCTGATAAACAACGACGCTTGTGTGTGGTGGGAAGTCAAGGGACATTAGTTTTCAACGAAATGGTTTATCATGAACCCTTGAGCATTCAAAGAGGGTCATTAAAACAACAAAGAGGTAAGTTTATTCCCGAAAATACCTATTATGAACCGATTTACCTCGAATACCGAGAACCCTTAAGAGAAGTCTGCGATCGCTTTTTAGCAAGCATTGAGAATAAACTGGAATATCAAGCAGCATCAGGGAAAAAATCGACAGAATTAGTCAATATTCTCCACCATATTACTACCTCATTTGAAAAACAAGGAGAATTAATCACAATTAATTATTAAGACTATGATTGAGGAGAAACTATTCCAAAAATTCTACAATCAAGATTGGATTGATTAATCTGCGTCTGACCTTAAAAATTCTGCATTTTCTTCAGGTAAAGACGGATTAATACTCATTCTAGACCCTAACTCAAAACCAGCAGGTGTTCCAATACGAGGAATAATCTGACAGTACCAATGAAGTTGAGGTTCTTCGCTTTTATAGCGCACTGCACTGTTGATGACATAATTGTAATCAGGATTACCCAGTTTTTTAGCTATTCGTCGTAAAATATGACGTAAAATAGCGGCAAAGGCTTTTTTCTCTTCAGGTTGTATATCCCCAAAATCGGCTTGATGACGCTTAGGAACAATCCATACTTCATAGGAAACTTCAGCAGCGTAGGGAACAAAAGCAACAAATGAGTCATTTTCTGCTACTAATCGCTCCTTTGCTTGTAATTCAGCCCCTAAAATGTCACAATATAAACAACGATCCCAACAATCAAAATATCGCTGCGCTTCCTCATCTTGCCAACGACGGTTACGAGGAACAACACTACTAGCAATCAGTTGAGAATGGGGATGACGTAGGGACGCACCCGCCTTTTTTCCCTGATTACGGAAAATAATCACCATTTTAATCAATGGATCTTCCATCAACTTAAGATAGCGACGATGGTAGGCCTCAATCACCTGTTCAACTTCACTAACTGGTAAGGTATCTAAGGTTGCATAATGATTTGGACTTTCAATAATCACCTCTTGCCTACCATAAGCGGCTGTTTTGAGATAAAATCCGCAGGATATCCGTTCTGTGTCTTTATGAGGCGTTAAAGCAGGATAGCCATTTTCAATAACTCTAATTTGCCATGATTCTCCTGTCTTGTCAGGAATCTCTTCAATTAATGTCTTTGATAAAACTTGCTGATTATGTTGACAAAACGGACAATCTTGCTCATTTTGAGCAGGATTATCGCTTTTTACTAAAGATTGATCTAGATCATGGGGACGCTTTCCTCGACGAGGTGCATAAATAACCCATTCACCTGTAACCATATTGAGCCGAATTTGACTTGAGGCCATAAAATTTGAACAATGCAGTTTATTCCCCTTAAAGTTATCCTATCTGGGTCGCTGAAATCAATAACAATTTCCGCCTCATTGTAGGAATATAATCTATTAATCTTTATCATAAATAAGGAGCAGTAATTATGGCACTCGGCGATCAAATTTACGTTTATCGACCCCTGCTGAATTTACAAGGAGTTTATCAACATCACGGAATTGACTGTGGAGATGGAACAGTGATTCACTATCGTAAACCAAGCGAAACGATTGAACGAACCTCAATCGCTACTTTTTCATGGGAAAATAAGGTTTATAAACGGGACTATTTAGATGGCTTTTGTTTTATTGCGACGGTAGTAGTTAATCGCGCTATCAGTCGGTTAGGAGAACAAAAATATAACTTATTATTTAATAATTGTGAACATTTTGCGACTTGGTGTAAAACGGGAATGAGTAATAGTCAGCAAATTAGGGAGTTTGTCCCAGTTATTACTCGCTTTGAAACAGCCCATTTATATGAACCGATTAAAAAAGCTTTGAATATTCCTGATAATAATAACACGCAACGCTTATTAAAAAACGCACTGAACAGTATTCAAGTGGCTTGGGATGATTTACAACCCCGTTATCAATATGAATTGAAAGAAGTTAAAAGTTGGCAAAAGGTTGCGAAGGAATCTTTAAGACGCAATCGAGAAGATTTAGCTAGAGAAGCTTTAAAACGAAAATTAGATCATGAAACGAAAGCAAAGAACTTAAAGCAACAATTAGATCAAATTGCTGTTATGACTGAAGATGTCTTGAAAAAATTAATAAACATAGAGGGAACAACAGTTAATAAGTAATTTAATTAGGATAAAATTAAAAAACCTGCGATAGTGATAGCAGGTTTCGTAATCAAATTTTAACCTGTAAAAATGGCAAAATCATTTAGCCAAGGACTAAGTCAACATCAGTTGACCCATCAGTTTCTCCTTGTCCACTCTTAATCTGTTGATCATTTACCTCAACAACAAAAGGTGTGTCATCTAATTTTAAATTATAATCTGTTTTGTCAGGGGTATAACCCACACTGGCAATCATTTCCCGTCCAGCATCAGTATATTGAAAAGCTAACATTTGGTTTTTATTTTGTTTATTATCCTCTGCCCAAATTACCATATAATTAACATCTTGATATTCAAAAACCTTTGGAGAACGATTCGGCACATAACGCCCGGGATCACCAAAACTTTTATCTAAGAAGTCCTGTACAGAAGAAGGTTCAACAACAGCAAAAGCAACCTCTTCGGTTGGGGCTTGAACTTCTTGATCTTCAGTAGCTTCAACCTCTTCCTCTTTATCTCGGTTTCTAAGGTAATCAACCGCTTTTTTTGTGCCAATTGCCCCTACCGCAGCAATGCCAGCACCCACTAACCAATTGCGTAATTTACTCATAATTCCCCTTAAATGAAAATTGACTGCTATCATAGTATCAGAAAATGCTAACCTTGATCATTAAAATGATCTAAAAAATACGATTAGACTGACACAACTACTATGAATCGACCCTTATATGGTTTAGGAATCCATACAACAACAGGACAATTAGGATTGGGATTAAGCCTAGAAGGAAACATTATTTGTCATAAAACATGGCAATTGGATCGAAATCTATCTAATTATTTACATCAATATTTGCAAGAATTTATATATCCGAACCCTTGGCAAGATTTGTCTTATATTGCAGTAGCAAAAGGACCCGGCAGTTTTACTAGCATCCGTATTGGGATGGTAACTGCTAGAACCCTTGCTCAACAATTAAATATCCCTCTTTTTACTATCTCCAGTTTAGCGGCCTATGGATGGTCACAACAACATACATATGAAGATAACGCTTACATTCCTGTAGAAATGAAAGCTGTCCAAGGGAAAAATTATGGTGCAATTTATCAAGTTAAAATGACACACCCAGAATTAATTATTTGCTTAGAAGATCAAGTTATGACACCGCAACAATGGCAAGAAAAACAACAAAAATTTAACATTAATCAACCGATTCTAAAAACGCCCGATAACTTAGGAGAGACGGTAGTTAGTCTATTAGAATTAGCCGAACAAAGTTGGCAACAGGGAAGTCGTCCCCATTGGTCAGACGCTTTACCCTTTTATGGAGAGTTTTCTTAAGATATGATAACCTGAGTTGAGAGGCAAAAAGTTCTATAGTAGTTAACAGCGAACAGTTAACAGTTTCTACATTCTACATTCTGATTGACCTATGACCACAAAATCTTCGACTAACTCTGCCGTCAAATATCGATTAAGTGCCTTTGATAAGTGGGTAATTGGAATCAGTGGGTTATTAATGTTAAGCATTATTGGGGTTTGGTGGCAAGGTGATCCCACTCAACTAAAAGTTAGTGATTTCAGTTGGGAAAATACCAAAATAGATGTTCAAGATAAATTTTTTACCTTCACCTTTAATCGTCCTGTTAAGCGATCGCAAATCGAAAAAAATCTCACCATTGAACCCAATTTAGACGGAAAAATTAGCTGGCATAATAATCAGTTATTCTATACCTTAACCGATTTACCCATTTACGGTAGCAATTATCAATTTAGCTTACCTGAAATTGCCGCCCAACAAAATCCCCCCCTTCCCAGTCAACCCTTTACCCAAGTTGTCGGTACACCTGATCGTGCATTTATTTATATTGGGGTACGAGGGGAAGAAAGAGGGAGACTAATCTTATTAAATATTACAGATACAGAAACACCGAAAAAGACGATTTTAACACCTCGTCATCTAGTAGTGACAGATTTTGCCATTTATCCTCAAGGCGATCGCATTCTCTTTTCCGCTTACGAACCAAATCTTCGTAGTCTTCAGTCGAGTCGTCAACAATTACTAATTGTCACTACCGGCCTCTCTCAAGCGGTAGATACACCTTCTACCGAAGCTGGCCGCCTACAGGAAATCTTTGCAGAAGGGAACTATGACAATTTAAAGTTTGATTTATCGAAAGATGGGACAACAATTGTGGTTTTGAGGCAAAATAGGCAAAATCCTGCTGAAATTGGACTCTGGGTAAAATCTTCCTCTAACGATCCCCGTCCCCTTGGCTTTCCTGCCGATCAATTTCTCGTATCTCCTGATGGCAAAACCGTTAGTCTAGTTCAAGAAAACGGTGTCAGTATTGTTCCTCTAGAAAAAGAAAGTGGAAACCCCCAATTTTTAGCTAATTATGAGCAATTAATCGGATTTACCTTGGATGGTCGCCAACAATTATTAGTAAGACGAAATCGAGACTACACTCGATCTTTGGTTTTATTAGATAAACAAAATCAAACAAAAGATATTTTTCGTACGATTCATCCAATCTCTCAATGTCAATTTGATCCTCGCAATATTAACCATCTCTACTGTGTAAAAGTAGATTTAATTCCTCAAGAAAATGGGTCATATACAGAAGAACCCTTTCTTTCTTTACTCAACTTAAAAACAGGTCAGGATATTCCCTTATTAGCCCTTCCCAATGATAGCAATGTGCAGTTAAGTCTTTCTCCCGATGGCATTGCTTTATTATTTGATCAAGTGAGTACCCAAACACCTCGTTCAAGTAATGACCTTTTAACGAATGACCAAAAAGCTATTATTGAAGGGCAAATTTGGGGTTTTCCCCTACCTAATATAGATGATCAAAGTAATAAGCAATCCATTTCGATTGCCCCTCAAGCTTTAGAAACAGGCTATCAACCTCTCTGGATTCCTTAAAAAGTATTAAGCTAAGACGCATTTAAACTGGGTCTTTGATATTTTAGTACAAATCCTCAAACTCTCTCCCTACTCCCTTGCAGTCTTCACATACCAATGTGCGATGCTGAACAGCTTAGGTCTCAAAATCAACATAAACCATTCCCGTTTTAGGATCAGTGAGAGACTTTTTGTATTTCGTATAAATTTCTAACCCCGGAATCGGTTCTAAGAATGCTTTAGGTTGTTTATAGACTTTAGGAGGGTGTTCTTTTCGGATTCCATCTACAACATAATAAGGTTTTACCCATTGTCTTAACACTTTCAGCAGTTCATTAAATTGATGATAAGAGAGAGCATGACGATAGGAGAGAGCAAGATAATTCAAAACTTTAACATAGGTTTCTGGATTACTTTGCACTGGAGAAAGACCAATAATTTTTCTCAGTTTCTCAAAGATCGGATAATTGGCTTTTACAATTTTTAGCAAATGTACTTCATTAAGGTTTCCTTGTTTAGATAACCTTTGCAGGATTTGAGAAATTACTTGTAAAACTGAATAGTCAGCTAATTCGTAGGTTTTGAATAAAGAGAGTAACTTTAATCCTAGTTGATGTTCAGACAAATGTTCTAGATGCTCAGCATATTTGTGTAACGCCTCTTTTCCCTCTTCTGTTTTAACTTTTGGTAGCACTTCTTTTAGCTTATCCAAGACGGTTTTGTGAAAAATATGTTTGCCTTGAGCCGCTTTTAACTGCTCTTCTACACATCGATA
This sequence comes from Microcystaceae cyanobacterium, assembly GCA_051439375.1. GTDB lineage: Bacteria > Cyanobacteriota > Cyanobacteriia > Cyanobacteriales > Microcystaceae > JBGTGT01. The sequence goes on from JBFRWB010000066.1 coordinate 6,350, forward strand.
GAGTTCTTGTTGACTGGTGGCTCGATATCGTAATTCTGTTTGGTCAATCGCAATAAAACTATCTTTGGCTTCAATGGCTACTTGTAGTAATTCGATACTATGTCTCAGTCCCTCGTAGCCATTTAACTCTTTAGCCACAAAATATTTTAAGCGTATGTAATGGAGAAATTCCGCACTGCAAAACTTCTTGTCATCAATAGATTCAGCAATTTTAGCCAAAACATGAAGATCCGTCATATCCTGAGTGTGAAGCAAGATGACTTCTTCAGGCATTTCTTTTTGCTCAGATTTACCCAAAATAGGTGCAATCATTCCTCCAACGGTTTTAATGGGACGATGCCACCAACTTTCGTTTGTATGCTCCTCATGGTTGAAAGGGAGAGTAGGTTCAGTAACTTTTGTCATAGTTGGACTCCTCTGGAATCACAAATAAAATTCTGTCAAACTCACGTTGAATTTAATTATCAAAATTGATATAAGTCATCCCTGTTTTCTCGTCTGTCAGGGATTTTTGGTACTTTTGGTAAATCTCTACCCCCGGAATGGGTTCTGAAAATATTTTGGGTCGTTTATACTGGTTGCGAGGATGATCATTACGAATCCGCTCTACAACACGATAAGGCTTTACCCATTGTCTTAACACGGTTAACAGTTCATCAAATTGATTGTAAGACAGCGCATGACGATGGGATAAGGCAATGTAATGTAGGATCTTTGTATAAGTTTCTGGGCTACTTTGAGCCGGAGAAAGACCAATAATTTTTCTTAGTTTCTCAAAGATAAGATAATTGGCTTTGACAATTCTTAGCAAATGGGCTTCGTTAAGGGTGTCTTGTTTACGCAGCTTTTGCAAAATTTGTGAAATAACCTGTAGAACTGAATAGTCAGCTAACTCATAGGTTTTAAATAAGGATAGCAGCTTTAATCCCAATTGATGCTCGGATAAACGCTCCAAATGCTTACTATATTTCTCTAAGGCTTCTTTCCCTTCTTCTGTTTTGACTTTTGGTAGCACTTCCTCTAGCTTATCAAAGACGATTTTGTGAAAAGTCTGCTTATTCTTGACTTCTATTAGCTGTTCTTCCACACATTTATAGAGTTCTTGTTGACTCATCGCTCGATATCGTAATTCTGTTTGGTCAATGGCGATAAAACTATCTTTTGCTTCAATGGCTACCTGTAATAACTCTATACTATGCTCTAGTCCTTCGTAGCCATTTAACCCTCTAGCAATGGAATATTTTAAGCGTGCATATTGGAGAAATTCCTCATTACAGAACTTCTCATCATCAATAGCCTCTGCCGTTTTAGCAAAGACTCGAAGATCCATCATATCTCGTTGGTGCAAGATCATGACCGCTTCAGGAATTTCTGGTTTGGCAGATCCACCCACAAAGGACGTAATTATCTCTTGAACGGCTGTAATTGGGCGATGCCACCAACTTTCACTTACGTTAGTCTGATCATTAGAAGGGAAAGTTTGTTCAGTGATTTTCGTCACAGTTAGACTCCTCTGGAATCACAGATAAAAATTGACCTTGAATCATAAAAATAATTCAAGTGCAGTGAGTATAGAGGGAGTCCGATACAAGATAGGGATGAGTCAGAAAATTGAGCTTATATACTACTCCCTTCTTTTCTTCGTCATCGTTAGTATGCCCAGCCTTGCCTAAAAACTAACATTTCCAATTAACTATCAAAGTCAATATAAACCATGCCTGTTTTGGGATCGGTAAGCGATTTTTTGTACTTCTGGTACACCTCTAACCCCGGAATCGGTTCTGAAAATTCTTCAGGTTGTTTGTATTGATCGGCAGGATGAGCTTCCCGAATACCTTTAATGGCAAAATAGGGTTTTGACCATTTTTTCAAAAGTCCCAGTAGCTCATCAAACTTCATATAAGAGATAGCATGGCGATTAGATAAGGCAATATACTGAATCATCAAAGCATAGGTTTCGGGTTTGTGCTGTGCGGCTGATACCCCAATAATTTTTCTTAATTTCTCAAATACTTGATAATTCACCATCACTAAAGCAACTAATCCTTTAAAATTCATTAAGTCTGCTTTGTGCAAACCCTGAATCATTTCTGAAATGGTTCTTAAAATTGAATAGTCAGCTAGTTCATAAGTTTTAAAAAGCGAGAGAAGTTTTAGTCCTAATTGATGATCAGATAATTGCTCTAAATGCTTATTATAAGAAGATAATGCGGCTTTGCCTTCTTCAGTTTTCACTTGGGGGATTAATTCGCCAATATACTCAGCAATATGTTCTCGAAAAGTATTTTTATCAGTGACTTCTTCGAGTTGGGTTTGCACATATTGGTAAAAATCCTGCTGTTTTGAACCACGGTAACGCAATTCTGTTTGGTCAATGGAAATAAAACTATCTTTTGCTTCAATGGCCACTTGGAGAAGCTGCATCGCATCACCTAGTCCCCCATATTCGCCCAAACCCTTTGCTAGTGCATATTTAACCCGCACAAATTGGAGAAATTCCGCATTACAGAACTTTTCGTTATCAATTACTTTAGCAGTTTTCGCAAAAACTTTGATATCCATCATTTCTCGCCGATGCAGCACAACAGCATTCTCAGACACTTCTTCTTTAGGAGTACCACCCAAGAGAGCTTCAAGAATACTTCCTTCCCCAATAAGTGGACGATGCCACCATTGTTGTGATGTTTTAGCTTTATTCTTAGAAAGAGAGGTTTGCTCAGTGATTTTCGTCATAGGTTAGACTCCTTTGGGATCACGGATAAAAATTGACATTGGACAGATAATGTAAATAGAGTTTATGATGGATTCATAAACCATCTTCATTTGGCGTTCAGTTCAGATATTTATCCTGACGTTGAACCACTTGACGATGATTAAGATGCGGTAGGGATAGGGGGAGTTCGATACAAAGCAAAGCAGTTAAACAACTAACTTGCTATAACTCCCTTCTTTTTTTAACCATTCCTAGCATTCCCAGATTTAGCAAAAAACTAACACCTTACTTAATTTGTTTTTACAATTGAGTGAATAGTAGATGAGGCGTTTAGATTCGCCTAGTTCTGCCCACTATTCTCAATAAAGGATAAAGAGCATTAAGAATCCTCTAAGATAAAGCCTGATGGAATAAGATAACCTTAAGCCTCAAAGACAAAATAATTGGGGTGGGCTTTGCCCACCTTAGCGTTAAGTTAATGGGCGATTTCAGCCCTAACCTTGAGCAGTTAAGGAATAATTAGGACAGCACAAGGGGCTAAATTAATAACGCGGTTAGTCACACTTTCAATTGCCCCTTCTTCGGTTAATCCTAACCCTCGACAGCCCATCACGATTAAATCTGCATCAATTTCATCAGCCACATCACAAATGGTAAAAGAAGGCATTCCTTCGCGTTCTATGGTTTCAACGGTGATTCCCTGTTGTACAAAATAGGACTTAGCACTTTCTAATAACTGTGCAACCACTTCTGGGGAACTCATTGCAGCATTTTCTGGGGGATCATCGCCTGTCGCCGTCTTTTCAACCACCGATAACACCACTAAGCGACTATTAAAGGTTTTTACTAAGTTTTTCACCGTCTCAGCAGATTCTTGAGACTCACGGGAACGATCAACGGGAAATAAAATGGTTTTAAACATAATTAAGTGTATCTCCTAGACACAGACTCCTGTACAATCGGCACTGAAGGCTTTTTCTGACTGAACCTGAATCTCTCTAAATTCTATTTTGGCTGAGAACGGTTCATTCTTGTCAGGAATCTCAGACTGATTTAATCTTTATTTTCAGATCACTAAGCAATTTTAGGAGGAACGTGCTATGTCTAAAAAAACGATCGCTAACTTATCAGAGTCGGATATTAAAGGCAAAAAAGTCTTAGTTCGGGTTGATTTTAACGTCCCCTTAGATGATTCGGGTAAAATCACCGATGATACTCGGATTCGGGCTGCTTTACCGACGATTCAAGATTTAACTAAAAAAGGGGCTAAAGTCATTCTTTGTAGCCACATGGGTCGTCCCAAGGGTAAAGTGGTTGATTCTATGCGCTTAACCCCTGTTTCTAAGCGTTTAGCTGAGTTATTGGGTCAAGATGTAGTGATGTGCGATGATTGTGTGGGAGATTCGGTAACAGCAGCGATCGCAGGTTTGAGTGATGGACAAGTTGCTTTATTGGAAAACCTCCGTTTCCATAAGGAAGAAGAAGGAAATGATCCTGAATTTGCGAAAGCTTTAGCGTCAAACGCTGATTTATATGTTAATGATGCCTTTGGAACGGCACACCGCGCCCATGCTTCCACCGAAGGCGTAACCCATTATCTCAGTCCCTCTGTTGCAGGTTATCTCATTGAAAAAGAACTGAAATATTTACAAAATGCGGTGGATAATCCTCAGCGTCCTTTTGCAGCCATTATCGGCGGTTCTAAGGTATCTAGTAAGATTGGAGTCATTGAAACCCTCTTAGATAAGTGTGACAAGCTTTTAATCGGGGGTGGCATGATTTTCACCTTCTACAAAGCCCGTGGGTTAAGCGTGGGTAAATCTCTTGTCGAAGAAGATAAATTAGAATTGGCTAAAACCCTCGAAGCTAAAGCGAAGGAAAAAGGAGTAGATTTTCTATTACCTACCGATGTAGTGATAGCAGATAATTTTGCTCCCGATGCGAACGATAAAACCGTTAGTATCGAAGAGATTCCCGACGGTTGGATGGGGTTAGATATTGGACCCGATTCTGTTAAAGTGTTCCAAGCTGCCTTAAGTGACTGTAAAGGAGTGATTTGGAATGGACCAATGGGTGTTTTTGAATTTGATAAATTTGCAGTAGGAACAGAAGCGATCGCTAATACTTTAGCAGGAATTACCGATACAGGTACTATGACTATTATTGGTGGGGGTGACTCGGTTGCTGCGGTGGAAAAAGTCGGTGTGGCTGCTAAAATGAGCCATATTTCTACTGGTGGTGGCGCAAGTTTAGAGTTACTTGAAGGAAAAGTTCTTCCCGGTATTGCTGCTTTGGATGAAGCATAATTAAAAGGTAGGGTGGGCTTTGCCCACCTTAAATAGTGTTGAATTAACAAACTAACCTCAATGCTAGTAAAATAGTATGGAAATCCACAGATTAGAGTATTTTGATGAAAAGTATCGATGGCAACTTGAACCCGTGGAATTTTCGGATAATCTGAATCTGTTGGTAGGTGTATCTGGTGCAGGTAAAACTAGAATATTAGGAGCGATTCGTCATCTGAAAGCAATAGCTAATGGTGCATCCCTCAATGGAGTTAAATGGAACGTTTGTTTTTCTACAGTAGATAACATTAAGTATCATTGGAGTGGATGTTTTGAAACGAAAGAAAGTACAATACTAATTGATAGTGACTCTGAGCAATATGTGATTAATAATATTAGTCCTGTTTATTGGAAAATTGTCACTCGCAAAGGAAGTAAAGTCACTGTAAAAAATGCAGAAGATTTTCATATTTCACCATCAAGACAAAAAGCATTTATTGATTTAATCAATGTTTTTGAAGATGAACAAGAAGGATGGGATGATTGATGAATATTTATTTTTTAGTAGAAGGAAACAGTACGGAAAAAAGAATTTATCCTAGATGGTTAAGTTATTTAATTCCTGAACTGAAAAGAGTCAACCATCACGACGAGGTAACACATAATAATTATTATATCAGTAGTGAGAAAGGTTATCCTGCTCTTTTATATGATCCTTTGGATAACGCAATTGATAAAATTAAAGAAATTAATAGATATGACTATTTAGTTATCTGTGTGGATGCAGAAGAAGAAACAGTCAATGAAAAAATAAGTTATATTCAAGACACTATACAAGAAAGAAAGATAAATTTAGGAAAGACTAAACTTATTATCATTATACAAAATCGTTGTTTTGAAACTTGGTTATTAGGTAACAGAAAAATTTTCTCTAGACAACCCCAAGAAGAAACTCTATTAAGCTACATTTCTTATTATGATGTGTCTCAAAATGATCCAGAATTAATGGGAGATAATGGAATGAGAAATCATGCTAACTTTCATTATGAATATTTGAGGAGGATGTTTGAGGCTAAAAACAGATCATATTCTAAAAAAAATCCCAGTGATGCGAGAGAAAGATACTATTTAGAGGCTTTACAAAAAAGAATAGAAGACAGTCCCAAACATTTGCAAACTTTCCAGAATTTTCTCAAATTTTGTGCCATGATTAAAGAGAAAATTACTTAAGGTGATCAATAAAACTTATACATTGTAGGATGAGTAGAGATAACCATTATTCTGGTTTTTAATATTGCAACAATACAACCATTTACCTTTTGCCTTGCCCGTAGGGCTATAGATAGCCTTGACGATGGCATGAATGCGAGTAATATTGGGAAAAGGCTAAATTAGCACAAGCTTTTGAAGGAGAACTACAATGACTAAGCCACGTTTAAGCATTCTTGCTTGCGTGCTGGTACTCGCTTTAATGCTTCTGGGTTGCTCTCCCTATGATTATCAACCCACCTCTGTTGAACGTCTCAGAGAACTGATTGCAGAAGCAGAAGCGAGAAATAACGCTGTTGATGTTACCCCATCCCAGCCAACGACACCAGTTACAACCTCACCCACCCCTTATCCTGATCCTAACGATAAATCCCAACCTGACTATGATCGCGACTATCTCGGTTATATCCCAACTCAATACTATGGCGAACTAACGGACGCAGAAAAGCGCGGCCTACAGACTTGGTATTTTTGGACAGGGGGAAACGAGAAGTTTTTCCGTGATGTCGCCAAGCGTACCCATGGGGAAATTGATTTTTTGAGTCTTCTGGATGCTCGTCCTGATACACCAGATCAAGACTACTTACAGCGCAATGAACGGTTTGAAGAAATTGGCGTTGTTAATGATCCCGGATGTCAGGCTGCTCAAGAACCCGATGAGTATGGTTTATGGCTAGATAAGTGTGATCCTGATCCCTATGCGGCAGGTGTTATGGGGGTTCGCAAGTTTCCTAATCCTAACTTTGATGCAGCAAAATGGGATGTTAATAAATATTATGCCGCAGGAGAACAACAAGCACAGATTGAACCCCCTTATCGTTTTGGGATCTCTTGTGGTATTTGTCATATCGCTTTTCATCCCCTCAAACCCCCTGCTAATCTGAATGAACCGAAATGGGAAAATATAGTCGGTGCATTGGGTAACCAATACATCGATGAAGGCGGATTATTTGGCCGTAACCTTCCCGATGAAGATTTTCGTAAACAGGTTATTAAAAGCCAACCACGGGGAACATCTGACACCTCTAGAAACGCAACGGATCACATTGATAATCCTAATGCGATTAATGCAATCTTTAACTTAAAAGCGCGGGTTGCAGTGGCCACAGAAGAGGTGATGAATGATGGGACAACGCAAAAAGTCCCCCATATCCTCAAGGATGGGGCAGATTCCATTGGTGTTCCCGGTGCGTCCTTACGAGTTTATGTCAATATCGGGATGTGTTCCGATCAATGGCTGAAAAACCATGATTTGGGAGGAGGAAGAACCCCTCAAACCCCCTTTGATATTGAAGAAGCCAGAAAAAACTGTGAAGGTTGGCAACAAACGGCAGCACGGATGGAAGATGCGGAAGCCTTCCTCGCGACTCTTACCCCTTATCATCTTAAGGATGCACCGGGTGGAAAGGCTTATTTAACTAAGGATGAGCAGGTTTTGGAACGGGGTAAAGTTGTCTTCGCTGATACTTGTGCCACTTGCCATTCCAGTAAACTGCCATCGGCAGCAATTGCGGCTGATCCAGCGCAAGCGAAACAATGGTATCGAGAATCTGTTCTTAGTGACGATTTTCTCAAGGATAACTTCTTATCTGACGACCAACGTAAGCCAGTTACACTGATTGGCACAAATGCGGCTCGTGCGGTTGCGACAAATGCGTTACAAGGCCAAATTTGGGAACAATTCTCTTCTAAAACTTACAAGGAATTGCCCTCTCCGGGGACCTTAACCTTGGAAAATCCTTTTGATGAGGATAAACCCATCGAATTTGAGGTTGCTGCGGGAGGTGCAGGCTATTATCGCACCCCATCCCTCATTAGTCTTTGGTCAAGTGCGCCCTTCCTGCATAATAATATGTTGGGTGAATTCAATAGTGATCCTTCTGTGAAAGGCCGTATGGAAGCTTTTGATGATGCCGTTGAAAAGCTATTGTGGCCAGAGAAACGGGATAAGATTATTAAGCGAACTGATCGGGAAACCACCTTAGAATTGGGTAAACTTGAAACCACTGTTCCCAAAGGGACTCCTATCAAACTGCTGGCTAATTTAGATCCTCGCGAAACGCCTCGTATTCTGCAACGGAAGTTAAACTCAGATTTAGGGGCGAAGGTACTAGAATCACTGGTTGATTTAATTCCTGATAAAGTGTTAGCCCCCCTTCTTCTGGAAAACAACACAATTCCTGATTTTATTGAAGATCATGGACATTTGTTTGGAACGGATCTACCAGATGAGGATAAGCGATCGCTGATTGAGTTTCTCAAGACACTTTAAACGAGTGATTTAAAAATCTTTAACCGTAAAGGGAAAGTATCTTTTGCTTTCCCTTTATTTTTTGGTTTTATCGCTAAACGCAGAATTAAGGATATTGTCACTTCAAACACAAAACCTCTCATTTTGAGAGGAAAAATTCATCGTAGGTTGGGTTGACGAAGGAAACCCAACAAAAGGTATAGTGCTACGCACAAGTCACTCATGCAAAAGTCAAAAGTCAAATGTAAGCGACATAAGGGTTTGCTGAGATCACGAATGTCCTAACCGTTTTGCGTAGGGCTGTAATACCAAATCCGACTTATAAAACCTAGTTATAATGGGGGAGATAATCTACCTAGTTACACAGATGCCAAGAAAGACTCATTTAGTCCCTCACTATAGTTCTAATGAACTCAAAAATAAGTATCTTCAAAGTCAAGATCCAATAGAATCAAGACGTTGGCATTTAGTTTGGAAGGTATCTCTAGGATGGACAATTAAAAATAGTGCGATCGCCATAGGAATTAGTTATGTTTATGGTATAGAAATCCTAAAGAAATATAATGAATTAGGAGAAGAAGGTCTAAAAAATAGGAAGAAGAAAAATCCCAAGAGTGGAGGAGAAAAACGAGCATTACTGACCAATGAAGAACTAAAAAAGTTAGCGATCGCTTTAGAATCAAAGCCTTCAGATGGAGGAATTTGGACAGGCTCAAAAGTAGCCCGTTGGATAGAGAAAGAAAGAGGAGTAGAAAAGGTATGGAATCAAAGGGGGTGGGATTACTTAAAAGCGAGTGCGTAATTCCGAGGTTTCCTCGGAATGTAAGACGCACTCAAGACAAAGCTCAATTACTCATGGCAGAGTCCGAGGCCGAAACATCGTAAGGGAGATAAAGAGGAACAAGAAGAATTCAAGACAAACCTGCCCTTACTGATTGAAAAGTTAGAAAAAGACTATCCAAATCAGGAAATAGAACTATGGTGCTTTGATGAACATAGAGTAGGATTAAAGTGGAAGTTCCTGAAGGGATAACGGTAGAGTTTCTCCCTCCCTATTCTCCCGAACTACAACCAGCCGAACGGCTTTGGACATTAGTGGATGAACCCTTAGTTAATGAATACTTTGAAACAATTGATGATATTGAGGAGGTCTTAGTACAACGATGTAATATTTTGACAGAAACGACAGAAATGCAGGAAAAAATCAAAGATTTAACTTACTATAGTTGGCTTCAAGTGAACTAATTTATAACTAGGTTTTATAAGTCGGATTTGGTATAACTAATCATTATTCTCGTTCCCTGAATATTGCTATCCTCGATTTAGAACCCACTTGGGAGATTTATAAAGTTGATATTGGACAGGACAATGAACCTTTTTATGAGTTAGGAAGTGGGAAGAGAAAAGAACTTCCTGATTTGAAGTTTACATCTCCAGAAGGAGAAAATTATGAGCAAGTTGAAGAAACACTTAAAATATTTGCCGTCAAAGGACTGGCTAATTTTAAATGGCTAACTTTACCCCCCCTTGACGAAGATCAACAATTAAAAGGAAATCTCAATCTTGAGTTAGAACATAAAAAAGAAGAGATTGCTAAGAAAGGAACAATGAGGGGAGAGAAAATAACCGTTAATCCCCTAAATAATATGTTATCAATGATGGGTGCAGAACTAAATCACCCTCCTAGCGTAACTCGTAGTTGCAGACGAAAACCTAACTCTAATGCAGAATGGGTAACTAAAGATATTCAAGTGACCATTAAATCTTCTTAAAGTCTATTCTTTAGAAGATGTTCTAAAATAAGTCCTGAGTATCTTTCTAAAGCATTCTCACGGCTATTGGCCAAGTCTTCTATTTCCTCAATCAAATTAACCCAGTCAACCTGCTCAAATCGTCGGTTTTTGATCAAGTGAACTTGTTCTTTTGTCCATGTGTAATAATCAGACGCATAATTAGTCATGTCTGTTTAAGAGGTTAGAAAGATTTATTATCAGATGCAATTAACATCTATAGCAATCACCGAATCATTTATGAACAACCAAATATTAACAATATATGAGTGCGAGCGTCTCGCTCGCTAAGGATTTTAGAATAAGTGAGCAAGATGCTCACACTCCTGACATACTCAAAACTCATTCTGTGATTGCTATACAACTTATGATATTGCAAGAGGGATTGTACTCTTTATCTTTATTAAAGCTTATGGCAACACTGACGGTTTGGAAATTTAATACGGCTGAGGGGGCGCAAGAAGCACTCACTCGACTTACTCCCTTACAAAAAGAAAATTTGATTGCAATTAAAGACGCAGCAACTGTTTCTTGGGCAGAAGGCAAAAAGAAACCTAAAACCAAGCAAGCTGTTAACTTAGTCGGTTTGGGAGCATTAGATGGAGCATTTTGGGGGCTATTATTTGGATTGATT
>JBFRWB010000067.1:0-8068 GCA_051439375.1 Microcystaceae cyanobacterium
ATGGGGAAACTTGAAAAGTTAATCGAACAATTTCTGAGAAGACCACCAGAAGTTAAATTTGATGAGGTACGCTATTTACTAGAAGCCTTTGGATTTGAAGAAAAGCGAGTCAAAGGAAGTCATCATATTTTCCGACACCCTGACAAAAGACAAATTACAATTCCTAAAAAGGGAGGACAAAAAGTTAAAGGAGTTTACGTTCAAAAAATTCTAGTTTTATTAGATTTAGATTATTAGATTTAGAGGATGGTTAAAATGACCCAACTTGCTCACCAATCAACTCACCGTCAATCTTTAGAATATTATCTCAATTTACCCTATGCTATTACCCTTTATCCTGAATCAGAAGGGGGATATGTGGCAGAAATTAAAGATTTACAGGGGTGTTTGACTCAGGGAGAAACATTAGAAGAAACCATGAATAATATCAATGAAGCCAAAGCATTATGGCTAGAAACTGCTTACGATGAAGGCGATACTATTCCCTTACCGAGTCATCTGTGATCTGTCTAACTTTGATAAGGGATAAAAGCGATCGCCATGATTCTAAGTGTTGAAGTTGCCAAGAGATTGATCTGGATAAGATTTAGTGAAAGCCCTAAAGAAGTTAGGCTATGAAGTAAGTTATAAAAAATGCTCAAGTATAAAGCAGAAAATGAAGGAAAAACCTATATTGAGGTGGATAGATTCTTTCCTTCATCTAAGAATTGTAATGTGTGTCTAAATCAAGTTGATAACTTACCACTTGATATCAGAACATGGACTTGTGAACATTGTCAAACAACCCATGACCGTGACATCAATGCCTCGATAAATATCAGAGATGAAGCCTTACGGATAATCTCGTTAGGAAAAGCGCGAGACTGCTAATGGAGGGAATGTAAGTCGTCTAGGGGGTAAGATTTCTTGTCTTTTAGATGCAATTCCCTATGAAGTTAGAAGCTCCCGTCGAGTGCGCAAGCGGACGGGAGTAGTTCACACATGGACTTCTAAATAGGCTAACCGTGCGGCAGTCATTGCGCTATGACCTAAACTTAAGCGTAGAGTAAATGCGTTCCAATAAACGCTAAGGGAGTTCAAGATGGCAAAGAAAGCAACTTTAAACATAGTTTGTCCTCCTTAGATGATTAGGATGGAAGGATTAGGCATGATTCATCCCGTTGAACCAGCGAAGATGGGTACATTTCTCTAAAAGAGACGGATTCACTACCTCTCCTCTTACTTAACATTGTAAGTCCTTTGGCACGAACGAACACACCTTTTCGTTAATATTCCCTGACCTTGATGGAATTTTAAGAATCTTTTTATTGATTGGAATGCAGTTCTTTTGCTAAGACTGGGTTATACATCACAACCCAAACCCTAAGAAGAGAAACGGTTAAACAACTGATTTATCATTTTTAAATTACAGCCAAGACGTTAGGCCGTTTAACGCCTTGATTAATTAATATGACACAATTATCAACTCAAGTCCCTAAGTTTGCCTTAACAACCCCTTTGTATTATGTTAACGGTGTTCCCCATGTCGGCAGTGCCTACACAACCATGGCCGCCGATGCGATCGCTCGTTTTCATCGTTTGACGGGGGATGAGGTATTATTAATTACTGGAACGGATGAACATGGTCAAAAAATCCAACGAACTGCTGAAGAAAAGGGCGTAACCCCTCAAGATCACTGCGATCAGATTGTTACTCACTTTGACACCCTTTGGCAAAAGCTCAATATCCGTTACGATCGCTTTAGCCGTACCAGCAATGACCGTCATTTAGCCATTGTTAAAGAATTTTGGCAACGGGTATGGGATAAAGGGGATATTTACCTCGCACAGCAACAAGGATGGTATTGTGTGGGTTGCGAGGAATTTAAGGAAGAACGGGAATTGCTAGCGGATCGTCGTTGTCCTATTCATAGCAATCAAAAGACGGAATGGCGAGATGAAGAAAACTATTTTTTCCGCCTTTCCAACTATCAAGATGCTTTAGAAGCCTTTTATCAAGAAAATCCTAACTTTATTGAACCAGAAAGCCGTCGCAATGAAGTCTTCAAGTTTGTTCAACAAGGATTAAAAGATTTCTCTGTTTCCCGTGTTAATGTGTCTTGGGGGTTTCCCATTCCACAAGATCCGAAACATACGATTTATGTCTGGTTTGATGCCCTTTTAGGCTATGTTACTGCCCTTTTAGAGCCAGATCAAGAGCCAACCCTTGAAAATGCCTTAGCTAAATGGTGGCCGATTAATTTGCACCTTATTGGCAAAGATATCTTACGTTTTCATGCCGTTTATTGGCCAGCTATGTTAATGTCAGCCGAACTTCCCCTTCCTCCCCAAGTATTTGGTCATGGTTTTCTAACAAAAGACGGGCAAAAAATGGGCAAAAGTTTGGGCAATACTCTCGATCCTTTAGACTTAGTAAATCGTTATAGTGCAGATGCTGTGCGCTATTATTTTCTCAAAGAAATTGAACTAGGAAAAGATGGAGATTTCCAAGAAACCCGTTTTGTTAACATCTTAAACGCTGACTTGGCTAATGATTTAGGCAATTTACTCAGTCGTAGCTTGGGAATGCTAAATAAATATTGTCCCGATGGTCAATTAAACACCACAGGGGATCAAATTTCAATGGATCATCCCCTTAAGAAAATCGGTAATTCTTTGAGTGAGAGGATCAGCCACGCTTATCAACGGCTACAATTAAGTGTAAGTTGTGAGGAAGTGTTTACGTTGGTTCGTGCCAGTAACAAATATATTGATGAAAGTGCGCCTTGGAGTCTTTTTAAGCAGGGGAAACAAGAGGAAGTCACCGAAATTCTTTATACTGTTCTCGAATCAATTCGTCTTTGTGCTTATTTACTCTCCCCAATCATCCCCGACTTAAGTACCCAAATTTATCAACAACTAGGATTTACTCTTAATTTTAATGATTTTAGCCAACTTGAGCAACAAGCTCCCTTTTCCATCCACTGCCAATGGGGAAAACTCCCTGTTAATGATCATTTAAAAAAATCAAAACCTATCTTCCAAAAGTTAGAATTGCCTACCTCAGAAGTTCCTTAAGCGTCTATCCTAGACACTATCCCTTTTGATAAACCCTTTTGTTGACTTATTCTTTATTAATAACTAAAATACACGAGGATAAAAAAATGTTTGACGAATATGACACCGATTCCCTATTCACCCCCGAACAAGTATTAGAAAATCGAGGAAGAGTTGCTATTTTTATCGATGGTTCTAACCTCTTTTATGCGGCTCTTCAATTAGGCATTGAAATTGATTATACCAAACTTTTGCACCGTTTGACTGGGGGATCTCGCCTATTAAGAGCCTTTTTCTATACAGGTGTAGATCGTACCAATGAGAAACAACAGGGCTTTTTATTATGGATGCGTCGTAATGGCTATCGTGTCATTGCTAAAGATTTAGTCCAATTACCCGATGGCTCAAAAAAAGCTAATTTAGATGTAGAAATTGCGGTAGATTTAATGGCTTTAGTGGGATCTTATGACACCGCAGTTATTGTTAGTGGTGATGGTGATTTAGCTTATGCGGCGGATGCGGTGAGTTATAGAGGGGCTAGAATTGAAGTGGTTAGTCTGCGCTCTATGACCAGTGATAGTCTAATTAATGTCTCTGATCGCTATATTGATCTTGACCAAATTAAAGAGGACATCCAAAAAAACCAAAAGCCTAATCTCGGTTATGGTAATTTTTCGAGTCTAAGTATGGTCGATCATCGCTCAGGGGGAGGATTCGGCGACTCGTAGAAGGATTCTCGATAATCTCATAGGAGAGAAGTTGTCTCTTTCAATATAAATATTTCGTTGTAGGGGTGTAGATATCTGCACCCCTAAATTAATTGTATGTATCTGCTCACTCTGTCTATATAGCAGTACAAGATAAGGTGTTTGACATTAAAAGCTTGAGGCAAAAGGCAAGAGAATTGCTATGATTAATCTATCTAACGAATATATTATTAGTCTTTTTCTTTTATACAATGTCCAATCATCGTGCTTTAATTGTCGGTGCAAGTCAAGGAATTGGGTTAGGCTTTGTACAACATCTCCTAGATAATTCTTCTTTTGATAAAGTTTATGCAGCCTATCGTCATCCTGAAACAGCAACCAAACTATTTAAACTAAAAGAAACCTATCCTAACCAATTAATCTGTTTATCAGTTGATGTCACTGAAGAAGATGAAATTGTGAATATGATTCAAGAGATTACAACATCAACCTCCCAGTTACATTTGGTGATTAATTGTGTGGGAATTCTCCATGATCAACAGATGCAACCCGAAAAAAGCCTAAGACAGATCAACCCTGATAATCTTTTAAAATCTTTTCAAGTTAATAGTGTGGCTTCAGTTTTATTAGCTAAACATTTACTTCCGTTATTAAAGCATAAGGAACGAAATATATTTGCTGCTATTTCCGCTAAAGTCGGGAGTATCGAGGATAATTATTTGGGAGGATGGTATGGTTACCGTGCTTCTAAAGCTGCGTTAAATATGTTTATGCGTACCATTTCTTTAGAGTATAAACGTAGATCCCCCCAAACAATTGTGGTATCTTTACATCCGGGGACAACGGATACCCAACTTTCTAAACCCTTTCAAAAAAATGTTCCTCCCGAAAAATTGTTTTCTATAGAAAGAACAACTTCCCAATTATTAACTGTGATTGATCAATTAACCCTAGCTGATAGCGGACAATTCTTTTCTTGGGATGGATCAAAGTTGCCTTGGTAGGTTTAATCAGTGATTCAGTTAACAGTGATCACTGATCAGTAATTCCCATATTGTACTGATTAGGGACGAGTAATTTCAATGACAATTTGTCCATCAAAATCAGGAATGGGTGGTTCTTTAATCACTTGAACCTGTACTTGAGTTACTTTATCTAATTTTAGTACCTCATCTGCGATCGCTTGTGCGAGTCGTTCAATTAAATCAAATTTCTCGGTACTAACAATTTTCTGCACGATGGACACCGCTTCAGCATAATTAACCGTATCCTCAAGACGATCACTCTTTCCTGCAAGGGATAAATCTGTCGTTAGGCGTAAATTAACCTCAAACCATTGGCCAAGCACCTTTTCTTCGGGGAAAAAGCCGATATAACCGTAAGTACGGATTTTTTTAATATAAATTTGATCCATCATCCTTTCAAAAATAACAAAAATTAGTTAAGCTAATAGGAATTTAATCTTAGGAAAATGTTAGTAATTGCCAAACTAACAAACTTTTTAGTAACGGGGAGTAATGGAATGTTAAATTTACGGAAACGTCGCCCAGCCTACGGACAGTATAGCCGAAATTATGGCTACAATAAACCAAAACGCTCCCTTCCTTGGTGGAAGATCGGTTTATCTCTCCCAATTGCTGTCATTCTAATGGAATTATGCGCCCAAGGGTTCTTGGCCTTAGCGGATAAAGAGGGAAAAGTGACAGGGCGATCGCCACAAGAAAACGCCTATCAACTTCAATATCTAACCCAAACCGAGAAAGCCGTCGATGGGTTGGGAGAAGATGGTACACTGGCTGTTCAACGTAGTCCAAGGGTGGGTTATCGGTTGGTCAAAAACCAAAATAGTGATTTCTATGGAATTAATGACCAAGGTTTCCGCGAAAAAGATTCCATTCCCTTACAAAAGAATAAAAATGACATTCGGATCTTTGTTTTAGGGGGATCGACAGCGTTTGGCACAGGTAGCAGCAATAATGAAGCAACGGTTGCCCAGAAATTAGAGAATTTGCTACAAGAACGGGTAAAAGACCAAACTAACAATTCTGCCAAATATCGTCCTGATATCTTTCCCTTCTTTCAACCGAGCAGGGAGAAATTATTCAAGCTTACCCCTAAAATTAAACAGGGAAACTATCAAGTTATCAATGCAGCCGTTCCGGGATACACATCAGGTAACGAACTGGCTCAACTAGCCTTAGAGATTCTGCCCTATCAGCCAGATATGATTGTTTTAATCAATGGTTATGGGGATTTAGCCTTGCCTAGCTCCTATGAGCAAGCCGATATTCCTAAAATTGACCAGTTTTTGTCCAATGCGTCTGGGCATTTTACCACCACATTGAGTCAGGGACTTCATCAAGGGGTACAAAAATCTGCCATTATTAAAACGGCTCAATCTTGGATGACTCAAGCACAAGCAGCAGAGTTTTCCCAAGGAATAGGCCAAAAAATCGAGTTACCCAAGGACGAAGCGGAGTTAAAAGAAAGAGTACAACGATATTATCGAAATCAACAACGAATTTTACAGATTTCTGCCAAAGCAGGAATTCCAGTTGTGATGGTATTGCAGCCAGAAATTACCCGTTTAGAGGCAGAACAATTGACCCCTCCTGAAAAAGCTATACAAGGGCAATTAAACCGTAAATATCGAGAGATGATGCCCAAGGCGTATGAGCAATTAATTCAAGCAAATCAAAAGTTAGTGAAAGCTTATGGAGGGAATACTAAATTTATTAACCTTTATTCCCCTAATTTTAAAGGTGATAAGCCCCTTTTCCTAGATAATGTGCATTTAACAGAAGCAGGAAACCAGAAGGTTGCTAATTTTGTTTACTATTCTCTAGCTGATTGGCAAAAAATGCAGAAGATCCCTGAGAATTTTCATTTAAAATAAATTTTTCTCTTTATATGTAGCAATTTTCATAGTTGTGCGGGAAGCGAGTCTTTGGTTTTCGGGAATGGGGAATAGGGAATGGTGAGTGTACCTCATAAGTCTAGGAAACACTATATAAGAATAATTTCAGTGATTAGTAAGGGGGATTCTTCTCCCTTACCTGAAACCCGAAACCCGAAACCCCACACCCGAAACCTCACACCTGATACCTGACACCCGAAACCCGAAACCTCACACCTAAAATACCTAACACCTTACACAAGGCCCCGCACTCGCAAAAACTTCTCCTTTGTTACCAAATTGTTTGAAGTTGTCAATAAATCTGTCTGCTAATTCCAAAGCATACTGATGATAAGCATCAGCATCACTCCAACTATTAACGGGATCTAACATCTTACTCGGAACACTAGGAACAGCATCAGGAACTAAGACTTTAAAAATAGGATGGGGATGATACTTAACCTTATGCAAATGTCCACCAATGGCAGCCGCAATCATCGCTCTGGTGTATTTTAAAGCAATACGATGACCTATCCCATAAATTCCGCCAGACCATCCCGTGTTCACTAAATAGACTTGTGTATCAGGATGCTGTTCAAGGCGATCGCCCAACATCTTAGCATAGACTAAGGGAGATAAGGGTAAGAAACATTGACCGAAACAAGCGGAAAATGTAACCTTTGGTGTGGTAATTCCCCGTTCTGTTCCAGCTAACTTGCTTGTATAACCCGATAGGAAGTGATACATTGCTTGTTCTTTGGTTAACTTAGCAATAGGCGGTAAAACCCCAAACGCATCAGCCGTTAAGAAAAAGATGGTTTGTGGATGACTTCCCATTCCTGATTGGGCGCAATTGGCAATATAATGCAAAGGATAAGCAACACGGGTATTTTCCGTTAAATGTCCGTCATCGTAGTCTAATTCCCTTGTATCGGGGTCAAAGATTACATTTTCGCACAATGCACCAAATTTAATAGCTTCCCAGATTTGAGGTTCATTTTCTTGGGATAAACGGATTGTTTTGGCATAACATCCCCCTTCAAAGTTAAAAATGCCATCATCTGACCAACCATGTTCATCGTCTCCAATTAAGCGACGAGTCGCATCAGCAGAAAGGGTGGTTTTGCCAGTCCCTGATAGACCAAAGAAAAGGGCGGTATTCCCGTTTTTATCGAGGTTTGCTGCCCCGTGCATCGGTAAAACATCTTGTTTCGTCATAAAATAGTTCATCAGGGCGAAAATCGATTTTTTCATCTCCCCTGCATAACGAGATCCCCCCACAATCACTAATCGTTTGGCAATATGAAGGACAATAAAAGCTTCGCTGCGAATTCCGTCTTCTTCAGGATCTCCCTGTAGTCCAGGTACCGCAATAACGGTAAAATCAGCCTCATGGTTAGCTAATTCTTCGGGGGTAGGACGCAAAAAC